>CP113940.1:1085625-1447500 GCA_029392475.1 Streptococcaceae bacterium ESL0687
CTCCTTTAATTTTGTTATCGCTTTCATTATAACATTTGTTTTAGCTAGTTTACAAAGACTAAATTATTTTTATCACAATTTCTACAAAAAAAGCTAGTTCTCCAAGAAAGAACTAACTTTTTTATTTTATCCGTGCAGTAATTTTTTTCTAATTTTAGAAGAGAAGATTTCTACTAGGAAAATTAGAAGGAATAAACCGATTAGAATGGCACCAACCTGCTTCCAGCGGTAAGCATTCATGGCAAAAATCAGCGGAGCTCCAATACCACCTGCTCCTACTAGACCAAGGATGGTCGCATCCCTTAGGTTCATATCAAAACGATATAAAAGAAGAGATAAAAAGTCAGGTTTAAGCTGCGGGATAACTCCGAAGCGGATTTTTTCAAAGGTAGAAGCACCCGAAGCCTCAAGAGATTCAAGAATTCCCTGGTCCAAATCCTCAATTGTTTCAGTAAACATTTTAGCAATCATCCCAATCGATACAAGGGCTAATGTAAGAACACCAGCTGACGCTCCAGGTCCTGTAACACGAATGAACATAAGCCCATAAACAAATGATGGAACTGTTCTAATGGCCATATTAAGACCACGCATAACAAGAGCTAAAGGTTTAGGGACAATGTTTTTAGCCGAAAGAAAGGCAATCGGTAGGGCTAAAATTGATCCAAAGAGAGTTCCAAGAACAGCGATTGCAATTGTTTCAACTAAAAGATAAGGAACTCCTTTTTTAGTAAAGTTGATCAAGAAATCAAGGTCTGGATTAATGATCCCTGAAAAAATATTCTTGGCAATAACAACCCCTTCTTTTGATAAGGGTTTAATCTGAATAACTGACAGAGACCAGACAAAGAGGGCTACAATTATTAATAAAATTAATAACAAGTATCTCTTTGAACTTTTTTCCTGGCTTAACACAGCGCTAATTGAATTATTTTTTTTATTTGTTTCCATTTTTTCTCCTTCAACCAACCTATGTTAATTTTTTACGAACAAACTGACTGATTTGCTCGATGATGGCAACTGTCACAAAGAGGACGATTAGAACCATACCTACATTGCTGTATTCACGCCATCCAATATTTTCATTAAGGATTACACCGATACCACCAGCTCCCACATATCCAAGAATGGCAGCGTAACGAACGTTACCTTCAAAGTTATAAAGTGAGGTTGAAATATAAATAGGCATCAGTTGCGGGAAGATAGTTGCCACAACAGCCTTACTTCTGCTACTTCCAAGAGCCTCAAGAGCCTCAAAGGCACCCATATCAACGGTTTCAATCTGCTCAAACAATTGTTTTCCAATGTAGCTGAAAGAAAATAGGAAAATGGCAACAGTTCCAGCAAAAGTCCCAAGTCCCCAAATGTAAGTAGCAATTAGAGCTGTTACAAGGGAAGGAAGGGTTCTAAGTGCTGTAAAGACCATTCTTACGAGACCATTGATTAATTTATTCTCCACAATATTGCTGGCAGCTAGGAAGGCAAAAGGTACAGCCAGTAGGCTTCCTAGAAGTGAGCCGATAAAACTCATTTTGATGGTATCAGCCAAGGGTTTCATAATGGCTGAAAAGTAGCTCCAGTTTGGTGGAAACATTGATACTAGAATATCAACAAATTTGTAAAGATTTTTAAAAACCTTTGAAAAATTAAAGTTTACAATATGAACTGAAAAAACAAGGAGGGCTAAAAATAGAAGGGTGTATAAGAAGGTATAAGACCTCTTTTCTACAACCACTGTTCCATCTTCAAGAACCCACTCCTTTTCCGGAAGGATACTTTTATGCTTGGCCATTTTTTACTTCCTCTTTTTGGTAAATTTCATCTAAAATATCTTGGGTAACTTCTGAACTTGGTCCATCAAAGACAATTTTACCCTTACGGATAGCAATAATACGGTCTGCATATTTAAGGGCCAAGTCCACGTGGTGAATATTAATTAGAACTGTCTTATTAAGTTCTTGGTTAATTTTTTTGAAGTTGTCCATAACTTCATTTGCAGTTACTGGGTCAAGGGCTGCTACAGGCTCATCGGCTAAAAGAATTTGAGAGTCTTGAGCAAGAGTTCTCGCAAGAGATACACGTTGTTGTTGACCACCAGAAAGCTCGTCAGTCCTTACAAAGGCCTTATCAAGAATTCCCACACGGTTAAGTGACTCAAGCGCAAGTTCCTTGTCTTTTTTTGAAAATCTTGCAAAAAGAACGTTTAAGAAACTCATGTCAGCTACACGCGCATTCAAAACATTTTTAATAACAGAAATCCTTGGTACTAGGTTGTATGATTGGAAAATCATTCCAACAGAGCGTCTAAATTTCCTTAATTCTTTTCTTTTAAGTTTTGAAATATCAACCCCGTTGACTGTTAAGCTTCCATCAGTTATATCAGTTAAACGGTTGATGGTTCTGATTAAAGTTGATTTACCAGCCCCACTTGTTCCAATGATAGCAACAAATTCACCCTGTTCAATTTCTAGGTTAATATTATCTAAACCAACCGTCCCATTTGGATAAACCTTTGAGACATTTTTCATTTCAATCATTTATGATTACTCACTCTCTTCTTTAATAATTACCTAAAAAATAGGCTGAGCAAGATGCTCCGGCCCTATTTTTTATATTACTCACTTACTTTTCAGATTTTAATAGTTTCTGAATTTTAATATCACTTTGGTAGTCTTCATCAGTTGCTTTTTCATAACCTTCATGTGAGTAAACTTTGATTACTTTTTTACCCTCATCAGTTTTCGCAAGGTTGATTAAAGCATTTTGAAGAGCTCCCTTAACTTTATCAGTCATCTTGTCAGATTTTTTAGAAACGATGATTGCGTCATTGTAAATAGGCTCAGTTACACCAATTACATTTGTTTCAGTCCAGATATCTGATTTTCCGTACTCTTCTGTCCAAGCTTTAGCAAAGTCACGTCTTGCATCTGCATAGATTGGTAAAACGTCGATTTGTCCTGAAGCTAGACGAGCAAGTCCTGATCCATATGAATCATTTTGAACTTTTGAACTTAAATCTCCAACGCTGTGGTTAACATTTTCATTTAACCATAATGATGGGTAGATGTATCCTGCTGATGAAGTTGTTGATGAAACTCCCCAGTTGGCACTATTTAAATCGTCCCAAGTTAATTTTTCACCGCTGTTAACCTTTTTAGCTAACTCTTGACCTTTTTTAGATGGTCCAGCAATGATAAGTGAACGATATGATTTAGCCTGTTTGTCAGTTGCTTCAGTTGGTTTACCGTCATTCCAGTCTTTTGCATTATCGCTATCTTTGTTTAGGCCAGCACGAGTTGCAGTTAAGATTACATCTGTATCGTCCTTATAAAGAGCATAAGTTCCTCCAGAAACCCCAAAACCAACATCCGCAGTTCCAGCACTTAGGGCTTCTCCAACAGCTTCGTAACTTGTTCCAACAGAAATGTCAACGTTTTTCACTTCGACACCTTCTTTAGCAAGCTCATCTTTAAGTAGACCACTTAAAGGACCAGTTGCCGCAACAATATCATCAGGATTCTTTGATGGTACAAACATAATTGATAGGTCATCAATCTTAGACTCGTCCTTTGAACTATCAGATGATTTTGATCCACAACCAACTAGTAGTGATGCTGCTAAGGCAAAAACTGCACCTGTTGTAAACAATTTTTTAGCTTTCATTTTAAAAAACTTTCTCCTATTTCCTCGTAAAAATTTGCTAGTTAAGTTAATTTTGTAATTAAAAAATTACATATTTATATTCCTTAAATTAAACTTATCATTCGGCTATTACATTTTACTATTATATTAGAATTTATACAACCATCTATTTTCAGAAATATTTCCATACATTCTTACAAAATAATTACATAATTTATATTTTTTTAAAAATTATTTAACCTGAGTATTTCTAGTAAAATTTCTTATCTAACTTATTTAAGCAACCAGCCGCCATCAATTGGGATAATATTGCCATGCATATAGCTGGCTTTGCCCGATGCTAAAAAGATGGTTAGATCAGCCACCTCTTGAGGCTGGGCCCAGCGGCCCACGGGTGTTTCATCAGCCACCCACTGGGCCATTTTACCGTCTCCAGCAAAGTCTTCTACTGTCATACCCGTCTGGATGGCTCCTGGGGCAATCCCGAAGATTTGAACGCCAGACCGGGCATAATCGAGGGCCAGCTGCTTGGTGAAGCCAGCTAGGGCATGCTTACTTGACGTGTAGGCAGCGCCCCCACCACCTGCAACCAGGCTTGCGATACTTGCCATATTGATGATTACACCAGACTTCCTGTCAATCATGCCGGGCAGGATGGCCCGGGTCAGGCGGACTGCAGCCAAGAAGTTGACCTCAAAGACTTGTGCGAACTCCATTTCTGTTTGCTCTAAAAGGGGTTTATAGGCATCCAGAACCCCTGCCGTATTGCAGAGGATGTCGATTGCTGGAAGCCTTCCAACTAGATCTTCAAGTTCCCCTGTGGTTACATCAAGCTGGTGGAAGACAAAGTTTTCGTGAACGAGATCTGCCAGATTTTTATCCAGCCCGTAGACCTTATAGCCCTCAGCAAGAAAGGCAGCGACCTGAGCCCTGCCTATTCCACTTGCTGCTCCTGTTACGAGCACATTTTTTTGAACATTCTTAGTCATTGACAAGAACCCAGTCTGTTGCTAGGACGTCACAGGGAGTTGGTGACCACATTGAGTAGCCTTCACCCTCACCTGTAACATTGATTAGGAAGTAGGGGGTAACGGTAAGTTTTTCCCCGGTTTCCAGAGTGATGCTGTCATAGAGCTTGACGAAGTTTTCAGCTCCACCCCAGCCTGTACGGACAAACTTTTGACCGGCCTTTAAATCCGGTAGAATTTCTTCAAAAGTCATAGCTTAACCTACAATCGATCCGTTTGCCACGTCTGGTGCTTCAACCAGGCGAAGACTTCCGTCAGCGTCTTCAGCTGAAAGAATCATCCCTTGAGAGATATGACCCATCATCTTACGTGGTTTTAAATTGGCTACGATTTGTAGTTTCTTACCAACTAATTCTTCTGGATTTGGATAATATTTAGCAATTCCTGAAAGGATTTGGCGGTGGCCCTCGTCTCCTGCATCCAGGCGGAATTTAAGCAGTTTGTCAGACCCTTCAACAGGCTCTACTGCGATAACTTCAGCAGTCTTGATTTCTACTGCGTCGAAGTCTTCGAACTTAACCCTTTTCTCTTTGGCTGAAACAAGTTTTGTATCTTCGGGTACGAAAACATCTTCTTCCTCAGTTTTAGATGGCAGGCCTGCGCGCATTTGATCCTTGATGTATTCTACTTCTTCAGCTGCATCGAGACGTGGGAAGATTGGTGTTCCCTTAGCAACTACAGTTGAGTTGGCTGGGATTTTACCGAATGCTAGGTTTTCATAGTTTTCTTCAAATTCAAGACCCAGTTGCTCAAAGATTTTTCTTGGAGCGTGAGTAAGAATTGGTTGAAGAAGAAGGGCTGCAATACGTAGGCTTTCAGCCAGGTGAACCATTACTGAATCAAGTTCAGCCTTTTTAGATTCATCTTTAGCTAGCACCCAAGGAGCAGTTTCATCGATGTACTTGTTGGCACGGCGGATAAGCACCCAAACAGCATCAAGGGCTTGTGAGAACTCATTACGATCCATGGCTGCATGGTAGTCAGCGATAGCTTGAGTTGCTACTTCACGAAGTTGTCCGTCAAAGTCAGTAACATCTCCCTTGTATTCAGGGATTATTCCACCATCATATTTGTTGATCATGGCGATTGTACGGTTAAGAAGGTTTCCAAGGTCGTTTGCTAGATCATAGTTGATGCGGTCGATGAAGTCTTCTGGTGTAAACTGTCCGTCGTTTTCAAGAGTTATAGCACGAGCTAAATAATAGCGAAGGGCATCTAGGCCGTAACGCTCAACAAGCATTTCTGGGTATACTACATTTCCTTTAGACTTAGACATTTTTCCATCTTTCATGACTAGCCATCCGTGAGCTAGAACCATTTTTGGAAGAGGAAGATCTAGAGCCATGAGCATGATTGGCCAGTAAATAGTGTGGAAACGGGCGATTTCTTTAGCAATCATGTGGACATCAGCTGGCCAGAATTTCTTGAAGTTTTCGTCGTTTTCAGTACCGTAGCCAAGAACAGTGATGTAGTTTAAAAGGGCATCAATCCACACGTAAACCACGTGTTTAGGATTACTTGGTACCTTAACACCCCAAGAGTATGAAGTACGGGTAACCGCAAGATCTTCAAGTCCTGGTTTAATGAAGTTGTTGATCATCTCATTCTTACGGAATTCTGGTGTAATGAAGTTAGGATTTTCCTCATAGTATTCAAGCAGACGGTCAGCATACTTGCTCATTTTAAAGAAGTAAGACTCTTCTTTTACTAGTTCAACTTCATTTCCGCTTGGGGCAATACCACCGATAATTTTTCCATTTTCATCGCGGAAGACTTCAGCCAGTTGGCTCTCAGTAAAGTATTCTTCGTCTGATACTGAGTACCATCCTTCATATTCACCCAGGTAGATGTCACCTTGAGCCAGAAGTTGTTCGAAAACTTTTCCTACCACTTCTTCGTGGTCAGCGTCAGTTGTACGAATGAAACGGTCATTTGTGATTTCTAGCAGTTTCCAAAGGTCTTGCATTCCTTTAGCCATACCGTCCACATATTCCTGAGGCGAGATTCCTTGTTCAAGGGCTTTTTGTTCAATTTTTTGCCCGTGTTCGTCTGTCCCTGTTGAGTAGAAGACGTCAAAGCCCATTAAACGTTTATAACGAGCCAAGATGTCGCAAAGTACAGTTGAGCAGGCATTCCCGATATGTAACTTCCCTGATGGGTAGTAAATAGGAGTTGTTATATAGTATGTTTTGTTTGTCATGTTCCCTCCAAAAAAATCATTTTGAATCCATTATAACACAATCCCAGACTAATTTTTGTTATAATTGTGGGGATATTAAAAAATGAAATGGATGACTATAAATGAAACTTATATCATGGAATATTGATTCCTTAAATGCAGGGCTTACTGCTAGTTCTGACCGCGGAAAAATGACCTTTGGGGTCTTAGAAGATATTGCCCAAATGAAGCCTGATGTTTTAGGTCTTCAGGAAACCAAATTAAAGGATACCGGTCCCACCAAGCAACACCTTAAAATTTTAAATGAACTTTTCCCAGACTATGAAATTGTCTGGTCATCTAGTCATGAACCTGCCCGCAAGGGATACTCTGGTACCATGTTCCTTTATAAAAAAGAACTTCAACCAAAGGCTCATTTCCCTCAAATTGGAGCCCCTTCAACCATGGATGATGAAGGGCGAATTATCACCCTTGAATTTGATAATTTCTACCTGACAGAGGTTTACACACCCAATGCTGGAACTGATCTCAAACGTCTACCTGAACGTGAAATTTGGGATGACCACTACAGGGCCTACCTTCAAGGGCTGGACAAGGATAAGCCGGTTCTGGCCTGCGGGGATTTTAATGTAGCCCACGAAGAAATTGACCTTAAAAATCCTGCCAGCAATAGAAAATCAGCCGGTTTCACAATTGAAGAAAGGACTAAATTTACAAGTCTTTTAGCTGCTGGTTTTACCGACACCTTCAGGTACCTTCATGGAAATATTCCAGACCAATATACTTGGTGGGCCCAAAGGAGCAAGACCAGCAAAATCAATAATTCTGGTTGGAGAATTGACTACTGGCTTGTCAGCAATCGTCTGGCTGATAAGGTTGAAGAATCAGCTATGATTAATAGTGGTGATAGGCAGGACCACACTCCAGTAATCCTTGAAATTAATCTTTAGTAAAAAGCAAAAAGCTAGGACATATCCTAGCTTTTTTATAATTCATAGGCCTTGCGGTAGCCAATTTGTTCGACCTTATCTCCTTCAAGAAGGATTGGCCTTTTAATAAGCATCCCGTCACTGGCAAGAAGTTTACTGGCTTCCTCAATAGACATGGCAGCCACCTTGTCTTTAAGCCCAAGTTCCCGGTATTTCATTCCGCTGGTATTGAAAAACTTTTTCTTATCCAGACCACTTTCCTTGATCCAAGCTTCAATTGTTTCGCTAGTTGGTGGATTTTCCTTAAGATCTATTTTTTTATAGTCAATTCCAAGATCCTTGAGGTCTTTTTCTGCCTTTTTACAGGTTGAGCATTTGCTATAGCAATAAAATGTATACATGTCTTCTCCTATCAGCCGTCCTAACAAGTCATCCATTATGACCTGTATTCTAGCCAGGTTTTCTTTAAAAATTCTAAGTTCAAGTCGCTTGTACTTGCGACAATAGGAATATCATACCCTAAATTTTTAGAATTTCCAACACCTAGAGGAAGGGCACCAGATTTTTTGATGGCTTCAATACCTGCCTTAGCATCTTCAATACCAATGGCCATACTCGCCTGGATTCCAAGGCCCCTTGCTGCTTCAAGAAAAATATCAGGCGCAGGTTTTCCAGCAGCAATTTTATTAGGATCTGCAATGGCATCAAAATAAGAAAGGAGATTCATTTTGGCAAGAAGGACAGGACCATTTTTACTGGCAGAAGCTAGGGCAATCTTAAAATTATTTTTCTTTAAATCCTTTAAAAGAGGGAGAATGCCAGGATAGACATCCTTAGGCCCAATTTGTTCAATCAGGCTTACATAAATCTCATTCTTCTCCCAGGTAAGCTTTTTAAATTCTTCAGGAGAAACGGAATTTTCCAGGCCAGCTCTTTTTAAGATAAGCCTTAGGGAATCCTCCCTTGATATGCCCTTTAGTTCTTCATTAAAATCCTCGTCAATCTTAATTCCCAGCCTATCAGCAAGCTCCTTCCAGGCTAAATAATGGTAGTGGGCCGTGTCGGTAATGACCCCGTCTAAATCAAACAATACACCTTCAAACATAATTTTAACCCTCTTTACTAACCCTCTTTACTAACCTTCTTTATTAACCCTCTTTATTATTCAAATTTTCTCTTAGCTCAGTCTTATAATAATCCTCAAGGAAAATCTTTTCACCATATAACTCAAGTTCTAAGGGTTCACCGCCTAAAAGACTAAGTCTTAAATCTTCAGCAATCTCAACCTTTAAAAGACGCCCCCGGTAGTTGATGTGGAAGAAATATCCCTCCCAGCCAGCTGGTAAGAAAGGAGCAAAGGACAGTCTTCCCTCCCAGGTCTTCATTTGGGCAAAACCTTGTACAATGGCCAACCAAGAACCAGTCATTGAGGTTATATGAAGGCCATCTTCTGTGTCATTATTAAAGTTATCAAGATCAAGCCTGGCTGTCCGTTCATACATTTGGAGGGCTTTTTCTTCCATGCCAAGTTCAGCCGCTAAAATACTATGAATTGAAGGGCTCAAAGAACTTTCATGGACTGTCATAGGCTCATAGAAGGCAAAGTTCCTTCTTTTTTCCTCCAGGCTGTACTTATTACCAAAAAAGTAAATTCCTTGCAGCACATCGGCCTGCTTAATAAAAGGACTTCTTAGTATTTTATCCCAAGACCAATTTTGATTAAGGGGTAAATCCTTTGGATCAAGGGCTGATACCGGACGTAAATCCTTGTCTAAAAAAGTATCATGCTGCACAAAAATACCTAAATCTTCATCAGAAGGCAGATACATTTTTTCAATAATATCCTGCCACTTTTCAAGCTCACCAGGCTCTACTGCAAGATCTGGCCTCGGATACTTATCAAGGGCTTCCATGGTATAGCTTAAAACCCAGCGGGCCAAGGTATTGGTATACCAGTTGTTATTAACATTATTTTCGTATTCATTGGGTCCTGTTACTCCGTGAATCATGTAGCAGTCTTTTCTCTTAGAATAGTGGACCCTATCTGCCCAAAAGCGTGAGATTTCAACCAATACCTCAAGACCTTCATGGGCCAAATAATTTTCATCTCCAGTATAATTACTGTAATTATAAATAGCATAGGCAATGGCACCATTCCTGTGAATTTCTTCAAAGGTTATTTCCCATTCATTGTGGCACTCAACCCCGTTAAAGGTAACCATCGGATAAAGGGCACCAGCAAGTCCCTGCATCCGCGCATTATGCTTGGCTTCCTCAAGTTGCCTCCTCCGGTATTTTAAAAGATTAAGGCTTACCTTTTCATCTGCTAGTGAAAGATAGAGGGGAATGGCGTAGGCTTCTGTATCCCAGTAGGTTGCTCCCCCGTATTTTTCACCGGTAAAACCTTTGGGACCAATATTTAAACGGTCATCATCCCCGTAATAAGTAGAAAAAAGTTGAAAGAGATTGAAGCGAATACCCTGTTGGGCCCTATCATCAGAAGCCTTAATGGTCACATCAGCATGCCGCCAGCGCTCCTCCCAAGCCTTGACTTGGTCTTCATAATGTTGATCATAACTGACCTGGTTGATTTTTTGACTGATTGCCTTATTGGCTAGTAGATTATCATTAAAGTTTTTGTAATCCCTGCTAGTTGTTAGGACAACCCTTTTTTCAAAAACAAGACTTTCTCCAGGAAAAATTTTTTGGGCAAAATAATCAACCACCTCTTTTTCCTTGCTATCCTGCCTAGTTAGGGTAAAATCTCCCTGGTAACTTTGACTGGCAATCACGGTAAATTGTTCAATTCCAAAAGGATTTTCCTTGGTTTCTGTAGCCAGCCAAGAACTCCTACCCTCACTTCCAAGACCAAGAATCTGCCAGAAGCTCTCTTCATAGTTTGAATCCTCATTTGTCACATCACCATCGATTGAACTTTCAAGCTTAAGATCATGTTCCCTGTCATCAACAACCTCAAAATTAAAGGCAAAACTTGCAAATTCCTTGGTTGCTAAAGAAAAGAATCGTTCAACACTAATTCTAAGGCCTGAAAAAATATAGCTATAAGATAAGATTCCCTTCTTTAAATCAAGATTAAGGGAAAAATCATCCAAGGAGTCCTTATAAAGATCAATTTCATGACCATCAATAAGTAGGTTTAGCTTGCTAAAATTTAAGGCATTAATGGCCTTACCAAAATACTCTGGATAACCATTTTTCCACCAACCAACCCGTGTTTTATCAGGAAACCAGACCCCTCCAATGTAAGTTCCTTGGTGCATGTCTCCTGAGTATTTTTCAGAAAAATTCCCCCTCATCCCCATGTAACCGTTACCAATCGAGGTCAAACTTTCCTGAAGTCTTCTCCTGGTCTTTTCAATCCTCCTTGAACTCACATCCCACGGTTTTACCTCCATTATTCCCTTGATCTCTTTCATAAGCCCCTCCTTAAATCTTTGTGATAAGTTTATCCTATCAATTAGCACAATAAATTTCAAATATCTAACTAAAAAAAGATGACCTAGGTCATCTTTCATATAATCGGTATTCAAAAGGATCAAGATCCATCTTAGAAGATAGGGGCTTTAGACCTGTCTGATCAAGGGTCAATTCTTTAAAACCTTCAAAATCATTAAAACTAGTACTTGTAGGGGTAGCTGATAGATTGACTAGAACCAGAAGTTCCCGTCCCTCATGGCTTCTCTTGTAAGAAAAAATTTGTGGATTTTCCCGGTCATAAAATTCGATACTTCCTTCTGAAATTTCCTTTCTTTCGTGTTTTAAGGAAATTAATTTCTTATATAGACTTAGAAGAGATTTGGGATCATGTTCATTTTCTGCCACATTAATTTCCCGGTAGTTAGGGTTAAGAGGGAACCACGGTTTGGCGCTGGTAAATCCTGCTTCTAGCTGGTTAGTCCACTGCATGGGAGTCCTTGAATTGTCCCGGCTGACTACAGCTACACGAGTTAGGGAATCTTTTGGATCCAAGCCTTCTTTCAATAGGGCTTCATAGTAGTTGCGAGATTCAGGAGCTTCAAATTGATTGATATTTTCAAAGGGAAAATTAGTCATCCCAATTTCTTGTCCCTGATAAATAAAGGGGGTTCCCCTTAAAAGCATGTAGTGCACGGCTAGGGCCTTGGCCGACTGTAGGCTTCCGTCGCCAAAGACATCAATGGATCTTGGGTTATCATGATTTTCAATGTAAAGGGCGTTCCAACCTTCTTCTGATAGGTCCTCCTGCCAGCGAATGATGGTCTCCTTATAGACTTTAAGGTCTATCTTATTATTGGGATTATTTTCTTCCTTGGCATTATGTTCCAGCTCAAAGATCATATCAATATAGCCTTTTGAACCAGTCCAGCTTCTTGCAGCCTTACTGGTCACCCCACTTGCTTCACCAACGGTAAGGGCCCCGTAATCATCAAAAATTTCCTTAATCTTAAGCATGTACTCTTCAATCCCGCGTACATTCATAAAAGGTTCCCAGGGATCATTTCCGTGAGGTCCTTTGATTTCAAAGGACCAGTCCTCCTTCTGAATATGGCTTATGGCATCAAGTCTAAAACCGTCAATCCCAAGATCCAGCCACCAACGAATCATCTGATAGATTTCTTCCCTTAGTTTAGGGTTTTTCCAGTTAAGGTCCGGCTGTTCCTTGGCAAAAACATGAAAATAGGCTTGCCCAGTCTGATCATCATAGGTCCAGGTGCTACCGCCGAAGAAGGATTTCCAGTCATTGGGCATCTTGTCAGGCTCTGCATCCTCCCAGTGGTAATAGTCCCTGTAAGGATTATCCTTTGATTTTTTACTTTCAAGAAACCAGGGATGTTGGTCAGAGGTATGATTAATGACAAGATCCATGATTAACTTAATTCCAAGCGCGTGGGCTTCTTTTATTAGTTTTTTCAAATCATCTAAAGTCCCAAACATTTGGTCAACCTGGTAAAAATCAGATATATCGTAGCCCCCATCTACTTGCGGGCTTTTATAAAGGGGATTAAGCCAGATAAAATCAATCCCCAAGTCACTCAGATAGGGAAGTTTTTCAATAATTCCTGAAATATCCCCCATCCCATCTGCATTACTGTCTTTAAAGGATTTGGGATAAATCTGATAACCGACTAGAGATTTAAAATCATTCCTTGTTTTTTTCATGGTAGTCCCTCTCTTTTTCCTCCCAAAACTCCTTGTCCTCTTCAGTTAATTCCCTAAGAATTCGGGCTGGATTTCCTACAGCAATCACATTATCTGGAATGTCTCTTGTTACAACAGAACCTGATCCAATAATGGTATTTTTACCAATTTTTACACCAGGATTTACCGTAACATTTGCTCCCAGCCATGAACCATCCCCAATTTCAATTGAGTGAGCAAGTTCAAGATGACGATTGCGTACTCCAGCGTCAAGGGGATGGGTTGCCGTAATCAGGCTGACCCTTGGGCCAAACATAACATTTTTTCCAATCTTGATTGGTGCAACATCTAAGAAAACACAGTCCAGATTGGCATAAAAACCTTCTCCAATATGGATATTGAAACCGTAATCCACATAAAGGGGAGGATTGACATAAAGTTTTTCACCCGTTGAACCAAAAAGTTCTTTTTCTAGGCGGACAATCTCTTCAGTATCAAGAATGGAAGTTTGATTTATTTGTTGGGCTAGGGCGCGTCCCGGGGCCGAAGAATACTCAGGCTCTAAATTTCTTCCATAGTAAAGTTGCCCCGTAATCATTTTTTCATATTCTGTTTTCATGTCATCTCCTCAAAAGTCATTTTATAGCTATTAATAAATAATTATAGCTGGTAAATTTCCTTTAATGGTATCATGTAAACGTTTGCTGTTCAAGTAAAATATGAATGCTGGGAGACAATTTAGGATTTGAGATTGGCCATAAAAATGATAGAATAGGATGGTATTTGACTGAATATATTATATTGAAATTGATGAAAATTAAATTAATTTGTATTTGGTCCTGAAATAAACATTGGGCAACTAGTTTTGCCATCACTAAAAGGAGAAAAACTATCATGATGAACATGCAAAAGATGATGAAGGAAGCTCAAAAGCTTCAAAAGCAAATGCAAGTATCGCAAGAGGAGCTTGCTAAAACCACATTTACAGGAAGCTCAGCTCAGGACCTTGTTGTGGTTGAATTCTCTGGTGACAAGGTACTTAAAAACATCTCAATCAAGGAAGAATTAGTAGATCCTGAAGATGTAGATACTCTTGAAGACATGATTGCTGATGCCATTAATAAGGCCCTAACTGAGGTAGATAAGGCTACTGAAAGCAAGATGGGTAAATTCGCAAAAAACCTTCCATTCTAAATAATTAAACTAAGAAAATCGCACCCGCTACATCCCCAGAGGGTGCTTTTTTGTACACAAAAAAACTGCCCCTAGGCAGTTTTGATAATTTTAATCTTTAAAAATCATGATAGTCCTTGTAGACCTCTTGCTTGGAAAGACCCCGTCTTTTAGCCGTTTTTTTAATGGCTTCCTTACTTTTAAGTCCTTCTTCTATATAGCCTTCGACCTCTTCTTTGATGGTCAAACCGTCAAGATCTGCCTTAGCTGCAGGCTGACCTGAAAAACCTTCAACAATTATCAGGCACTCACCCTTAATGGGCTGGTCTTCCAAAGATGCTAGAACCTCAGTAATAGGACCACGGCGGTATTCCTCATAGATTTTTGTCAGCTCACGAACCAGGGCAATATCACGGTCCCCGTAAACTTCAAGCATATTTTCTAGAGTATCAGCTACCCTAAAAGGTGACTCATAAAAAATTTGGCTTTCAGGGTACTCTTTTTTTTCTTCGAAAAAGGCAACCTGCCCACTTCTTTTACGAGGTAGAAAACCATAAAAAATGTGGGGTTGCGGGCTAATACCACTTGCAATCAGCGCCGTAATTCCAGCACTTGCCCCTGGAAGGGCTACAACAGGGATATTTTCAGCGATGGCAGCTCTTACCAAATCATGACCAGGATCACTAATTGAAGGAAGACCCGCATCACTAACTTGTGCGATATTAAGACCATCCTTTAATTTTTCAAGAAGTCCTGGAATTTTAGCCAGAGCATTATGTTCATGAAAACTTTCCTGATGGGCATCGATATCAAAGAAATTAAGTAATTTTTTAGTATTCCTAGTATCCTCACTGGCTACTAGATCAACTTCCTTGAGGGTTGTAACAGCCCTAAAGGTCATATCCTGCATATTTCCGATGGGAGTTGGTACCAAATAAAGGGTTCCAAAGCCACTTGTATCCTTAAAAGATTTTTGAATTTCCATCATTCTTACCTGTAAATTAATTCCGTACAGAAGGCACAAGCCTCATCTTGACCACGCCTTTGCCCGTAGAAGATTGTACAAATATGAAATCCTTCGTCATATATCTTTTCAAGATTTAATTGCGACTTAGAAATCGGTGTTTTCTCCTTGCTATCAAGTTCACCCAGGCGATCTCTTAAACGGCTATTTTCAACCTTTAAAATGGCATTTTCTTCAAGGGTTGCTTGAAGTTCACCCTTTATTAGACTAACGTCTGCTAGTGTCTTTGACAAAACATGCTCTAATTCATCAAATTTATCGAATAAATCACCTTTATCCATTTACAACCTCCACCTCTGTTAAGAGATAATCCTTTACAGTAGAAACTGTTTTTGTTTGCATTCTTAATTTTACTGTATTATTTAAAATGTTCATCCCAATTACCTTACCTGAACCATCTTCTGTTTTTAGAATATCGCCGTAATCAGGAAAATTTGTTTTAGCTTCCCGGTAAAATTCATCTTCATAAGACAGGCAACATAGGAGACGGCCACAAAGACCTGAAAGTTTACTTTGATTGAGAGATAGGGCCTGATTTTTGGCCATCTTGATTGAAACAACCGGAAAATCACCAACAAAGTTCGAACAGCAAAGGGGTCTACCACATGGTCCCAAGCCACCAAAGTTTTTTGCGGCATCCCTTACACCAATTTGTCTGAGCTCTATTCTAACTCGGAACTCTTCAGCTAAATCCTTCAAAAGGCGTCTAAAGTCAACCCTGTGCTCGGCAACAAAGGAGATAAAAAGTTGCCTGCGGTCAAAGGTATAGGAAACTCCAACAACCTTCATTCCAAGATTATGGCTACTAACTAATTTTTTTACCTTTTTGCGGGCCCTTAAAGAATCCGCCTCAATTCTTTCAAGTTCTTCCTCGTCTTGGGGTGAAAGCTTTGAGAGAATCCGTCCATCAATGGTAAGTTCTTGAGAGGCTTGGTCGAGTTTTTTTACAACCCTACCTACAACTTTGTTTGACTTTGTCTTAGCAAGAACAAGGTCCTGGCAATCATATTCCTTATTAGCTGAAAAAAACATATTTGCCTGACCATAGTCAAATTTTAATTCATATATCATATATTTACCATTTCATCTAATATTATATATTCCAAACAACTTTGGAATTTAACATTGCTTTTCCACATCCTGTAGGCCTCAAAACTTGTATCAAGTAAAGAAGCTGCTGGATTTTGTGGAAGAAAATCCGATAGGTATATTTGGAGGATATTAAAAGCCATCTCCTCCTGCTTCTTATCTTTAAATCTTTCAAGAACTGTTGGAATAAATAAGAAGGCCTCCACCTGATTTTCCATAAGTAAATCACTAAATTTTTTCAAAAGCTTTAAGGCTTCATCAAACCAAGTGTCTAATGCCAACTCTGAAGCATCTTGGGGGTTTTTAGCCACCTTGGCAACAAAAGCTGCAAGTTTTGGTAGAACTCCCTCTTGGATTAAATACTCCTTTAAGTAAGTTTCCTGTCTAGGAAAAGCAATAATCTGACTCCTACTTTTTATAGTATCAAGGACCAAATTTTCATTTTCAGTAATTAAAAAGATATAAATATTACCTTCTGGCTCTTCAATTGATTTTAAAAGGGCATTGGTAGCACTTGGGTTCATTTTATCAGCACCATCGATAATAATAACCTGAGTGTCTGATTCAAAACCTGTTTGGCTAAAAGTCTCCTGCAGGTTTTTTATTTGCTCTTTTTTGATGCTTTGACCATCAGGTTCTATTATATGCAGGTCAGCAAAATCCCTATCCTTAATGAGTCTACAGTTACGGCAAGTCCCACAGGGCAGGCCATTCTCCTTTTTTTCACAAAAAAGGGCCTGGCTAAGCCAAATGGCCACTTCTAATGAACCAAATCCTCCAGAAAACAAGTAAGCATGGCTAAGTCTATTCTTTTGTAAAATAACTTCAAAACGCTTGTAAATCTCTGGTTGAATTTCTTTTATATTCATTTTGATTCCCTAAACTATTTATTGGTCCTTAAAAATTATCTGGAAAACGTGTTTTTATAAGACTCAGAACTGCGTCACTTACCTCTTCAAAAGATTTTGAGGCATCGATTGTAACTATTCTCTCAGGATTTTCTGAAGCTATTTTCAGATATCCCTGGCGAACTTTTTCATGCATCTCTTCCTTTTCAAGGTCAAGTCTGTTAACCTCACGGTCTCCTGTCATGACCCTTTTAAGACCAGTCTTGCTATCCACATCCAAGTATATTGTCAGATCAGGCTTTAAGCCATCAGTTGCAAAAGCATTTAGCCAGTCAATGGCATCAATGTCAATGCCCCGGCCATATCCCTGATAGGCAACTGAACTGTCGATAAAGCGGTCCACTAAAACCATGTCCCCTTGAGCAAGAGCTGGCTTAACCTTTTCATTTAGATGCTGCCTACGGGCTGCAATGTATAAAAGCAACTCAGTTGGTCCATCAATGGAAGTATTTTGAGGATCAAGTATGATTTCTCTAATATCTTCTGCAACCTTACTGCCTCCAGGTTCACGAGTGGTCACAACCTCTCTTTTACCCTCTTTGAGGTCTTTTAATATATTTTGTAATACTGTTGTTTTACCGGCCCCATCAGGACCTTCCAGTGAGATAAATATTCCATTCATACTTTTAATTTTACCCTAAATTTTATTTTATTTCAATTTTATCAAGGTGCTCATCCATTTCCTTGAAACCTTGATAATAAGTTTTCTAATCTGCCAGTTCACCTTTGTTTACAAGGACCTTCCGAGGTTTTGTCCCCTCAGCAGGGCCTATAATCCCTGCTTCTTCTAACTCATCCATAATCCTTGTTGCCCGGTTGAAGCCAGTTGATAGCCTCCTTTGAATCATTGATGCACTGGCTTTCTGAGTTTCAATAACTAAATTTTTAGCCTCATTGAAAAGTGGATCTCCTTCAGAACTTCCTGCCTGACTAAATGAATCACTCTCACTAACCTCACCAGGATCAAATTCTTCCTTGTATTCAACCTCTTCTTGGTCTTTTACAAAGGTCACCACTCTCTCCACATCATCATCACTTAAGAAGGCACCTTGAAGTCTGACTGGATGGTTTTCATCAATCGGCTTAAAGAGCATGTCCCCTCGGCCAAGAAGCTTTTCAGCCCCATTACTATCAAGAATGGTCCTTGAATCCGTCCCACTTGAAACAGCAAAGGCTATCCTACTTGGAACATTAGCCTTGATTAGACCACTAATAACATCAACAGAGGGCCTCTGTGTGGCAAGAATCATATGAATACCTGCCGCACGCGCTTTTTGACCCAGACGAATGATAGCATCTTCCACCTCTTTACTGGCAACCATCATAAGGTCAGCTAACTCATCGACAATCACAACAATTAGAGGGAGGGTTAGCTCCTTAGTATCACTTGTTGCATTGAAGGCTTCAACCTTATTATTATAGCCTTCAATATTTCTGACCCCAAATCTAGAAAACAACTCATACCTATTTTCCATCTCATCAACAACTTTTTGTAGGGCACGACTGGCTTTTCTAGGATCTGTTACAACAGGAATTAGTAGGTGGGGAATATCGTTATAAACTGATAGTTCGACCATCTTTGGGTCCACCATTAAAAACTTAACCTCAGAAGGGCGAGCCTTCATTAGGATACTTGTAATAAGTCCATTCACAGCAACGGATTTACCGGAACCTGTTGATCCTGCTACAAGTAAATGAGGCATTTTGGCCAAATCAAAGGTCCTAATTGATCCATCAACTGCCTTACCTAGGGGAAGTTCTAAAAGTTTTTCAGGACTAGTCTTTCCACTATCCCACATTTCTCTAAAGCTTACAGTAGCAACCTCACCATTTGGAACCTCAATCCCAATTAGGGACTTGCCAGGAATTGGGGCCTCAATACGAACATCCTTGGCCGCAAGGGCTAAGGCCAAATCATCTGATAGATTGGCAATTTTATTGACCCTAACTCCTGTTGCTGGCTTGATTTCGTATTTGGTTACACTTGGCCCCACAACAGCAGATTCAACAGAAGCCTTAATTCCAAAACTTTGGAAGGTTTCCTCTAAAATTTTAATATTATCGCGAACAATTTTTCTCTCGTTGGACTGATTTTTTACAGGAATTTTTGCCAGTAAATCAATTGACGGCAGATTGTAGGAAAGGTTTTTCTGACTGCTTGTCTTGAAATCAAGCAGGTCTTCATCCTTATGTGCTACTTCTTCCTGATTGTTAGAAGAAGATAAGACATCATCTTCTGTGATTTCACCTGTTTCTGGATCAAAACTTGGCAGCTCTATCTTTTGATCATAATCTTCATTGATAAAGATTGGATCCTTGTCAGTTAAAATATCTACTGGACTGGCTGAATCTTCTGGTGTGCTTTTCTGGCTAAGCTGTTCAAGTCTTTTTGCTTCCTCTTCTTCAAGCTTCTGCCTTTTTCTTTCCCCCCTTTGTTTTTTCCTCTGCTCAAGCTTTTCCTTCAAACTTTCATGAATTCCTTGCCACTTATCCTTTAAAAACTGACCTGAGTTTGGAATTAATAGGTAAAGACTAAGCATTTCAAAAATTAAAGCAATGGCATTAACACCAAGTTTTGAAAAAAGAATTTTAGCTGGATCATACAAAAGGGAACCTATTAGTCCACCTCCGGCAAAGTTAGTGACTCTCATTTGCTTAAAATCTGAGGATAAAATACTCCATAGATTTTTACTGGTAAAGAGGCTATCAAATCTTGATTGATAAAGTAAAAGTAGACCAATAAATCCTAAAATTAAAGCTATATTTTTCTTCCTATCTAATTTTATGAATTTTTGACCTTTTATTTTTGAAAACATGACTAAAATTATTAGAAGTAAAAGGACATAGGCTAAAGACCCCACTAAAATCCTAGTTAGATTATAGAGAACCATCCCCATAACCCCTAATCTGAGCATGGTTAAAAAGACCAAAAATAGGCTAACAATAAAAATTATCATTCGCTTGGTTGCCTGTTTTTTCGCAAGTTCAGCCTTGCTCATTTTTTTATTTTTTGTTCTTCTTTGACTTGCCATTTTATAACCTACCTAATTTATCTAAATTACTATTATACCATATTGAAAATTATTTCCTAGAAGCATGAAAACCTGCCAGTAAATGAAAAACCGATTAAGCAAAAGATTTGATTAATCGGTTTATTATTTATTTTTATTTGGCTGGTTGGCTGGCTGATTTATTTAAGGTTTTAATGAGACCACTTGTGTAGACCCTTCTTAAATTTTTACCGTAAACCAAATGAATTCCATCTTCTAATTCATTAATGTAATTCTTAGCATCCTCTGGCCAATCATAGACCGTTACAAAGTCATATTTTTCAGGCAGACTCTTTAAGTAATTTTGCGTGTTGATTAAAACATCTGTTGGATTTTTAGCATTGTAGGGAACGATAAAGACCAGGCGACTTCCTTCAGGAAGATCTTCGATAATTTTATTGATATATTCAGGTTCGCTTCCGCCCATCGGGTTGGTTCCTAGACCAATAACAACATATTTACCGAGTTTACCTTCTTTAAGAAGACTTTCATAGAGTTCTTCTCCAGCCTTGTAATTCCTACTTACCTTGGCATCAACAACAGCGCCAGGTATATTGTCACTTAGCTCCTGGGCATCTCCAAGCATGACTGAATCTCCAATTAGAGTAACTCCGCCCTTAATATCACTACTTGCGATTGCATAGTCAGAATACTTAACATTTTTTTCAACAATTTCCGTATCTGAAATAAGACCGCTGGCTGGATTATTAAAATCGCTTGTTTGATAGATACTTGAAAAAATGGTATCCATTTGAATGCTTGCCCGCCCAATATCTTTGATTTTATTGGTTGTTTGGACAAGTTCACCGGCATTAACTGAAGCCTCAAGGTCTGAAATCGGCTTGGCCGTTACAGCCGTCATCACGTCCCCTGCTAAAATAAGAGATAGTAAAACGAGACTTGCGTATCTAATGACACGATTATTCCATAGGCCTGTAAACTGAGCCAAGTTTTTTCCGTGAATCCATGCTTCAACAAAGTAATAAACAAAGGTTGAAATGATAACTGTCACAAGTAAGGTCAAGCCACCAGCTAGAAGTTCATTTTTAAGGAAAAAGGAAATAACAATCCACAGAGGCCAATGCCACAGGTACATGGAATAAGAAATATTTGCCAGATAGGTAAAGAATTTAAAGTTTCTTGGCCTACCCAAAAGACTCATCACCCTAGTTGTAATAATTAAAAGTGCTGTTAAAGCTGAAGTTAAAATTAACCCGCCCCTAAAGGTAAAGGAGTTTGAAAAGGTCAAAGACTTAGCCAAAAAGACAAGCCCGCAGATTGATGCAAGCATCAAAAGAAAAACTTTTTTCCTCTTAAACTTGGAAATACTTTTCTTCTGGCCGTCTGTCAAATGAATCCCGTAGAAAACTGCTGTTAAGGATCCAATAAAGAAGGGATAAAAATGACTTAATCCCCCGTAATAAGTTGCACTTGGGTCTGCCGGATTATAAGTAAGTTCCAAGACCAAAATGCTTGCTAGAATGCCTATAACTGAGATGGCCAAAATCATGACCTTCATCTCGTTGAGGATTTTTCCTCTTTTTTTACTCTTCTTTAAAAAAGAAGTTAATAGCCAAAAGGCAAGGCCAAGACTCAAGTAGAATAAAAACTCAAGGGACAGGGTCCAGGTGTGAACATAAAAATGAGGGAAGAACTGGCTCTCATAGGAGCTGCCTGATTTCATCTCAAAAATGTTAGTCACAAAACCCAAGGCTGCCATGGCCTGGTTACCAATATTTGCCCGGTATTCACCTGGAAGCAAAAGAGATAAGGGCAGGGTAAATCCAACCATTAGTAAAAGTGGGGGATAAATCCTTAAAAAACGCCTTTTTAGGTAACTTACAAGTTGAAAATCATTACTTTCTAGAAGTTCCTTGAGGGCCAAACAGGTTATCAAGTAACCAGAGAAAACAAAGAAAATATCAACCCCTATGAATCCCCCTGGTAAAGAATTCTTGAAAAAATGGTAAACAAGTACCATTACAAGACCCAAGACTCTAATTAAAGAAAACCAACTTATCTTATTATTTTTCATGCCAACATTCCATATTATCTATAATTAAATTAACCGATAGCTGTATCCTTTATAGAATACACATCAGTTTATTATAATTTTTATAAAATGCCTTGTCAAATTGAGATTAACTTTCTGAGAGATTAACCCTTTCAAAATCAAAATCTGTCCATGGCTTTAAATAATCAAGTAGGAAAAGGTCTTCATCGTAAATATGACCTACAATATTTTTTTCCCCGCTATTTACCATTGGAGCTAGGGCAATTTGGGTTTCCCCCTTGTACTGGCCAAAGCGGTCATTACCAATCAGAATATCCCCCCGCTTAATATCCCTTTCATTGTCATGAGGTTCAAAATCAGAATCCCTAAAAATAATCCTTGTTAGGGTACTTCTTAGCATGTAGGCACTTCTATCTCCCCTATAGTTATGGTCAACTTCAAAGAGACATTTTTCTTCATTTTCTGTAATTTCTCCACCCGTAACAATTCTTAGGGTTGGTTTTACCTGATTAAAAACCCTGGCCGCCTCTGCTAACTCCTCTTCCTGGGCGTAACAATTGGCAATAATAATATCATCAATTCCACCTAGAAGCTTCAAATGTTGAATCTGATTGGTTAAACTCAAGTCCCTATGCATCTCTAAGGTTACTAGGCCGTCATTATAGGGCCAGGGACCAAATTCTGCCCCCTGAGAGTTGATAAAGGCCATGGTATTAATATTATTTTGGGTAAATTTCTCGGTGGTTTGAAGGAAATGTTCCAGGCTAAGACCTGAATAGCGCATGGGATAAAAATTATGACTACCAAGCAAATTATCTGGATTTGGTGAATAACTCATTATATTATCAAGGTAGTTAGTCCCTGAACTCATATTTATCTCAATTTTAAGGCCGTAAGGATTTCTAGTCATTCTAGCTTCTTCAATCCCCGTAAAACCAAGGTCAAGTCTTATACCCCAGGCACCAAGATCTGCAAAGAAGGACAAGTCATCGTAGGAGATCCCTAACCTACCAAATAAATTTGGATTGATATCTACCATGACCTCCATTCCCAGGCTATTTGCATGCTCGATGATTCCCTTAAAATTATCAAGCACCTCCTTTTGATCCCCTTCAATCTCTAAAAGGGAGGTAAATACCCTCTTAAAACCGTAGGAATGTGCCAGGTCTAAATAGGCCTTATCCTGATCAAACTTAGCTAAATCTGGGTAGATAGAAACCCCTAATTTTCCCATTACTTCTCCTTTTCATTTTCCTTGTTATATTCTTTTTCTTTAGCTCCAATATAACAAAAAAATTGGCCTCAGCCAATTTTTTACTTGTTATTATTTTTTAGAAAAGTCCGCTGATATTACCTTCTGAGTCAACGTCCATATTAAGGGCTGCAGGTTTTTTAGGAAGTCCTGGCATGGTCATAATAGCACCAGTTAAGGCCACAATAAATCCTGCTCCGAGTTTTGGAATAAGGTCACGAATGGTAATTTCAAACTCACTAGGTGCCCCTAAAAGGTTTGGATTATCAGAGAATGAATATTGAGTCTTAGCCATACAGATTGGCATTTTATCCCAACCATTTTTCTCAAAATCACGGATTTGATTAAGAACTTTTTTATCAAAGTTAACTGATTTAGCCCCGTAGATATTCTTAGCAATCTTTTCAATCTTTTCCTTGATTGGAAGATCTAAGTCATAAAGGTAGGTAAAGTCACTTTCACTTTGGCTGGCTTCGACTACTTTAGCAGCAAGATCAAGACCACCTGCTCCCCCGTTGGCCCAAACGCTAGTTAAACTTGATGGAATAGCTTTTTGGTCAAGAAGTTCAGTTAGAGCCTTAATTTCACCTTCAGTATCAGTTATAAATTCATTGATGGCAACAACAACTGGTAGACCATAAGATGAAATATTATCAATATGTCTATTTAGGTTGGCAAAACCTTCTTTTAGGGCTTCAATATTTTCTTCAGAAAGTTTGTCCTTGGCTACACCACCATGCATTTTAAGGGCACGAACAGTAGCTACAATTACAACTGCATCTGGATTTTTAGGAAGCTCACGACTTGTAATGTCAAGGAATTTTTCCCCACCAAGATCCGCTCCAAAACCAGCTTCTGTAACAACATAATCAGCAGCCTTCATGGCTAAACGAGTTGCAAGAACTGAGTTACATCCATGGGCGATATTAGCAAATGGTCCTCCGTGAATTAAGGCTGGAGTCTTCTCAATTGTTTGAACCAGATTTGGTTTAATGGCATCTTTTAGAAGAACTGTGATTGCTCCTTCAATTTGAAGGTCACCAACTGATACCGGTTTGCGGTCATAGGTATAGGCAACAACAATTCTTGAAAGGCGCTCTTTCAAATCGTCGATACTTGTTGCCAGACATAGAACAGCCATAATTTCACTAGCAACTGTTATATCAAAACCATCCTCACGTGGCACCCCGTTAATTGGGCTTCCAAGACCTGCAATGATATGACGCAGTTCACGGTCGTTAAGGTCAACCACGCGCTTCCAGATAACCCTTCTAGCATCAATGTTAAGTTCATTTCCTTGGTGGATATGATTGTCTAAAAGGGCTGCAATAGCATTGTTTGCTGTTGTAATAGCATGAATATCACCTGTAAAGTGAAGGTTGATATCTTCCATCGGAAGAACCTGAGCATACCCACCTCCGGCTGCTCCTCCCTTGATTCCCATAACAGGACCAAGAGACGGCTCACGTAGGGCAATCATTGTTGAATGTCCACTACGATTTAAAGCATCAGCTAGACCAATTGTAACTGTTGACTTTCCTTCTCCAGCAGGTGTTGGGCTAATGGCTGTAATTAGGATTAATTTTCCATCTTCCTTATCAGACATGCGTTTTAAAGCATCTAAAGAAACTTTAGCCTTATACTTTCCGTACTGCTCGATTTCCTCATCTAGGAAACCTGCCTTCTCTGAAATCTCCACAATTGGGGCTAAAACCTGTTCCTGAGCAATCTCAATATCTGTCTTTACCATTACCATCTCCTTAATCTTTTTTCTTATTTTACCAAAAAAATTAATATTTTACCCTTAAATTTAGTTTTTTTATGTTCTTTAGAACTATAATGTTCGTTATTTTTGGATTATTTTTCCATTATCTTATTTAATATCCATAATAAAGCAAACCAAACACCAATACTAATACCTATTGTTATCACCCAACCCAGGTGATTATCTTCCAAAGGTAGGGGCATGTTCATTCCAAAAAATCCTGTGATAATAGTTGGAATAGTCAAAAGGATGGATAGAACTGTTAATATTTTCATGGTGTCATTTAGATTGTTATTCAAAATATTATTATAGGTCCCTGAAAGCTGACGTAAGATTTCAGAGATTATCTTGGTCATTTCAACCAGCTGCTTGGCTTCGATCAAAGCATCTTCAAACTGCTCCTTTTCAATCTCATTAAAGGTCCTGAAAACAGAGTGGGCCCTTAGTTGCTCCAAAAGAACCACATTTTGCCTAGATGCTGACATCAAATAAACCAAACTGGTTTCCAAGTCCGATAGGGCAAAAAGATTTTTTTTGGTCGTCTTTTCCCTAATTTTATCATTTAAGCGCCTGCGGTCATTATCAAGTTCTTCAATCAAGGGGAAGAAGGCTTCAGATACCATAAAAAGACTGGCAAAAAGAAATTTAAATAGGGAAACATGAGGATAGTCTTCCAGATATTCTTCCATTCTTCTAGAAATATATTTATTTTTAAGGTTGGATAGGGTTACTAGGCTATTATTTTTGACCAAAAAAACCATGGGAATCGTCTCATAGTGATTGTCAGTCTTGCTGGCATTAATGACATTATAGATGAGGACTAGGGTTTTGGTTTTATCATTGTACTCAATCCGGGCCCTTTCATTCTTATCAAGAGAGTACATCAGTATCTCTTCATCAATGTCATATTCCTTATAGAGCTTTGCCATAAGCTCCTCTTCCATGCCGTCAGCTTGAATGTTAATCCAACTGGCCTTATTATCGTTAAATAAAGTCTTTTTTATCATCTTCCATCTCCTTTATGTCACTAGTAATTATACCTAAAAGAAGAGGGTTTTTATACTTTTATATTTTTCTTTCACAAAAGAAAAAACTTGAATCATATAAGATCCAAGTTCTTAAATATTTTATTCTGCAATTAGAGTTTCAAGACCTACAGTCATCATGTTAGTAAAGGTAGTTTCACGCTCTGCAGCAGTTGTATCAGGTTCGTCATTTACTAGACTATCTGAAATTGTCATAATTCCAAGAGTCTGAACCCCGTATTTAGCTCCTAGATAGTAAAGGGCTGCAGCTTCCATTTCAACCGCCTTAACACCCATGGTACCAAGCTTAACATTTTTTTCATAGAAGTCGCTATAAAACATATCTGTTGAAAGAACAGATCCAACGTGAGTTGTCATGTCTAAGTCACGAGCAATGTGGTAGGCCTTATCCAGTAGGTCAAAGTCTGCAATTTGCGGGAAGTCGTATTCAGGCCAGTCATTTCTAACAAAGCTTGACATAGTAGCAGCTGCTTGAGCAAGAACCATATCACGGATATGAACTTCTTTTGAAAGAGCTCCAGCAGTTCCAACACGGATAAGTTTTTTCACATCATATTCAGTGATAAGTTCGTGGGCATAGATTGAAATTGATGGAATCCCCATCCCTGTTCCCATAACACTTACGCGGTGACCCTTGTAAGTTCCAGTGAAACCAAGCATTCCACGAACATTATTAAATTGAACTACATCTTCAAGAAAGTTTTCTGCGATAAATTTAGCACGTAGTGGGTCTCCTGGAAGAAGAATCTTATCAGCGATTTCGCCTTTTTTTGCTTCAATATGGATTGACATTTTTTAAATTCCTCCGATTAAAGGGCTGCAAGAATTGATTTAACAAATTCTTGGAAGTCAGATTTAATACGAGTTGTAACTTCTACCACTTCCTCGTGATTAAGTTCTGCCTGTTTACCAGCTGCGTGGTTAGTAATAGCTGAAATTCCTAAAACATTCATACCAGAATGTTTGGCAACAATTACCTCTGGTACTGTTGACATACCAACTGCGTCAGCTCCGATTACTTCTGCCATACGAATTTCTGCTGGAGTTTCGTAAGTTGGACCAGAGAATCCCATGTAAACTCCTTCAGCAAGTGTAATTCCACGTTCTGCTCCAATTTTTTTAGCAACTTCGCGGTAGGCCTTGCTATAAGCTTCTGACATGTCAGGGAAGCGTGGACCAAATTCATCAAGGTTTTCACCAATTAGTGGGTTATCACCTGTAAAGTTGATGTGGTCACTAATCAACATAAGTGTTCCAGGACCGAAGCTCACTCCACCTGCAGCATTAGTAACGATTAAATTATCTGCTCCAAAAGATTTCATAACACGTACTGGTAAAGTCACTGTTTGCATAGTATGACCTTCGTAGAAGTGGAAACGCCCTTGCATGGCGATAACTTTTTTACCAGCTAAAGTTCCGTAAACAAGTTTTCCAGCATGACCGGCAACTTTTGATGACGGGAAGTTTGGAATGTCAGCATAGTCAGCGACAACTGGGTTTTCAATTTCGTTGGCAAGATCTCCAAGACCAGATCCAAGGATTAAACCAAAGTCAGCATGGCCAAAGCCAATCCCTTTTAGGTAGTCAACAGTTTCTTTAATTTGTTCAGCAACAGTTTTAGTCAAAATATTTCCCCTTTATTATTTTAGTTCGTTTAAGAAGCTTTTTCCGTTTTCAGTTTGCTCTACACCGAAGTTTTCAGCAACTGTAGCTGAAATATCTGCATAGTTACCAACTGGTAGCACTCCTGCACCCTTGAAGGCCTTGCTGTAGGCAAGAAGTGGCACATACTCACGAGTGTGGTCAGTTCCAGCATAGCTTGGATCATTTCCGTGGTCAGCTGTGATTAGAAGCAGATCGTCTTCAAGCATGGCATCCATGATTTCAGGCAGGCGAGCATCAAATTCATTGATGGCAATTCCGTATCCTTCGATATCACGACGGTGACCATATAAGGCGTCAAAGTCAACAAGGTTGGTAAATGAGAAACCTTCCTTGAATTCAGGCAGTTTAATCGTGTCTAAAAGGAGGTCAACTCCGGCCATGTTGTGGGCAGTGTGTCCCATATCATGGTTGATTCCAGCTCCATTGAAAATGTCATTGATTTTACCTACAGAGTAAGTATGAACCTCGTTTTTATCAAGGATGTCTAGTACTGTTTCTCCAAATGGGCTAAGAGCATAGTCATGACGCCCTGCTGTACGGATGAAGTTTCCAGGTTCTCCTACATAAGGGCGGGCGATAATGCGTCCAATCATGTATGGGTCATCTAAAGTAATCTCACGGACGTACTCACAGATGCGGTAAAGCTCGTCTAGAGGGATAACGTCTTCGTGGGCAGCAATCTGTAGTACTGGGTCAGCACTTGTATAGATGATAAGCTCCCCTGTTTCCATTTGACGTGGTCCAAAGTCTTCAATGACTTGTGTTCCAGAATAAGGCAGGTTGGCCTCACGGATTACCTTGCGGCCTGAGAACTCTTCGATTTTTTCAAGAAGATCTTCAGGGTATCCTTCAGGGAAAACACGGAAAGGTGTTTGGATGTTTAGACCCATAATCTCCCAGTGGCCAGTCATGGTGTCTTTACCACGTGAGATCTCTTCAAGCTTTGTAGCATATCCAATTGGATCTTTTACCGCATGTACGCCTTTTAAAGGTGTTTCACGGGGGATGTTACCAAGCCCGATTTTTTCCATATTTGGAACCTTCAGGTCAAAGTTTTCTGCGATGTGACCAAGTGTATCACTTTCAGTGTCATTTTGGTCATGGTTAAAGAATTCATGGGCATCTGGTGCTGCACCGATACCAACTGAATCCATTACAACTAAATGAATACGATTAAATTTCATATTGTCTCCCTTGCTATTTTTACTAGCTTTATTTTACCATATTTGCGCATCAATTAGTATCAATCCAAACAAAAAAAGAAGGCCAGAAGGCCTTCAAAACTATTATTTTTTAAGGTGATAACTATAGGTTGATACAACAATATTATCACGGAATCCAAGGTAATAACGAATCCTAATACTCATCTGGTTATGAAGAATATTTTTCCATCGTCTATTAGGTACAAACTGAGGAACAATTACTGTTACAGTATTTCCTTTTTTCTGAGCGGCCTTACTTACCAAATCAACATAACGAACTACAGGTTTTACAACGTCCCTGTAACTTGATTCAACAACTGAAAAACGCATGTCTGGGAAGTATTCCCTAAATTCAGCCTTAATCTCTTCGTCTTTTTCTTTAGTTTCCTTAGTCGATACGTGCATGGCAACAACTTCATCCCCAATTGACTGGGCATAAGAAATAGCACCAACAGCTACACGAGTTACATTTCCGACAAGGACAATTACTGTATTTCCATTGAACTCCTCAACCTTAATATCTTCTGTTAGACGAAGCTCGTCTGCCACATGGACATAGTGCCTCTTGATTCTATAAAACATATAGATCAAAGCAGGAAGGATAAGGAAGAATGGCCAGATATCATTAAATCTTAGGGCCACAAGGATTAACACAATGGCATAAGAGATGGTTGATCCGATGATATTTGAAAGGGAATGTTTAAGGAATTTATTTCCATATTCCCTGCGCCATTTAACAACCATACCAGTTTGCGAAAGAGCAAATGGTACGAATACCCCAATTGAATAAAGTGGAATCAGACGTTCAGTATTTCCCTCAAAGATCATGAGAAGGACAATGGCACCAATTGCAAGACTTAAAATACCATTTGAATAACCTAGACGGTCACCTTTTTCCATGTACATATGAGGCATGTACTTATTTTTAGCCAAGTTGTAGGCAAGCATTGGAAAGGCAGAAAATCCTGTGTTGGCAGCAACTGCTAAAATCATCGCTGTAGCAATCTGGAATACATAGTAAAGGATGTTTCCTCCAGAAAAATCAAAAACCTGTTTTGCTACTTGCGAAAGGACAGTTGAACCAGTCTTAGGAGTTACTCCTAGCCAGTAGTTTAAAAATGTAATTCCTGAGAAGAAAACTCCAAGAATTAAAGACATAATGGCAAGAGTTGCTGCTGCATTCTTAGCCTTAGGCTTTTTAAAGAAAGGAACGGCGTTAGAGATGGCCTCAACACCTGTAAGTGATGCTGATCCACTTGAAAAGGCCTTAAGCAAGATAACAATTGAAATCCCTGAAACAGCTGTTCCAATTTGGGCTGTCGCATGATAAGGAAGACCACCTGTAAAGATTCGGAAAATCCCAACAGAAATCAGGACAATTGTTGAAGCAACAAAGGTGTAAACAGGGATTAATAAAAATCCTGCAGATTCTCTAAGTCCCCTTAGGTTCATAACCGTAAGGATTAGCACTAGGGCAATTGAGATTAAAAGATTGTACTGGTGCAAGAAGGGAATGGTAGCTGTGATGGCGTCAGCTCCTGCAGAAACAGAAACGGCAACCGTTAGCATATAGTCAATTAAAAGACTTCCACCTGCAACAAGACCTGCATTGTTACCCAGATTTTCTGACGATACAACATAAGCCCCTCCACCATGAGGATAAGCCTTAATAATTTGCCTGTATGACAGGGTCAAACTAGCCAGTAGTACCAAAACCAAAAGGGCAATCGGAATACTATACCAAATGGCCGCAGATGATAAGGTAATCAGAACAAGAACAATCTGTTCAGTACCGTAGGCTATTGATGACAGAGCATCACTAGACAGCATGGCAAGAGCCTGCAGTTTAGTAAGCAGATGACTGTCATCATCAGTAGATTTTAGGGGCTCTCCAACTAAAACCTTTTTTATTTTTTTCATTCTAATTAACTCCTAAAGTTTGAAATTTAGATACAGGTTATATCATAACATTTTAAAATAAAAAAACCATAATTTTTATGGTTTTTTTTATTTGTTTTTGATTATACGTGGATGAAGGCAATAACTGAACTACGTGAAATAGTTTGTGTATGCCAGTTAGGGCTTCCCATATAGTTTGTTTCTTGTACAGTGATGCTATCTCCATTAACGGCGATAACAACAGAAACGTGACCATATCCCATATCCCAGGCAGGGTTACTTGTCACAGCAATTGTTGATCCTGCAACTGGATTTCCATCTACAAGGTGACCTAGAGCCGCCGCTGTACCTGGCCAGTTAATAGCATTACCCCAGTTGTTACCAACACGACTTCCAAAGAAGCTCTTAACTCCCCATGTACATTGACCATATGGATAAGTATTAGCTGATGAATACTTGTTTGATGTCGATGCTACAGGAGTAGTCGTTGTTGTATCACTTGGAGTTGACACAGCTGGTGTTGATGGTGTAGTAGCTGCTGGCGTTGTTGCAGCAGGAGTTGATGCTGCTGGTGTTGTTGCAGCTGAGCTGGCACTACTTGAGCTACTTGCTGAAGACGCAGAAGATGATTGAGGTTGTTTAGCCTCACTTGCTGCTGCAGCTTGGGCTTCTTTTTGAGCTTGAGCTGCTTGGGCCGCTTGAGCTGATGCTTCTTCAACACGTGCTTTTTCTGCTGCCGCTGCTTCTGCTGCTGCACGTTCTGCTTCAGCCTTTTGAGTTAGAAGACTTTCCTTCTCACCTTCGGCAGTAGCACGTTCAGCTGCTAGATTTAATTGGGCAACCTTAAGTTCAGCCTGTTGAGTTGTTAAAGTTTTAGCAGAAGTTTCTAGTTCAGCTTGGTTCTTACGCGCCTGCTCACTTTTTTCAACGTTTTCTGCTAATTTTTCTTCAACAGACTTTTTGTCAGCCTGTTGCTGTTTCATCATCTGATCGTTTGCACCCATAACTTGACGCATAGCAGTTACACGGCTAACAGCATCAGAAATAGACTTAGAATTTACGACAGCAGAAATATAGCTTGTCGCACTGTTATCAGTCTGAGCACTACGTGCTTGCTCTTGAAGAGATTTTTCACGTTCTGCAATATCTTTTTGCAGTTGATCGATTTCTTTGTTTAATTGTTGAGATTCAGCTAGTAATTTATCGTTTTCCTTTTGAAGGGCGTCACGTTTTTCGTTGATAGCTGCAATATTTTTTTCAATTGATGTCACCTGAGCTGCTGCTGCATCTTCTTGTGACTTTAAATTGCTAATTTTACTGTCTTGTTGTTGTATCTTGGAGTCGATGTCATCTGCTGAAGCGCTTGATGAGCAAGTAGCTAGTGCCACCGAACTTAATAATGCGATTGATAAAATTGTCTTCTTCATGCCTAACTGATATCCTCCTTTTAGACCTACCCCCAAATTATACGAAAATAAAAACAACCTTATGTTACAATTATGTTACATAAGGTTTCAATTTGTAATTTACTTTACTAGCTAATTTTAATTTTCAGATAATTTAAGCCCTTTCACTTGCTATGATTGACCTTTTCTTATTACTGAAATATTTCAAAAAGACTAACTATCTATTTTTTTGGATAAAAATTCTTTCTAGGGGAAATTGAAGAATATACCATAGTATAATATTTAAAACTAAGGTTGGAGCAAGGGTTTGGGTTATAAAACCAACCAAATCAAGGTCTCCTAGGCCAAACAAGTAAACTATCAGATTACTTACAATTTCAAAAATTGTTGTGACGATAATTAGCGTAAATAATCTAGTCAACCTATTGGTATGAACAACCACCCTAATATGATAGATAAAAAGAGCAATCAGTGGAAACACCAAGGCCCCAATACCGATGATACCAATAAAATAACTATCATAGATAATACCCAAAATTAGACTGACTAAAACATTATATAAGTAAGAATTTTTAAGGACCACGTATATAAGTAGGATTAAAAAGATATGTGAGGCTGGGTAGATTGTTGCCTTAAAGAGGGTTAACAGGAGATTTGAAAATTGCCCATCAAATAGGATTGTCAAAAGAAGAATAAACGGAATAAAAAACTGAATGATTCTTTCCCTGGTCATTAGTTTGCCTCATTATTTCTTTCAACAATACTTACTACCCTAATATCATAAAAGTCTGTAAGAGGTTCAATAAACAACTCCTGGCTAAGACCGTCTGAGCTATTTCTTCTACCGCTCACCTTACCAATTGGTAGATCCTGCGGTGAATCTCCTCCTAAACCACTGGTAACAACTAAATCACCATCCTTGATTTCATTATTTCCTGTCACCTGGCTCATGATATAGACCTTCTTCTTATCATCATATGATGAAATCAAACCATAAGAAGCCTTGTCTTCACTTCCAACCCGCACAGGAATTTTATTTTCAAGACCTTGCTTACTGATTAAAAGGGAAACTTTTGAGCTGTTGTCATTAACCTGACTGACACGTCCTATAACCGTCCTGTTGGCCATAACAACCATGTTTTCTTTGATTCCGTCTTTTTCTCCGACATTAACAATCAAAGTATCATTCCAAGATGATGGATTACGGTTAATAACATTGGCTGTTGTTTCCTGGTAGCCAACTAGACTTGTTTTAAGATCTAGAGCCTCTCTTAGGGCCTTATTTTCAGCCAACAAGCTTTCATTTTCAGAAGCCTTGGTGTTAAGACTATAGTTTTCCTTCTTAAGCTCCTGATTTTCCTCGTAGGTTGCTAGAAAACTTTGTAGTTTGACATACTGGTCTCTTAAAAATTTACCAGGTGAGGACAGGAGCATGTCAAACTCACTAGTTGTATCATTAATAACCTGAGTCATCTGACTTGGTCTAACATTATTCTTATAATTTTTCGCAGATATTATTATCGAACCCATAGCGATAATAACAATTAAAAGGGTTACAATTATTAACTTACTTACATTTAATTTTTTCATCTATTCTCTCCGCATCTGTTCATTATTTTATCAAATTTTATATGCAATTTATAGTGTTTATTTGGGTATTTATTTGATAATTTTGCTAAAATTATAGTAAATAATATATGACTTACTATATATAAGGAGAGAGTTTATGAACCCAACTTTTGGAGATAAATTACCTGGCAAGGTTTACGAGACCCGTTTAGGAGTTTACGGGATTGTGAGTCGCTTTAAGGGCCAGGAAGAAATTTGTTTAGTTCAGGCGCCGAATGGGGCATTTTTTTTACCCGGAGGTGAGATTGAGGCCGGAGAAGATCACAAGGAGGCCCTACTTAGGGAACTTCACGAAGAACTTGGCGGCAAGGCACACCTAGGTGAGTATCTAGGTCAGGCAGATGAATACTTTTATTCTAGGCACAGGGATACTTACTACTATAATCCTGCCTATATTTATGATATTTCAAACTTTGAAATTATCGGTGATCCCCTAGAAGATTTTAATAAAATTTACTGGTTTCCTATTGATACAGCCATTGAAAAATTAAAAAGGGGCAGCCACAAGTGGGGCCTGTATGAATGGAGAGAGCGTAACCAAGAAAAAATCATGTAAAAAAGAGCCCGCAGGCTCTTTTATTTTTTCTTATATCCCAAACTGTAGAAGAAGGCAACAAAGACCCCTCCACCTACAATATTTCCTAAATAGACAGGAATAAAATTATTTATAAAATCAAGCCAGCTGGCTTCTTTAGTCATAATTGCAAAAGGAATGATAAAGGAATTAGCGATACTGTGTTGGAAACCTAAGATTACAAAGGTTGAGATGATAAACCAAATGGCTAATATCTTCCCGCTGGCTTCTTTGATTCCATAAGAAATAAGAGCTGCCATTCCAACTAATATATTACATCCGATACCCGAAAGAAAAGCTGTCATAAAAGAGGCAGAAAGTTTTGCATCAGCTACATGAATGGCCATATCATAAATCTTACCACCCATCATAACTCTTGCTCCAACTCCAAAAATACCTGCGACAAAGATTGCTCCTAAAATATTACCCAAGGTTATAATCAACCAGTTATCAAGGAGCTCCTTAAGACGGACTCTTTTTTTGATAAAGCCATAGGCTACAACCATAATATTACTGGTCGCAAGTTCTAGACCACCTAATAAAATGACAATCAAACCAACTGGGAAGAATAGGGAACCAAGCAGAACTCCTGCTCCTCCGTCAACCAAAGATTCAATCTTAACATAAGCCATATAGCCTAGGGCAATCATTACACCACCCATAAAAGATAAAATAAATTTTGAAATAAGTGATTTTTCAACCTTTTTCACCGATAAATCTGCCATGTATCCTAAAATTTCTTCAGGGGATTTCATCCTTCAACCTCTTTCTTATTTTCCTACTGGGGAAAATACAAGCACTAGAAAAACAGCGACATTAGAAGCCTTTGAGTTAAGCTTCTAGGATTTTTACTCCTTCTTTTGTACCGATAATTACCTTATCGATCATGCCAATAAATAGTCCGTGTTCAACGACTCCCACTGTGGAATCTAAAAAGGCCGCAAGTTCATGAGGATTTGGAATCTCCTCTAGGAAAAGATCAATTATATAGTGGCCGGTGTCTGTAAGTAAAAATTCACCGTCCATATTTAATCTAATCTTAGGATTAAGATCAAGTTCACCAAATTTTCTTAGTAGCTGATCATGACCATAGGGAATGACTTCAACTGGTAGGGGAAATTTACCTAGTTTATCAACAAGTTTGTTCTCATCAACAATCCACAGGCATTTTTTTGAATAGCTGGCCACAATCTTCTCCATTAAAAGGGCAGCCCCGCCACCTTTAATACCATTAAAATTGCTATCAACCTCATCAGCCCCGTCAACTGTCAAGTCGACATATTCAACATCATCAATTGATCTTAAAGGGATGCCTAAGCTTTTAGCAAGTTCATGGGTTACATGTGACGTTGTGACACCAATAATATCAAGCCCTTCTTCCTTGACCCTACGTCCAAGTTCTTCCACAAAAAATTTTGCTGTACTACCTGTCCCAAGGCCTACAACCATATCCGATTCAACAAATTTTGCGGCCTCAATACCGACTTTTCTTTTTAATTCATCCATAAAAATATTTTATCATACAATAGCTTTAAAAATTTGATTTAAACTGTTCTTTTTATGTGAAAAATTTACTTTTTGAACTTATTGTTAACGGTCATGGTCACCCCGTCAACAATCCTAATGTATTGTTCAGTCACAAACTGAGATAAAATATAACCCAGCGCAATTGATCCGGCATACATAATAACCAAGAACAGCTTATTAAGAGCTGCGATGGTTTGACCAGATATTTGAAACATAAGAGCCTGGTAGGCTACAGCACCTGGAACCAGAGGAATGAGGGCAGGAATTGCAAATATAATAGAAGAAATATTAGTTTTTCTTGAAAAAATCAGGGCAATTATTCCAACTACAAGGCCCCCTGTAAAATTAGCTAGAAGGCCATTATCAAGGACTAATTTTACCAACCAAAAGGAAAGCCAGCCTATCATCCCAGTAATGGAAGTCAGATTAAGCATCTTTCTGGGAACATTTAACACAAAGGCTGCACTGAAGGTTGCGATATATGAAAAAACAATTTGAACTAAAATTTGAATTGCGATAGTAGTAGTCATCCGGTTCTCCTTAAAAATGAACGTGCTGTAAGACGAGGGCTAGGGCTGAAACGATAGCAAAAATAGTCAAGGTAGCTTCTACTCCCCTTTCAATTCCTGACATGAGATTTCCCTCTATCAAATCCCTGATTGAATTTGTGATCGAAACTCCAGGGACAAGAGGCATCACTGCTCCGATGATTACATCATTAATGTTGGAAGCCAGATTAAATCTGACCCCTATAAGAGCAATCCAGCCAAGGATTAAAGAGCCCAAAAACTCCCTGATGAAGGGAATATTTGTATACTTATGGAGAAAGATTGCAAGAGCGTAACCTGCTGCCCCTGTCAAAGCCGTCCAAAACATATCTAAATAAGCTGTTGACTGAGTAAAGATAATCATTAGAAAGGCACTTTCTGCTGCTGCCGCAAGAACCTTAGTAAAAAAGGGAAAATCAATAACATTTTTCTCCAAATATTTTAACTTTTTATACAGGTCATCAAGGCTTATTTCATCATTGAGATACATCTTGACTAGGATATCCACCTGGTATATTTTTTCCAGATTAATCCCCCGGCCCTCAACCTGTTCAAACATCATAGTTGAAGAATCCTGGACTCCAACCATAATGGCTGTAAGACTTGTGAAAACTTGACTTTCCTTGTCACTTGCCTTATTAACAATTTCTTTAATGGTCTTATTGATTCGCTCCATTTCAGAGCCACCCTCAATTAAAATCCTCCCGGCTATAAGACCAGTATTAACGGCTAGGGTATCTTTTTTATTCATCCTATCTCCTTTTATCTATCTAAAAATCTATCTCAAATCTTAACACAATTTTTTCGCAAAATAAGCATATTTTGAACAAAAAGGTAATTGACTTTGTTAATGCATTAACTTATAATATCAGTATTCTAGCAATTTTTATTAATTTATTAACTTATGGATGGGGTTCCATTATCTTTGTAATGGTTCGAATTAGGGGTAAGCAAGATAATAAATTCTCGCTGGAAACTACTATCATATGCCGTAACTATTTGGTTACGGTTTTAATATACACTTAATAAAGTATCCTAAGCAAGTATATAGAAAAATTATTCAAAAGAGGGTACAATTGGTGTACTGTGGATTTTTTAAAGCAAGTTATAAAATAATAGTTCTTAAAGGTAAATCCTAATATAAAAATAGGAAAAGGTAAAAATATATGCTAACAAAAGAATTTGATACCATAGCAGCAATTTCTACTCCCATGGGAGAAGGTGCTATTGGGATTGTAAGAATGTCAGGGTCTGATGCCCTAGACATCATAAGTAAGGTTTTTAAAGGAAATGACCTTAAACAGGCTAATAGTCACACCCTCAACTACGGCCATATTGTAGAAAAGGACAGGGTTCTTGATGAGGTTATCGTTGGACTTATGAAGGCTCCAAGAACCTTCACTAGAGAAGATGTTGTTGAGATTAACACCCACGGGGGGATTGCAGTCGTTAACGAAATCCTTCAAGCTCTCTTAAGAAACGGAGCCCGCATGGCTGAACCTGGTGAGTTTACTAAAAGAGCCTTCTTGAATGGTCGTGTGGACTTGTCCCAAGCTGAAGCTGTTATGGATGTTATCAGGGCCAAGACTGATAAGGCTATGGATCTTGCCATCAGACAGCTGGACGGAAGCCTGTCAAATTTAATCAATAATACCCGCCAGGAAATTCTTGAAGTCCTAGCTCAGGTTGAGGTTAACATTGACTACCCTGAATATGATGATGTTGAGGAACTAACCTCAAAAATGCTCCGAGAAAAAACTCTGGAATTTGAAAGTCTCTTAAATAATCTTCTAAAAACAGCCAAAAGAGGTAAAATCCTCCGTGAAGGAATAAAAACAGCCATCATCGGTCGCCCTAATGTTGGAAAATCAAGCCTTCTAAACCACCTCCTCCAAGAGGAAAAGGCTATCGTTACAGATATCGCAGGGACCACCCGGGATGTAATCGAAGAATATGCCAACATCAACGGAGTACCGCTAAAACTTATTGATACAGCAGGTATTAGGGAAACTGAAGATTTGGTAGAAAAAATCGGTGTTGAAAAATCGAAAAAAGCTCTAGAAGAAGCTGATTTAGTCCTTCTGATTTTAAATGCCAGTGAGCCCTTAAGTGAGCAGGACAAGCAACTCCTTGATTTGAGTCAAAATACCAGCCGGATTATCATCTTAAACAAGACTGACCTTCCAGGAAAGATTGAAAAGGATCAATTGCCACAAGATTTCATTGAAATTTCAGTCCTTAAGGATGAAAATATTGATAAGATTGAAGACAAGATTAATCAACTCTTCTTTGAAAACTCAGGACTTGCTGAATACGATTCAACCTACCTATCAAATACCCGTCATATTTCACTAATTGAACAGGCCCTTGAAGCCCTTCAAGCTGTAAATGAGGGACTTGATATGGGACTTCCTGTAGATTTAGTTCAAGTTGATATGACTAGAACCTGGGAAATCCTGGGAGAAATCACAGGAGATTCAGCTCCTGATGAACTAATCACAGCCCTCTTCAGTCAATTCTGCCTAGGTAAATAAAATAAAATAAAAAACCGAGGATTATTTCCCCGGTTTTTTTGCTGCATTCATTGGAGTAACTTTAGTTGGGCAAGAACATTTACAGTCTTCACATGCACCCTTTGATTTGATAATTTTTCTAAGGGCATAGGCAAAAACAGATAGGATTATCAAAAGCAAAATTAAAGTTGATATATTCATCATACTACCTCCAGACTTGGTGAATTGTTTAAATATTTAGGCTTACGTACCAAAAGGTAAATAAAGGCTAAAATTATTAGGAAGGATAGAACTGCTCCAGCAGTTACATGACCTACAAGTAGGCATGTTCCCAGCTGGTAGATTACAAAACTTGTTAGATAGGCAAGGGTTGTTTGGTAGAAAATAGCTCTAAGGGTCCATTTCATATCACCCATCTCCCTGTAAATAGCTCCAATGGCTGCAAAACACGGAGCACAAAGAAGGTTAAAGGCAAGGAAGGAATAAGCTGCAAGAGGAGTAAACTGCTCCCTCATAGCCATCCAGTACTCCTGACCATTTTCACTGGTTTCCTTGGCCCCTGTATAAAGGACTCCAAGGGTCCCAACAACCGTTTCCTTGGCAACAAGCCCTGTAATAGTAGCCACAGTCGCCTGCCAGTTACCCCAACCTAGTGGTGCAAAAAGAGGGGAGAAGATACTTCCAAGACTAGCAAGGATTGACTCATTTTCTTCACTGGCCTCAAAATGCCAATTATAGCTTGAGGTAAACCAGATGATAATATTCATAACAAAGATAATGGTACCAGCCCGCTTAACAAAGCTTAGAGATCTTTCAAAACTATATTGAAGGACTGACTTAATCCTTGGGAAATGATAGTTTGGAAGCTCCATGATAAAGGGAGCAGATTTTCCTGAAAGCATCTTGGTTTTCTTAAGGAGAATACCTGACAGAATAATCATCAGCATTCCTAAGAAGTAGGCACTTGGTGCAACCCAAGAAGCATTTGGGAAAAAGGCCCCAGCAATCAAGGCTATGATTGGAAGCTTAGCTGAACAGGGCATGAAGGTTGTGACCATAATGGTAATTCTGCGGTCACTTTCACTTTCAATGGTTCTTGAAGCCATAATCCCAGGAACTCCGCAGCCTGTAGAAATAAGCATGGGAATAAAAGATTTTCCTGAGAGTCCAAAATTTCTAAAAATCCGGTCCATAACAAAGGCCACGCGCGACATATATCCGCAATCTTCAAGTAGTCCCAAGCACAAGAAAAGAACTGCAATCTGGGGCAAGAAACCAAGAACAGCCCCAATACCTGCCACAATTCCATTTAGGACTAAATCCTGAAGCCAGTCAGCAATTTGCAGGTAACCCATGAAGGCTTCTAAATGACTGGGAATAATTTCACCAAATAAATTATCATTTATCCAGTCCGTCCCCATAGTTCCCACTGTCTGGATGGAAAGGTAGTAAACACCCCACATGACTAGAGCAAAGATTGGAAGACCTAGGAAACGGTTGGTTACAAACTTGTCAATTTTATCAGATAGATTAAAACGAATGTCACTAGACTTACTGGTCATAGCAAGCCCTGTTATTTGATTGATAAGGGCATATCGTTCATTAATGATAATACTTTCAGCATCTTCTTGGAAAATCTTCTCTGTTATTGCAACAATTTCAGCAATTTCCTTCTTTTGATTACTTGAAAGATTTAAAGACTCTAAAAGCTCCTGGTCTCCCTCAAAAATCTTGATTAAATACCACTTGCGTCCCTTAGGCGGTAGTAAATCACCAAGAATCTGATCAATTTCAGCAAGAGAGGTCTCAAGCCTTGCATCATAACTTAAAGTACTGTCACTGACCTCAGCCTTCTTACTCACCTCAAGAGCCTCAAATACCCCGCGCCCCTTAATGGCTGTCATGGGAACAACCTTGACCCCAAGACCATAAGATAATTTTTCAAGGTCAATTTCCTTTTTCTCCCTTTTAAGAGCGTCCATCATATTAAGACCAAGAACCAAAGGAATTTCTGTTTCTAAAAGTTGGAGGGTTAAATAAAGGTTCCGCTCCAAATTAGTTGCATCAACAATATTTAAGATAGCATCCGGTCTATCCTTTAGAAGATAATCCCTTGAAACAATCTCCTCAGCCGTATAAGGACTTAGGGAATAAATCCCCGGTAAATCTTGAATTTGCGTTACCTTGTCCTTTTTATAGGTTCCGCTCTTCTTATCAACTGTAACTCCAGGCCAGTTTCCCACCCTTTGACTTGAACCAGTTAAAATATTAAAAACGCTCGTCTTTCCGCTATTGGGATTTCCAGCAAGTGCTATGGTTGTCATTATTTTACCTCACTAGCTTCATCAAGAACCTTTACTCTTACCAAATGAGCCTCTGCCTTTCTAAGACTTAGGGCATAACCCCTTAAATGAACTTCAATTGGATCTCCCAAGGGAGCGACCTTTCTGACATAGATCTTAACCCCTCTAGTTATCCCCATATCCATAAGCCTTCTTCTAAGCTCTCCGATTGAATCAACCCGTTCAACTATCCCCTGCATACCAGGCTCTAACTCATCCAAAGTCGCAAGCTCATAATCCTTATTCAAACTATCACTAACAACAATCTGACTTAAAATCTTCTTATCAAGGGCCAACCTGTGATTTTGCAAGAGCACAATAGCATTTTCACCCTCAATCTTTGAAAGCATAATCTGCTTGTCCTTAACAAGACCCAGATTTTGGAGCTGCTTCTCCTGACTGCTAGTTTTTAAATGGTCAATATAATAAGTTTGACCGACTATACAATTATCTAAAGTTTTCATATTTTCGTCCTTCATTCTATAATAAGTAAATCATATTTAACAAAAAATGTAAATATGATTTTACATTTGTCAAGAAATATGCTTGTTAATGTTTGTGAACCAAAAAAAGAAGAGACATTAAGTCCCTTCTCTCATAAATTAATCTTCATAGGCAATAAGATTAAGCTTCTTGGAAACATATTCACCCAAGTAAATATCATTAATTTTATTAAAGCCTTGCTTCTTAACCTCTTCCTCAAGCCAGTCCTGGTCCTGGTGAATAAGCTCTAAAACGTCAAAATTGGCTTGACCATCGACAATTATTGGGTAACGAACATTGTCATCCCCAATCTCTGTTATGGTTAATTGACCATTTTGCTCAAGAACCGCCCGCTTAACACTTTCAACCTCATATATTCCGTTAGATCTTAATTTAAACATAAGTTCATTGGCTGAAATTCCCTTTTTCAAGCACTCTGTCACATCAACCTTACCATTGTGAATCAGGCTCACTGGTCTTCCGTCAATGATATATTTAATGTAGCGGTTGTACTCCTTGGCAAACTTTAGGATAAAAACCAAAAGAGTCCAGATAATTAGTACCATAACAAACTGTAGAACAGTTATCGACTCATTATAGATAACTCCCCCGATGATCCCCCCCAGGACATAGTTCTGAACCTGGTCAAGGGCAGATGATGGTGCAAGGTTTCCCTTACCCATAAGATTCATCTGAGCTACTAAACACAAGATACCCAGGGCAAGTTTAATAATAATTGGAGTATAGATTTGCATAATTCCCTCCCTAATCCTTAATTATAATGTTGGTTCCAGTCACCTGAACCTCAGTCAGACTGTAAAATTTCTGATTAGTCGTCAAACTCACCTTATAATAAGTATCTTTAATTCTTATAATAATTCCGTCTACAAGCTGAGTTGAATTAACATAGATTTTACTCTGATCAACATTTTCATTTTTAGATACATCCTGAACAAATTTCATCATCTGAGGATACTGGGTGTGTTTCAGTTGATTAGACTGGTAGTCAGAATACTGGACTCCCAGAGAAAATAACAAGACTAAAAAGAAAATAATCCCCAAATCCCGGTACTTGGTCTGCATCCGGTGACGCATGTAAAGAATGAATACCAAGACCATTAAAAACAAGGAACCAAAAACCAAAAAATACTTCAAATAATAATTAATATTAGATTGTGATTCTAAAAAATTTATCCCGTAAAAATTCATCAAGCTCTCCTATCTACTTATCCTACGAGGAAAATAAAAACGATTAATATACTTAAAAAAATAACCAAAATGGCTTTTTAGAATAAATCTATTATACCATTTTGGATTATTTAAGGCTTATTTTTCTTCATCTTCTTCTTTATCTTTGTTTCTCTTTTTAATAACAAACATGATAATAGTTAGAATAACAACTAGGGCTAAAAGAATTAGGAAGTACTTGATATAAGGATTTTCCTGTTTCCCTTTGATAATTACCTTATCATTGATTTTCTTAGCTTCTTGTTTAGTAATGGTAAAGTCTTTGTTAAACTTCCATTCATTGCCTCTATCATCAGATACTACTAAATCAAGATTGTAGTCACCAGCAACTAGCGCTTTACCATCCCAGTCGATAGCAAAGTCATAAGTTGAGTTTGGTGCAATCTGCATGTTGTTATCGTAAGAAACTTCCTTGGCAATAGATCCATCTTTTTTATTGGTTACCTTAGCTTGGTATTTAAGATGACCATAAGGGTCCATAGTAGGATTTTGAAGTTGAGCTACAACACTTGTCTTATTAAAAGAGTCAGCTGCGTGAACGCTTAAAAGATTTAATTCCCTTTTAATTTCAGTATCAGTCTCAGTTAGTTTAAGACCTAGGATATAACCATATTGGTTGGTGATTCCGCCCTTACTCTCTTCTTCTTCAGCTTCCGTTTTTTCCTTAATAACTTGGATTCCAGCAAGGATAGTACCATCATACTGCTCAGCTGGCATCTTAAGTGTAATTGGAAGATTTAAAGTTGTATTGGCTGCAACTGTAACCTCATGCTCGTAACTTGCGATATCAGAAATTTTGTAAACCATACTTGAATCTGGTGTCACAGTAGAGTCTGCATAGTCGATGAAACCTGATTTATTAGTATAAGCCTGGTTGACATTAACTTTAAACTTGCTTTCTTCTGTTGAGGTGTTGATAATCTGAACAACAATCTCTTGTTCCTGACCTGGAGTCATCCTGAGGTCAAAATATGACTGTTCACGGTCCACCTGATTCGATGGAATAACAGCGTTGATGGTAAAACCAACATTATTTTCCGCTGTCTCAGCTAAGCTTGTTAAAGGGCTTACAATTATAGAGAAAATAAAAATTGCAAGCAACATTATCCTTTTTTTCATACCTACTCCTCCTAAAAAAAGTAAAGAGAAGCACTTACTTCTCCCTACTTAAGGTTTTTATTTTATTTTAATGTTATTATATCATACATTAGTTACAAGGTAAAGTTGATAGCTTATAGTACCTGTGATAAGTTGACCAGCTTTAAGTTTGTTGTCTGAGTCATTGAAGCTAATACCAATATTTTTAACGTCTGTAGAAACTGTTCCTGTATTAGAAAGGTCATTTGTAAGATTTTCAAAAACTGTTGCTTCTTTTCCAGTACCAAAATCAACAGCATGAGTACCTGTAGTAATACTGAATGAATCGATTGGGAATGTAGCTTCCCCACCATTCTCAACTGTACGTTCTAGTACATCTTTTCCAAGTGAAGCCTTAACTCTCCAATTACGAGTACTTCTATCATTGAAAACTTCAATTGAAGGTTTTTCAACTTTTCCAGTAGTTAAAATATATTTTTTGTTTTTAATCTGAGTACTGAAGTTATAAGCTTCCGGAACGTGTTGTAATAGTAGGTGTTCTTGGCCTGGATCAGGTGTTATTGGGTTTGTTGGATCGGTTGGATCAATTGGATCTGGTTTATCTGTATTGTCGTCTGTAATCTCAATATTTGTCGTAGTAGTTTTATTACCATCCGCTGTACTAGAGATTGCTGTTTCTTTTTCTTTTATTTCGTCAGCTGATACGATTGCAGCTCCTGAAGAAAGTAAGATTGAGCTAGCTAGGGCTAGTCCGGCTAATTTTTTAAAATTCATTATGAATTCTCCTCCTAAATTTTGTTAAATAAATATTATGAAAAATAAAATAATTCACTAAAAATTGATCTTTTAATCACTATCATAGCCACTAGTAACCCGATAAAAATCAAATTACTAAGATACCATATGAATGTTGTTCTCTAAAATGTATATCCTGTGTATATTTTTACATATTTTCGAATATTTTTGAATAAATAAATTTTTTAGAGAATTTTAATTAATTTTTAGCACTGAATATATATTAACACTAAATTATATAAGTTTCAACAATTTTTACATTTTTATAGAGTTACATGTGATTAAAATTATTTCAAGTTTGTTAATTGGAAACGGGTACATTGTAAAGATTCCAACTAATTGTTAACAAACCTGTATAATCGTTTATCGGTAAGTAGTTAGAACTCTTCAAAAGAACCCCTAAATCTTCATTCCAGGTCTTAGTATAGACGTTATCTTCATCCTTTGTGACGTCAGTATTTCTTAAAATTTCACTATTGGATGAAGTAAGGTCGACAGGGGTAGTTATTGAGGCATCTTTTTTCCATACAAGAGAGAATGGGGCAGATCCAGATACACTGGCATAGAGGTACCAATCAGTCGCATCTATCCTTGTATCACTAATCTTCACCTCAAGAATATTACCCGAATCTCTTGTAAGGATACCTTGAGTTTCTGTCATTGTCCGGTTGGTCCACTTTAAATTACTGCTCACACTCTCAAGCGTCAAAGCTGGAGGAGTAACTGTAATCGTAAGATTAAGAGTATCACCAACTTGCGGTTTAGAGCCATCATCTCTTGTCCTGTAGGCTTTAATTGTAAAATTATTGGTACCAGTAGAAAGATTAGCACCAGGAATACTGTAAACCATTTGGTGATAATCACTATCTCCAGGAGTTGTTGTAGTTATGTCTGAACCTACTTGATTATCACTAGAGTCAAAAATCCTAAAGGTCAAGGCATCACCATCATTTGGATCCTTATAATAGAATTCATCACTAAAGTCTCCCCCAATTGAAGGCTCATCCTTAGAAAGTTGAGCACTACCTGATAACCAAGAAAGGTTAACGGGTGTTTCCCTTTCAATAGCAAGCCTAGTGGTATTTCTTAGAGTTGTCTTATCCGTAGATGAAAAATCATCACCTGATCTTGAAAATGTACGATTATTAACAGTCCATGGACTGTCACTACTACTTGTTTGTGTTAAAAGGAGGGTACTTGGACTACCGGTATAAACTCCATAATTTGTCGTATCAGCTGAAAAAGATGAAAAGTTTATAGTAGCAGTTCCTCTGACAACACCTGCAAAAGTTCCTTCAAATACAAGTTTTGCTGTATTATCTACGTTAAAAGTCCCGGAAGATCCATTCATCAAAGTGGTACCGCTTGTTGCCTTAAATAAAGCTGAGGAATTTTCTGCTAAATTAGCAGTAATATTAACACTTCGGTTACCCGCCGGGCTGGCATTTTCGACTTCAAAATTTGCCCCTGCCTGTAAGTCTATATTTAAATTTTTATTATTAGCAGCAAAGTATGCCCCCCTACTACTATTTGTTTGCTTAATAAGTAATTCACCATCTTCTGCTACACTAATGGATCCAGTGCTATTTGACGTTGCAAATATGTTATGCGACGTGCTTATATTTACTTTTGCACTTTTCCCAACCTTTAACTGCGGAGAAACTGTGCCGGACGAAATAAAACCGGTCTGAAGTGTATTGCTGTCAGTTATATTCGTTGTACTATCATCATCAAAGGTAATATTATTGGCCTGTGCAAATTCTTGCGAACTGGATCCACCTCCCATTATGAATTCATTATCCCCGCGGAAAATGATTTGGTCATTGGAACCATCTAAATACAGTGGCTGAGCAGCATAATCAGAATAATAACCAACATTCTCAATTATCAAGGTTCTATTAGTACGAGTTGTTGCACCCGGTGGGGCAATACCAAAATAATTCCCAGCGTTAGTAGAATCATGCGATCCAAGAGATGATTTTTTACCGAAATTCAAATTTTTATAGTGGATAGTGATACCATCAGTACCATAGCTAATTCCATTAAATCTAGATAAAGTAGAACCATAAGTTATAGTATACCTATCACCATTCCCCTTATCACCATCAATTACCACGCTATGGTTAACTGGGAGGGTATTAGTACCAAGACTTATATCATCTGTCAAAGTTATGTTTTCAACATTAGTGTCAGCAAGTGCTGTCTTAAGCTCGTCCATTGTTGCGACACTTACGTCCTCAAGTGGTCCTGCAAAGGTAGTGGGATTTTGATTTTCCTCCGATGGATTTTCAGATTCATCACTAGATTCTTCGATTTCTGAAGAATCCGTTTCAGTCCCACTTGTCGACTGATCTTCTGACTGGCTTGAACTAGTGGAATCTGCTGATGACTGGCTAATTGATTGACTACTTGAACTTGTGGTAGTTGATTCGCTAGTTGTTTGGGTGCTAGTTGATGATGATTCAGCCTGGGCGCCAACAACTGTTAGAAAGAGGGTGAAGACATAAAAAATTAGCCAGATTTTTCCTACAAAATTAACCTTTTTCACAATAAAACTCCCTTCTATCAACCACAAGCTCTCAAAGCAAACCTCTCAATAAATTTTCTTTTCACAAGAATCTCTATTCTTATGTTGTAATTGATTTTATAAAAAATAAATTATTTTGTATTGTCATTATATCACCTCGACCTTAAATCCTCCTAATATTTAAATCCTTTTTTAATAAATTTCACAAATAATTTCAAAAAAAGAGAGCTCAGCTCTCTTTTTCAGTTAATTAAAATGTTGGTACTCTAGTCAAATTCCATTCGATTATATAATCAGTGTAATCACCGATATTTAAATAATTATCACTTTTAAGAAGAACCCCTTGGTTGTTTGCCCAAGTTTTCTCATAAACATTTCCATTTTTATTAGCATTTTCATTAGTCAAAACATCAACACCACCAGCAAAGTCAAGAAGTTTATCACTGTTGTCATTATCTTTCCAAACGAAGGAGTAAGGACGTTTTGTACCACCGGACTTCAATTGAGAGTATCCAGTAAGTTTCCATTTAATACTATCACTTGCTATTACCTTAAATGACATACTGTTGTCAGCATCTCTTGAAAGGATACCTTTAGATTGGGATGTAAGACGGTTGGTCCAGTTAAAGGACTCAGGTACTGTCACGAGTTCAAGGGTATTATCTTCTTTTAAGTTGATAGTCAGGTTAATGGAACTTTGTTCAACATATCCCTTACCCCTATTTTTATAGGCCTTAATAGTATAATTTTTAGGCTCGCTGCTCTTAGTTGGCAAATACTCTTTTGGGATAGTAAAACCTAACTCATAGGTATCTTGAGTTCCTGTCGCGTTTAATACTTTTGGAATACTCACAGAAGTACCTCCCATTGAAAGCTCAAATTTTATATCATTTTCAGGATATATATCTGTCCAATAAAATTTACCATCATACCCAGCTCCTGTAGAGCTAGAATTTATGGTTTCAATTTTGCTAGAAGTTGATTTATCTTGATCCCAAGATAGGGCTGTTATCATACCTTTAACAATTACAAGCCTAGAACTTGCATTAAGTGTTGAAGCTTCATTGCTAGTAAAAGATGGTTTTCTTGAAAAACCACTTGAATTAATAGTCCAGGTATTAGATCCATTCTGCTGGGTCAAAAGGTATTTTAAATTGCGATCAGTCTTAGAAGCATTAGTCAGAGCGTCATAATCATAAGTACCCTGGTTAAAGTTTATTTTTGATGTACTTCCTCCAAGAGGGCCTGTCTTCCCATTTACATTTTTATCCAAGGATTCAAATGAAAGTAGTGCTGCATCAGTAATCGTGAAAATCGATGGTGATTTACTGTCTAAGAATGTTCCGCTAGCTGTCGAGAAAGTAGCTTTTGAATCTTTTGCTTGAGTAACAGTAAGACCATGTTCCCCTGCGTATTCTCCCGTAGGAAAAGATGAAGGTATCAGAGTATTAATTTCAATATTTGCCGATTTATTTAACGAAATATTTAAATCATACAGACCTCCATCCGGATAACCTTTCGTATGAGGATATGAATTCATAATTTTACCCGCACCTTTATAAGCAGCTTTACTCTGAGTAATTTTAAGTGAGCCTCCCTCCTTTATACTGATAGTAGGCACTGTATAATCAGCTTCATCATCAGATGGGTCTTCCACCGCTGGTGGGTAAACATTAAAAATATCATGCGTAGTAGTTATATCTACTGTAGCATTTTTACCCACAACTAAATTTAATGGATCAAAGAGAGCCCATATCAAACCCGTTTGATAGGTTCCCGTCTTTTCATCAACAATTTTAGTAACACTATTATCGTCAAAGACAATATTCCCACCCTCAATAAATTCTTGAGTCTGCCTATCACTACCCTTCATATAAAACTCATTAGTTCCAGAAAAGATTAATTTAGTATCCCCCCCGTACACATGAAAAGGTTGAGCACCTTTTTTAGAATAATATTTAACATTCTCAACAGTCAAAGAAGTACCATTACTTCCTACTGTCCTTCCAGGATTAATGATTCCATAAAAATTATTAGCCTTAGTATCGCCACTAGCAGAATAATAAGCATCCTTATTACCAAAGGTTACATTCTTAAAAGTAATTTTAAGTCCATCTGCACCAAATCCAAAACCAGTTTCACCAGCTGCCGCTTTATCCTGATTATCTAACTTTTCATTGTCCTTATCAGTATTGTTTTTAAGCGGACCCATGTCATAGGTAATAGTATGTCCATTTCCATCAATTTCAACTGTCTTAGTTTTATTGGCTACGATATATATTTTTTGGCCTGTTTTAAAATTTAAATCAAACATCAATCTTACGTTTGTCGGAGGATTACGCCCTTCCAAGGTAGTTTTTAGACTATCAAACGTATATATATCAACCACACTTGCTTGAGCATCTGCCTGCGTACTCGCCCTAGTTGAGATGTCTGAATCGTCTTCTGAGACCTCTTCCCCAGAATCTGAACTTGAGTTTGAGTCTTCTGAGCTACTTGTACTAACAGTGCTCTCAGAGCTTGTTGTAGACGAGCTCGATGTGCTGCTGGTTGATTCACTGCTGCTACTAGATGAGCTGACCTGGCCCAAATTTGATGAACTTAAAGTGTCGCTTGTTAGATTGTTAGAGCTGACAAGACTTGTTAGATCTTGCGTTGAAGCTTCTGTTGACGTACTTTCTGCCAGGACTGCACCATCTGTCAACACATTTGTAAATAGGCATATTAGAAGCATTGCCCACTTCATAAAAGTTGAACCTTTCATTGTATTCTCCTTTACTTTTATTCGTCTGCTTGCCTGCCCTATATCTTCATAAAAATGGATTTTTGACATTTAATTTATAAGTGAAATTAATTCACATTTTTATATAATAATTCCGGTATTCTTTAACAAAGTTAGTGATTTAATTATTAAATAAAACATCAGTTTGTACATAAAAATGAAAATATACATTGCATATTCAAGCACTTTCTTAATAATATCACAGACAACATATAATTACTAGATACTTTGAATTTACATTTTTATTACATTAATATTCAATAAACTTTTTTTTATCAAAAGATGATTTATTTTTAAATCTTTCATAAAATGTAAAAAACTATTTACATTTTATGAGCAAATAGATATACTTAGGTAGTTAAGTTAAGCTTTTAACGAAAAATTTACATATAAAACTATATTTTAGGAGATTCCATGAAAAAATTATTTACCCTTAGTGCCCTAAGTCTTAGCATCCTTCTTGTTGGATGTAGTCAAAACAAAACTACTTCCTCTAGTGAAGAAAGTACTTCTACCCAACAAAGTGAAGTTCAGGCCAAGGAAGGCACAATCACCTACCTAGGACAGGACTATACCCTTAAGTTTCCTACCTCAAAAATTGTAACAGCAAGCTTTGAGTCCATGGAAGATGCGGCTGCCCTTTCTGTTGAACCCATTGGTGGGGTTACAATCGGAGGTGAGATGCCTGACTACCTAAAAGGAAAATTAGGCGACAAGATGGTCAATGTTGGTGATAAATTTGGGCCAAATGTCGAAGCTGTGGCTGCCCTTCAACCAGATTTGATTTTAGGGTCTACCAAGTTTGATAAGGACGTTACAAACAACCTAACTAAGATTGCACCAACAATTAATGTTTCCCATAAATCTGACGACTGGGCCAACAACCTAACCCTAATGGGAACAGCCTCTGGCAAAGAAGATCAGGCTAAAAAGTTAATTGCAGACTACCAAAATGACCTTGAAAGCTTTAAAAAGGACAAGAGTGATTTAACAAGTAAAAAAATCTTAATTGTCCGCATCCGTGAGGGAGAATTATGTATTTACGGGCCTGATTTCTACTATAATCCAATGCTTTACAAGGATCTTGGCTTCCAAATTCCAAGTGAGGTTTCAGCCATTAAGGGGCAAACAACAATCTCTAAGGAGCAGCTGGCAAAGGTTGATGCAGATATCATCCTGGTTCAATTCATGCCCTCAGAAAATAAAAGCTTCCCTAATGCTTTAGATGACCTGAAAGAAGATGCCATCTGGAAGAGTGTTCCTGCTGTTTCAAACAAACAAGTATTTTACAATATCGTTGACGGCGGCTACCAAGGGGGAACTTACCTAAGTAAGGAAGTTATGCTTAAGGCCCTTAACGAAAATAACATCGGTTAGGAAGGCTTAAATGAAGGCTAAATACGTGGCGGGAAGCTTTCTAATACTTGGTTTATTTTTAATCTTCTCACTCCTTTCCCTAAGCTTTGAAATGAATCATACCCTGGAAACTTTAAGGGGTATGATTTTTGACTATAATCCTCAAAACCAAAATCATCTAATCCTTCTTGGGAGGATTGCAAGAATTCTTGTTGGCTTTCTAGTCGGAGCAAGTCTTGCCCTGGCTGGTTTCATCATGCAGGTCCAGTATCAAAATGATCTGGCTGATCCAAGTTTAATGGGTGTAAGTGACGGATCAGCCCTAGCTATCGTTATGGGTATGATTCTCTTTCCCCAGCAGCCAACCCTAACGCGCATCATTTTTTCCATTCTAGGATCTCTTTTAAGCTACCTGCTCATATCCTACCTCTACAAGGTTTTATTCTCAGGAAAATCAAGACTTAATCTACCCCTGATTGGGATTGCTACCAGCATGCTTTTAAGTAGCCTAACAAGCTTTCTTGTCTCCTACTTTCATATCGCCCAGTCAGTCAGCTCCTGGTATACCAGCAGGCTCTATAGGGTATCATTTTTCGATGTTATATACTTTTTACCGGTCCTCTTACTAGCCCTTATCCTAGTCATCCTCTTCAGAAGGCAAATAGATCTCTATGCCTTTGGACCAGACAAGGCAAGAAGCCTTGGGATGAACCGAAAACTTTGGGACAACTTCTTCTCCCTTCTAGTAGTCCTTTTGACAGGTGTAAGTATAGCCATTGTTGGGCGGATTGCCTTTGTAGGACTCATCATCCCCCACATGGTCAAACTTGTCACCGGGCAAAAATACAGTCAGGCCGTGCTCTTTATTCCCGCCACAGGAGGGATATTTCTTATGGCCTGCGACTACCTATCCCGCTACATTAACTACCCCTTTGAAACTCCCATTGGCTTAGTCCTAGCCTTGGCTGGGGTCCCTGTCTTTTTATATCTAATTCGCAGGAGGACTAGCTACCAATGAAAAAACATCTCTCCACTTTTATCATCCTCCTCATTTTCTTCCTAGCTATTTTTTACTCCCTTCTTTCAGGAACCTACTTTATTAGTGGGAAGAAATTACTAGATCTTCTAATTGATCCCACAAGAGATAGCCAGGCGGCCTTGATTCTTTGGGAATTTAGACTTCCACGACTTATCTTAGGAGCTCTTGCAGGAGCAAGTCTTGCCCTTGCAGGATATATCCTCCAGACCATTACAAGAAATCCAGTGGCTGATTCTGGACTTTTAGGAGTTAGCGCCGGGGCATCTTTTGGAAGTGTCCTCTACTACTTTTTAATCGGAAGTTATTTAACAAATATCAGTCAAATCCAGTCCCTGTCCTTAGTATTATTTGGACTGGCGGGAGCCCTCCTAGCCCTTTTGGCCAACCTCCTTCTTTCATCAAGCTTTGGTGGGGTCAATATGCCTAGATTTATCCTTAATGGAATTGCCCTAAATACTGGCTTTTCTGCCCTTACTGCCTACTTTTCCCTAAAAATTAATAGTGAGGACTACTCCCGGATAAATAATCTGCTGGAAGGCTCAATCAGCCAGGGAAATTGGATCTTGATTAAACAGGTAGCACCTTTTATTCTAATCATCCTACCAGTAATTTTGCTTTTTCAAAATCAGCTAAAGCTTCTTAAATACTCTGATTTACAGCTTAAAAATATTGGCTTTCCCACTGGCTACTGGAGAATGTTCTTCATCCTCCTAGCAGCATGCCTGGTCTGTTCAAGTGTCCTTATTGCAGGAAATATTGCCTTTGTAGGACTTCTGGTGCCCCATTTGACGAGTAAACTTTTTAAAAATGATTCAAAGTTCTTACTGCCAGGAATCATCATTAATGGTGGAAGTCTAGTTATCCTGTGCGATACCTTCGCAAAGACTGCCTTTATCCCCAATGAACTACCTTTAAATGCCATGATGGGCCTTCTTGGAATACCCAACCTTTTAGTAATGTTCCTCCAAAAAAACAAACAAAAATAAAGGAGAAAAATTTGAAAGTAAGCTACAAAAAAGTAGGTAAGTACTATCTTGATATCTACCAGCCGGAAAATCTTAATCCAGATGAAGCCTTACCCCTACTTTACGTTTTAGATGGTGATGCCTTCGCATCTAGCCTGGCCCAGGCTGTAAAACTACAGGCAAGAAATTCCCCTAAAACGGAGGTCCTTCCTATGATTATCGTTGGCATATCCTATCATGCTCGCACCCCCTTCAACCGGGAGGAAAGATTTAAGGATTTCACTCCAGCTAGGATTCATCCCAAAGATCCAAATGACAAAAGATTTGATATGCCCCAAGGGGGACAGATAGATAGCTTTTTTGAAAGACTCAAGGAAATCCACCAAGACCTAGCTCAAAGCTTACCTCTGGACCAGGAAAAAATCGGACTCTTTGGTCACTCCTTAGGAGGTCTCTGTGTCCTTGAAGCACTTTTAAGGCCTGATTTAAGCTTTATCAATAACTTTCTAGCACTCAGTCCCTCTCTTTGGTGGGATAAGGAATCTTATTATGACCGCTTAGCCAGTAATAAGCAGCAGGCTGATAATTCTATCCATAAAAAACCAAGGCTTATCATTACTATTGGTGGCCTTGAGGGCGAGATGGTTCCCCTATCTCAAAGGGCATATTACTTTTTTAAAGACTCAAAAGATCTTGAATCATGCGACTACTATCTTGCTCCTGATGAAAACCACATGTCAGTTGTTTTTACAGTCATGAGTCGCTGCCTCAGATGGTTTTCAAATAGCCCCCTAAAAAATGAACATTAAAGAGGTTAATAACTTGAAAGATGAAATTTTAAAGGCTCAGAATCTTGACCTAAGCTATCAAAAGAAAAAAATTATTAATTCCCTTGATGTAAATTTTTTAAAAAATAAAATCACCGTGATTGTTGGACCAAATGGCTGCGGAAAATCAACTCTGTTAAAGGGACTTGGCCGAATTATCGACCATAAAAAAGGACACATCTACTTAAATAAGCAAAATTTAGCAGCTATGACCAGCAAGGAGATTGCCAGGGAACTGGCTTTCTTATCTCAAGAGAGTAATTGTCCTGAAGATGTTACGGTCAGGGAGCTTGTTTCTGTCGGACGCTATCCCCACCAGGGCATTTTCCAAAAAAGTAGTCCTGAGGATGAAAGGATAATTGATGAGGTCTTAGCTGATACTGGCCTTACTGAACTTGCCCATGAAAATATTAATTTTCTTTCAGGCGGCCAAAAACAGAGGGTGTGGATTGCTATGGCCTTAGCCCAAAAAACACCCCTTATCCTTCTTGATGAACCGACCACCTACCTTGATATGGGACATCAAATTGAACTTTTAAATTTAATCCATGATTTAAAGGAAAAAAATGATTTAACAGTCATCATGGTTCTCCATGATTTAAATCTTGCAGCTAGATATGCAGACCACATGATTGGTATGAAGGATGGGCAAATTATGTATGAAGGCAGTCCCCAGCAGCTGATGACCGAAGAAATTTTAAAAGAACTTTTCAATGTCAAAGTTCATCTGGGACAAGACCCGGTGGACGGCAAACCAATTTGCCTCAGATTTGAACAAATTCATGACTGAAAGCAAAACAAAAAAAGCCCCTCCTAATGGAGAGGCTTTTTTATATCTTTAGTTTAAGAATAAACTTAAACCAAGACATGGTCTTAAAAATTATTTGTTTTTAAGGTTGTAGAAGCTGTTAAGTCCTTCGTAAACTGCTGCTTCACCAAGTTGATCTTCGATACGAAGAAGTTGGTTGTATTTAGCAATACGGTCAGTACGGCTAAGTGAACCAGTTTTGATTTGTCCAGCGTTAGTTGCAACAGCGATATCAGAGATTGTTGAATCTTCTGTTTCACCTGAACGGTGAGATACAACTGCAGTGTAACCAGCTTCTTTAGCCATTTCGATAGCTTCGAAAGTTTCAGTAAGAGTACCGATTTGGTTAACTTTGATAAGGATTGAGTTAGCAGCACCTTCTTTGATACCACGAGCTAGGTAGTCAGTGTTTGTAACGAAGAAGTCGTCACCAACAAGCTGTACGCGTTCACCTAGACGTTCAGTAAGAGCTTTCCAACCGTCCCAGTCGTTTTCATCCATACCATCTTCGATAGTGATGATTGGGTATTTGTTAACAAGTTCTTCAAGGTAGTCAACTTGCTCAGCAGCTGTACGTTTAGCTCCACCTTCACCTTCGAATTTAGAGTAATCGTAGATTCCGTTTTCGTAGAATTCTGATGATGCACAGTCAAATCCGATGAATACGTCTTTACCTGGAACATATCCAGCAGCTTCGATAGCTTTAAGGATAGTTTCAACACCGTCTTCAGTACCAGTAAATTTAGGTGCGAATCCACCTTCATCACCTACAGCTGTTTCAAGACCACGGTCTTTAAGGATTTTCTTAAGAGCGTGGAAGATTTCAGCACCGTAACGAAGAGCTTCTTTGAAAGTTGGAGCTCCAACAGGGATGATCATGAACTCTTGGAATGCGATTGGAGCATCAGAGTGAGATCCACCGTTGATGATGTTCATCATTGGAGTTGGAAGAACTTTAGCGTTGAATCCGCCAAGGTAGTTGTAAAGAGGAACTTCTAGGAAGTCAGCAGCAGCACGAGCAGCAGCGATAGAAACACCAAGAATAGCGTTAGCTCCTAATTTACCTTTGTTTGGAGTACCATCAAGAGCGATCATAGCACGGTCGATTCCAAGTTGGTCACGAACGTCCATTCCGATGATAGCATCAGCAATAACATTGTTTACGTTGTCAACAGCTTTTTGAGTTCCAAGACCGTTGTAGCGAGACTTGTCTCCATCACGAAGTTCAACTGCTTCGTGTTCACCAGTAGAAGCTCCTGAAGGAACCATACCACGACCGAAAGCACCTGATTCAGTGTAAATTTCAACTTCAAGAGTTGGGTTACCGCGTGAGTCTAAGACTTCGCGAGCGTAAACATCAGTAATTAATGACATTTGAGAATTCTCCTTTATTTTTAAAGTGCCGAAGCACTGTTTGTGAATAGTATAATCATAACGCAATTATTGATTATTTTCAAGAACTAATACTTATAATCTGGAATGAAAACGTATACAAAACGGCCACTTATTTAGACTCAATTAAACCGTAATCCCCACTCTCACGACGGTAAACGATACTTGCTGAATTTGTATCTGCGTCTGTAAAGAGGTAGAAGTCATGACCCAACATTTCCATCTGTAAAACTGCTTCTTCTGCGTCCATTGGCTTAAGTCCAACTTCTTTTGTTCTAACGATTTTTGTTGGAACTTCATCATCTTCAGTCACAGTAAAATCTGAAAAGTCTTCGAGTGGTAAATCTTTTAGACCCTTAACATTTTTTCTACGGTTAGTTTTTGTTTTATACTTTCTAATTTGGCGCTCTAGTTTATCTACAACCAAATCAATTGAGCCGTACATGTCCTGAGAGGTATCTTCTGCTCTTAAAGTCAGATGTTTCATAGGAATAGTAACCTCAACCTTGGCATTTTTATTAGGGTATACCTTTAGGTTAACGTGAGCTGTAAAATCTTCACTGTCTTTAAAATATTTTTCAATCTTACCGATTTTATTTTCTACATATTCACGAAGAGCTGTCGTTACTTCACTGTTTTCACCACGAATGTTAAAACTAATCATAATGAGTACCTCTTTTCTTTTTATGGCTTTATTATACCTCTTATTTAAAGCCTTTACAAAAATATAGCTATATCAATTTAAAAATTAACCCAAATAGGCAATGACTTCAATCTCAACTAAAACGTCCTTAGGTAACCTTGCTACCTCCACTGCACTACGGGCAGGTAAAGAATCCTTAAAGGCTTTAGCATATACCTCGTTAAAGGCAAGGAAATCGTCCATATTCTTTAAAAAACAGGTTGTTTTGACTACTTGACTAAAGTCACTTGAGGCAGCCTTTAAAAGACCTGCAATATTTTTTAGAACTTGTTCAGTCTGCTCTTCAATAGTAGCACCAACTATCTGGCCACTTTGCGGGTCAAGTGGAATTTGACCTGAGGCAAATAATAAATCGCCTGCAATTCTTCCTTGGACATAAGGCCCGATTGCCTTTGGAGCTTGGTCTGTTTCTATAATTTTCATTTATTCCCTCCCTTTTCTGTTGGTTCATTCTAGAAAAAAAGCCCCACTTTTTCAAGTGGAAACTCCTTTAATTTTTTACTGGCAAGTAAATTTTTAAAAAAATTACCTGCTCCTAATTACTTTCAGTATCTGATTGTGCTGGATTTCCAGTGTAGTCAGTGACTCCCTCAGGACTTCCTGCAGCTACTATTTCACCTACCTGACCACTCTTAACTTCCTGATTTCCAGAAGATATTTTTTCTAAAAAATTATTGGTTAGGAAAAAGAGGGCAACTAGGACGGCAAGTCCTGCAAATACTAATTTTAAACTTATTTTATTTTCTTTACCTTCTTTACTTTGGCTTTGCTCCATTATTTTTCGTCCTTTCAACTAATCGTTATCCAAAAAATCTTATCTGAGACTTGTCTTTTTTGAAAACAAAGTCAATGTTAACAAAATAATAAATAATGTCAAATTGACTTTAATAGATTACACCACCTTGCCAGGTTAGTATCCCTGCCTGACCTTGCTGACTTTTTAGCGAAGGCCAAAGGGTATTATTTATATAGTCTTGAGCCTCTTGACGGCTGTTGAAATAACGGGCACTAGCATTTCCCGGGAACATATCTTGTGAATGATTAACGTCACCAACCCAGAAGGGAGCATAAAGTGTTTGACTACTTTCACCAGTAGCTTCTGATGGCCATTTGGCAGTAGCTCCTATACCTGGAGTTCCTGCAAGATTTCCATTAGCATTTAGCCAGGCTTGAGCTTCTTCAAAGCTTGCAAATACATGACTACCTGGAACTATGGCATTTCCGACCTTATCTCCATTACTTCCATCCCATCTAATCCACCACCAAACAGTCCATCTATCAGCTGTAGAAGCTTTAGGAGTTTCTGGCTGGGTCGATGTAGAGGTGTTATCTTCACTTGACGGACTTGTTGAAGAGCCAGTATTTGAAGAATCCTTACTAGTTGAATCACTAGAACTTGTAGGTACTGAAGAATCAACTCCTGATCCTAAATCAATTGTTCCGTAAGCCCCATCAATTGAATGATCATTTTTAATTTCAAGATGATAGTTTCTAATCCAATTTAAGGCAGCATTTGCACTTGTAAAACGGTGGGACCTTGCACCTAAATCATATGAACTATTTCCGTAACCCTGATACCAAACTGTGTAACGACCCTCTGGATCTGAACCGTCGGCTGCAGGTTTTGGATTGTTACTAAAGGTATCTGTAGGATCCTCAGAGCTTGAACTTGTTGAAGTATCATTTTTCCCTGAAGATACATCAGAACTTGAACTAGTAGGAACTTCTGATTTGTTAGCATCTTTTGAATTTAAGTTTGAACTTGTTGAAGTCGATAATTCTGTCGAATTTTTTGAATCTGCCGAATTTGTTGTACCCTTATTTTCAGCCTTCGGACTAGCTCCAACTGGTGCTTGGGGATTAATCTTATCTGTCTTATCAATGGGTACATCAGCAAGTTTTTCTTGGTTTTGACCATAAACTTGGACAGAATCCCCGCAAAATACAAGGGTATTACCGGCATAAATCAGATTTACATTTTTAATATTGTTAATCGAGGCTAACTTTTCAACTGTAATATTGGTGGCTTGAGAAATATTTCCTAAGGTATCTCCCCAAACAATCAGATAAACAGTACCTCCGTTAGCAAGTTCTCTATGCAAATCATTTTGAATTTGATCAACCGTCCTTGCCTGCCAAATACCATCATATTCATTTGCACTAACCTCTGTTGCTAGTGTAAAAGATGCGGCCAATAAGCCAGCTGCAGCTGTTTTCCATACTACATGCTTTAGCTTTCTAAAATCTTTCTCTTCGTTTACCATAATAACACGCTCCTAACTTTTAACAATGGTTACGAAACTCCGATATGTTATATTAAAATTAAAAGGATAAATTAATATAACATCTAAACGCTAACATATTTCATGAAATTTTCATAGCATTTTCACTTGTGATATGAAAATGAACTTTTGTGACAAGTCGACTAAAATATTTAACAAGCCTTTTACCTACAAAAAAACCCACTTTTTCAAGTGGGAGTTCCTTTAATTTATTCTTTTTTATGGTTTGATACGGTGAAGCATACGTGGGAATGGAATGGCTTCGCGGATGTGGGCAGTTCCCGCAACGAAGGTTACCATACGTTCTAGACCAAGTCCGAATCCAGCGTGTGGCACTGAACCGAATTTACGAAGATCTAGATACCAGTCGTAGTCTTTTGGATCAAGACCGAAGTCGATGATTTTTTGAGTTAGTTTGTCGTAGTCTGTTTCACGTTCAGATCCTCCGACAATTTCCCCGTATCCTTCTGGCGCAAGAAGGTCGGCACAAAGTACGCGGTCAGGGTTTCCTGGCACTTCTTTCATGTAGAAGGCCTTGAAGCTTGTTGGGTAGTTCATGATGAAAGTTGGAAGACCGTAGTAGTTAGAAATCCAAGTTTCATGAGGTGACCCAAAGTCATCTCCGTGGTTAAGGTGCTCGTAGTCAGCTCCTTCTTTTCCTTCGTTGGCTTGAAGAAGGTCAATGGCTTCATCGTAAGAAATACGTTTGAAAGGCTCAGCCACGTATTTTTTAAGCAGGTCAGTATCACGTTCAAGTGTTTGAAGGGCGTAGTCTGCTGTATCAAGAACATACTGGATTAGATGTTTGATATAAGCTTCCTGTAAATCTAAAGACTGGTCGTGAGTCATGTTAGTATACTCAGCGTCCATCATCCAGAACTCAGTTAAGTGACGGCGGGTCTTAGATTTTTCGGCACGGAAAACTGGTCCGAAGTCAAAGACACGACCAAAGGCCATAGCTCCAGCCTCAAGATAAAGTTGTCCTGATTGAGAAAGATAGGCAGGTTGACCGAAGTAATCAGTTTCAAATAGGTCAGTTGTGTTTTCAGCCGCATTTCCTGAAAGGATTGGTGAATCAAATTTAATGAAACCATTCTTTTGGAAGAAGTCGTAAGTTCCATAAGTTAAGGCATTACGAACCTGCATGATAGCATGTTGTTTAGATGAACGAAGCCATAGGTGACGGTTATCCATCAAAAAGTCAGTCCCGTGCTCTTTTGGAGTGATTGGGTAGTCAGTTGACTCACCAACAACTTCAATATCAGTAAGATCAAGCTCGTAACCAAACTTAGAACGCTCGTCTTCTTTAACCACACCAGTTACGATAACTGAAGTTTCTTGAGTCAGACGTTTGATTGTATCAAATTTTTCAAGTCCAAGCTCTTCGCCGTATTTTTCTAGGAAATTAGGTTTGAAGGCAACAGCTTGGAAACGGGCTGATCCGTCACGAAGTTGTAGGAAGGCGATTTTCCCCTTACCTGATTTGTTTGCCACCCAAGCAGCAATTCTTACAGTCTCCCCAACATGCTTGGGTACATCAATAATAGAAATTAAGTCTTTCATTTTCTACCTTTCTTATTTAGTATTATTTTTTATAAATCTTTTAATTCTTTCAACAGCACCAAGAAGGGTCTCCATATCTGTTGCATAGCTCAACCTTAGGTTATCCGGTGCTCCAAATCCTGCTCCAGTTACCAGAGCAACACCTTCTTCCTTGAGGATAGCGTCAGTAAATTCCGTAACGTCCTCAAAACCAGTTAAATCCATGGCTTCTCTAACATTTGGGAAAAGATAGAAGGCACCATTAGGTTTTACAAGCTTAAAGCCTGGTACTTCTGCTAAAAGTGGGTAAACCCTATTAAGGCGTTTTTCAAATTCTAGGCGCATTTCCTCAACGGCATCTTGGCTACCAGTGAGGGCTTCAATAGCTGCATATTGAGAAATTGCTGCTGGGTTAGAGGTTGTCTGACTGGCAATTTTTGCCATGGCAGAGATTATCTCTGAATTTCCAACGGCAAATCCTAGGCGCCAACCGGTCATTGAATAAGTCTTACTTACTCCATTAATCACAACGGTTTGCTCACGAATACGGTCTGAAATACTAGAAATCATAGTTGTTTCATTACCATTGTAAACAAGACGGTGGTAAATATCGTCAGATAAAATAAGAACATCATTCTCAATAGCCCAGTTTCCAAGGGCCTCTAATTCATCCCTAGAGTAAATCATTCCTGTTGGATTGGAAGGTGAATTTAAAAGAAGAACCTTTGTCCTATCAGTTTTTGCAGCAGCTACTTGCTCCAAAGTGATTTTAAAATCATTTTCCTGACGCCCCTCAACAAAAATTGGAACTCCTCCTGCCATCTTAACTTGGTCAGCATAGCTCACCCAGTAAGGAGTAGGAATTATCACTTGATCACCAGGATTTAAAACACTCATAAAGAAGGCATAGATAGCAAATTTTGCTCCTGAGGTAGCTACTATATGGTTATTTTGTGGCTCGTAACCATAGTACTTTTTGAAATATGAAGCAATGGCTGATTTAAGCTCCAAGGTACCACCAGCTGGGGTATAAAAACTTGCTGATCCATTATCAATAGCTTCCTTAGCCTTTTTGTCAATATTTTCAGGGGTGGTAAAGTCTGGTTGACCTACCGTTAGAGTCAAGATATCCCGACCCTCATCTTTTAACTTCTTAGCCTTTGCAGCAGAAGCCAGGGTCACGCTCTCTTCGATCTCATTTACAAAATTTGACAAAATCATACTTCTTCTCCTGTTTTAAAATCATACACCTTATAGTTATTAAGTGAATCCATAAGTTCCCAAACTTCCTTATTCTTGTATAAACCTAGTCTAATATATTTAGCATTGGAAGCATCAGGAAGATTATCCAGATTAAAGCCTTCAGAAAGATTGATTGTCCGAATATCAAGGGGAGAATCCTTCTTCTCACCACCTGCTATTAGAACAGCCACATCCTCATTAGAAGCTGTCTTTCCTCGGACTGAATAAACAGTCTGATCAGTATTCACAATATCAAAAACCGTAGCTTCCTTCATTGATGAATTTGCCTTGGCAAGAGAAATTGCTTCCTTTCTGGCCTGGTCATAGGGGCTCATGGATGTCTTAGTAAAAATGATTACAGCTAGCATTGAGACAGCTATAAGAGATAGGATACCAATTGTTAATTGAATACCCAGAGACTCATTACTTTTTTTCATAAAATTTACCTGAAATTAATCTATTATTTTCAAAACTTTCTAATCAAATTATAACAGATTTTTTTTGATTTTACCCTCTAATCCCGCAATTTCCTCAAAATTAATGGGTGCAAGTTCACTTAAATTAGCACACATCTTTTTACCATAATTTTTCCCAGCAAGCCGCCTGTCCAAAATAACAACAGCTGATTTTTGGTCAGCCCTTCTATTAACCCGGCCAAGAGCCTGTCTTAGTCTTAAAGTAGTCAAAGGCAAGTTAAAATCATAAAAGGGATTAGCAAATTTCTCGGCATATTTTTTCATGAGAATATCTTCTGGAGTTGAAAAGGGAAGTCTTGGGATCAAGAGGATGATTTTATCCTGCTCAGAAAAATCAATCCCCTCCCAAAAGCTTGCAAGCCCTAGTAAAATCTGAGCACGACCTTCGTCAAAACGTTTTTTTATCTGCATGGGACTTCCATGAAGACCCTGAGCCAAGAAGGAATAATCTTCCTGGGCTAGGAGGTCTGAAAGAGAATTTAGTAAATCCTTTGAGGTCAGAAGGACAAGGATGGGCTGATCAAGACGCACCAGCTGTGAAATATTTTCAAAGGTATAAGCTGCCAGATTAGCATTAGAAAGGTTACCAATATTAGGACCGTCAGTTACCATATACACTTCCTGATTCTTAGCCCTTTGCGCTGCCAACTCATCATAGGTGTAATCTGTAAAACCTAAAAGTTCAGGTAGCCTATGATTCTTTTCACTAACACTTAGGGTTGCGCCTATTAGGTAAACCTTTAGCTTGTCCGGTAGAAGCCCTTTGAAATCAAGAAAATCTTTGGGACTCTTGTAGAGGTAGTCTCCCTGCTTCCAAATATAGGAATCATCTGTTTGACCTAAAAATTCAAGTAGGTCTTTTAGGCCAAATTCCTGGGCATCAACTAAAATTTTCTCCCTTGATTGAGGCAGGTGATTGATATGAAAATTCAGGCTGGAAGTAACTCGCCTAAGTAGATTAGGATCTCCGTTCAACTTATTCTTATGAAGTTTTAACTCCTCACCTACACTTGTCCAATCAAAACTGGCCCTTTGAGAATTTTCTAGATTTTTAAAAAGTTCCTGGGCCTCATCAACCACTAAAACGCGCCCCTTAAAAAATCCTTGGTTGGTCTTTAGTTTTTCAATCATAAGCGACTGATTAATTACTAGGACAGATGAAAATTCGATTTTTTCATAGGCCCTTCTTAAAAAGTCCTGCTGATAGAAAATTGACTTTTGATCTAGATTTCCATCATGGGCTATTTCCCTTAAGTAGTCTTCGCTGGTCATAACCTGGCTTAATTCGTCAAGCTCTCCGGTTTCAGTTTGGCACAACCAAACCAAAACCTTCATCTTGAAGATTTCATGGTTGGCCCCTGAATTTACCTCCTTCAAGAGCTTACGGAATTTTTCAAGCTTTATATAATTTCTGTGACCTAGTAGTTTTGAAATATTTACCCCAAGGCGGTCTTTAAACTCCTCCTGGTAGTCGGCTACCAACTGCTCTTGAAGGTTCTTTGTCGGTGTCGCAACAATTATTTTTTCACCTTTTGATAAGATGGGCAGCAGGTAGCTGTAAGTTTTTCCCATTCCAGTTTGTGCTTGGATAAAGGACGGTTCATCTTGGGCTAATCTATTTTCAACTACTATAGAAAATTCTTCCTGGTTTTTCCTTGTTTTCAAGCCAAGTTTTGCCATATTTTTATCAAAGCTAGCTTCCAGCTGCAAGTTTTCCTTGGTCAAGGGAAAAATCCTTGTAGCTATAAGGTCTTCAACCATAAAATGACTATCTTTTATAGAAGGACTATCTGTCATTTCATTAAAGGCATCCTTAATAACCAGCTGACTTTCATATATTAAATTACCCGAATGCCTTAAAATCTCAGCAACTACAGCTTTTGGCAAACCCTTAATCTTATCCTGGATAAGCTTAAGTAGATTTGCAGTGGCAAGGGCGTCACTTAGGGCATTATGAGGATTATCATGGGATAAATTTAATTTTTGTCCCAAATACTCAAGAGAATACTTTTCAAAATCTGGGAAAAAGACCCTGGAAAGTTCGACAGTGTCGACACTTGGTAATTCAAAATCAATCCCTAGTTCCCTGAAAGATTTTTTCATAAGGCTATAGTCAAATTTTACATTGTGGGCAACAAAAATCGAACCTTCTAGAAGGTCATAAACTTCTTCAGCAACCTCTGAAAAATCGACAGCCTGGCTTAAAATTTCATCAGTAAGCCCTGTTAAACTGCTGATATGTGAGGTTAATTTTTCATGGGGATTTATATTTTGTGAGTAACTTTTTTTAATTTGACCATCTTCTAAAATGACAAGGCCAATTTGAATTATTTTATTCTGTGAAAGGTGGGCATCTGTTGCCTCCAAATCCACAATCGCAAACTTGGTCACTTTCTTTCTCCGTAACATTTGTATTTGTTCTACCAATTATAGCATAAATTACTAATTTAATTTATTGGGCTAATCCATTTTTTCTGCTAGAATATAGTCATGAAAATAGAAAAAATTATCAATGAGGTCATGAGTGAAAATACCTATTTTCTGATCAATGACCAGGGTCTACTTCTTGTTGATCCGGGGAGCGATACTCCCAAAATACTAGAGAAACTTGCCCAACTTAATCTTCCTCTTAAGGGAATTCTTTTAACCCATGCCCACTACGATCACATCATTGGAATCCCTGCTGTTAAGGAAAAATATCCTGGAGTTCCAGTCTATGTGGCAACTCCTGAGGTTACTTGGCTTTATACTCCTGAATACAATCTATCCCGTCAGTTTGGCTTTAAAAATAATCTGGAGGATGTGGTTGTCGATCCAGCTGATTACGAGTATGAAATTAATGGCTACTATGATATAGATGGTTTTAAATTCAAGGTTGTAGCCACACCAGGCCATTCAATTGGGGGTGTTAGTTTAATCTTCGAGGATGAGAATCTTGTCCTGACAGGAGATGCTCTTTTCAAGGGAACAGTCGGAGTTACTAACCTTTATACTGGTAACTACGAGGAACTTCTCGCTGGAATTGAAAGAGAACTCTTCACCCTGGATGAAAATTATGAAGTCTACCCGGGCCATGGTCCTAAAACCACCATCGGTAGGGAAAAACAAGAAAATCCGCACTTTCAAAAATAAGGAGTATATATAATGAAAATGATTCACACCTGTATCAGAGTTCAAGACCTAGATAAGTCCCTAAAATTTTATGAGGACTCTCTCGGCTTCACTGAAAAAAGACGTCTTGATTTTCCGGAATATAAATTTACCCTGGTCTATCTGACTCTTCCTGGTGACGACTACGAACTTGAACTTACCTATAACTATGACTCACTTCCATATGACTTGGGAAATGGATATGGTCATATTGCTATTTCAAGTAGTGACTTTGATAACCTTTATAAAAAACATGTAGAGGCTGGTTTTAAGGTTACAGACATTAAAGGGCTGCCAGAAGGGGATACAAGTTACTACTTTATCAGTGATCCTGACGGCTACAAAATTGAAATCATTAAAGAATAAAAAATAGGAGTTTAACTCCTATTTTCTTTGTCCAAAAAAGTTAAAATCATCTGATAAACTAGCTCCTTTTCCAGCTCATTAATAACCTCATGCTTCATTTGGGGCATGCTTATGAACTCCACATTCTCATATCCCCTAAGCTCCAAAAATCTTTTAGAAGCCAAAAGACCTTTACGACCTCCAGTTACAATATCTTCTTCTCCGTTGATACTTAGGATGGGAAGCTTTTTATTTACTGGATTTTTACCAGCTCTTTTGCTAATATATTTAATCCTATAGTTTGCCTCAAGGATGGCCAAAAGACCGTAATCATTATATGTTTTAACCCACAGGTTATCCTCAGCAATCAAGTCAAGCTCTGCCTGATCTGATGTTATCCAGTCATTAGAACCTCCTCCAGGACCGACCAAATTATTTAAAAACTTAGATGGTTTTGGATTTTTCAAGGCTTTAATTCTTGCACCAAGTATTATTTTTCCAATTTTTGAGGCAGCCTTATATTTGACAGTTCCTGTTAAAATAAGTCCAGCAAGCATGGAATCATCATAATCTAAATAGGCTCTAGCAATCATAGAACCAAAAGAATGACCATAGATGGTTAGAGGAAGATTGGGATATTTTTTCTTTATCAATCTACTGATTTGCAGCTGATCTTCAATCATCTGATCAAGACTTGTTATGTGACCCGTAGGATTTTTGTCATTAAGGGATAGTCCATGTCCCCTATTATCACTGATAAAAACAAGGTAACCATGAACTGCTAGGTACTTGGCCAAATTCATATATCTTAAGGCATGTTCTCCCATCCCATGTATTATTTGTAGGGATCCTTTAAAGTCTACTTCTTTGACTGGCCTTACAATCTTTAAATTTAAATCTAGTCCATCTGACGCCCTAATAATTTTTTCCTGATTTCTAATTTCAAGAGGGGTATTTCCATCCATCTTTTTATTCCCTTCATCATATATCAACTTAATGTCAACCTAATCTTAGCCTATCCAAACTTTAAAAACAAGAAAAAAAGCCAGACCTAAGTCTAGCTTTTTCTTTTCACTTATTATAGTGAAGCAGGATCTACGTGTACACCAGGTCCCATAGTTGTTGTAACTGATAGGTTAGTGATGTAAGTTCCTTTAGCTGATGATGGTTTAGCAGCAGCGATAACGTTGTTGATAGCTTTGAAGTTTTCAACAAGTTTAGCGTCATCAAATGATACTTTACCGATTGGAACGTGAACGTTACCAGCTTTGTCAGCACGGTAAGTTACTTTACCAGCTTTAACTTCTTCGATTGCTTTAGTTACGTCCATAGTAACTGTTCCTGTTTTAGGGTTTGGCATAAGGTTACGAGGTCCAAGGACACGTCCAAGGCGACCTACAACAGCCATCATATCAGGAGTAGCAACTACTACGTCGAAGTCGAACCATCCACCGTTGATTTTAGCAACTAATTCGTCGTCACCAACGTAGTCAGCTCCAGCAGCTTCAGCTTCTTTAGCTTTTTCACCTTTAGCGAAAACTAAAACTTTTTGAGTTTTACCAGTTCCGTTTGGAAGCACAAGAGCTCCACGGATTTGTTGGTCAGCTTTCTTAACGTCGATGTTAAGGTTGTAAGCAACTTCAACAGTTGCGTCAAATTTTGCAAAGTTAGTTTCTTTTGCAAGAGCTACAGCTTCTTCAGCGCTGTAAACTTTTGTGCTGTCGATTTTTTCAAGAGCAGCAGTCATTTGTTTGCTTTTTTTAGCCATTTTTTTCTCCTCTGTGGTATTTACGGGTTTTTAATCCTCCCACCCGAACTTCGTGGGAAAATTTTTCAAAAATTATCCTGCAACAGGTAATTTCTTGAAATTTTCTCTTAGTCTTCTACAACGAAGCCCATTGAGCGTGCTGTACCTTCGATCATACGCATTGCAGCTTCTAGGCTACCAGCGTTAAGGTCAGGCATTTTAGTTTCAGCGATTTCTTGAACTTGTGCACGAGTTACAGTCGCAACTTTAACTGTGTTTGGAGTTCCAGAACCTTTTTCAACTCCTGCAGCTTTCTTAAGAAGCACAGCAGCTGGAGGTGTTTTAGTAATGAATGTGAATGATTTGTCTTCATAAACACTGATTACAACTGGGATGATCATACCAGCTTGGTCAGCTGTACGAGCGTTGAATTCTTTAGTGAATCCCATGATGTTGATTCCCGCTTGACCTAGTGCTGGTCCAACTGGTGGAGCTGGTGTTGCTTTACCGGCAGGAATTTGTAATTTTACAAGTTTTTCTACTTTTTTAGCCACGATAAATTTCCTCCTATTTTATATGACGGGCAAGAAATAATTCTCACACGTTCATCGTGATGTGGTTTAATGGTGAACATGTCACCTCCCACGCAAGTGTGAGTAAACACACCATTTAATTCTACTAAATGTTATTTAAATTGTCAAATAAAATACTGATAAATAATAAGTTTTTTAAATCTTTCAATTAACTATAAAATATAAGTTCATTACTGTAAAACTTAGTTTAAGAAATTGCCTTTTCCCTCTCATAAAGATACTTCATAGACAGGGCTACCGTTAGCAAAAGGACGACCAAAACAACATAACTATAAATACTAAAGGTCAGTTTCTCTAAATTTAAAAGATCCATTATCTTGGTTAGAGAAAAATTCAAGCAGGCTACAACTGAAAAAATTTTCCACATATCAAGTTTTGTTTCCTTAAGCATGTTTACTGACGTAATCGTTGTTAAGATTATCATCGCATCAGTATACAGGTAGATAAACTCTTGCCTTTTTAAAATTATCTGGTCAATTCCCCAAATAATGCAGGTCAGCAGGGCTATTTCAACATTAGTCTTTGTTACCTTATAACAAGTCAGTTTGTTCATAACTGCACATTTTCCTCCCATCATAATCTCCACATATAATATAACATTTAAATATGTTTTGATGATTTCAGGAATATGTTAAAAGTATTACACGGATATTTAAAGTTTATTCTATTTTAGAATAAACTTTATTTTTTTGTGATTCAATGAAATTATTTATTGTCATCTACTTCTTCTGGATACACAAGCTGCCAATCGGTTCTTAATTTGGTCATAAGGTTCATTACATCCCTTGTATAGTCAAGATACATCATATTTTCAGTTAGCTCAATGCTTCTCTCCATGTCTTCGACCTCGTAGAAAAGAGCTGTATCATAGCTACCAACCTCGATTTCTTCACAAGTTCCATCAAGGTAGGTTATTGTTGCCTGGGTACCTCTTGGATATTCATAAATTTCAATATAGGCATCTTCAAAAGATAAAAGGCCACGTTTGGGCTGTTTGGCGTGAAGGGATAGACTTACTGTTGCCATCTGCTCCTCCTCATTTTTGAGGATTATACTCACTTTTTCGTCTACTCCTGTTGGAGCTAGCTTAACCTGAGACATAATCTCTGCTGATTTAGTCTCCATAAACCAGCGGACAAATGATAGGGCATAAACACCGATATCAAGAAGGGCCCCGCCCGCAAGACTTTTGCTGTAAAAGCGGTTGTTGGGATCATATTCCTTGAAACTACCAAAGTTCATTTGAATTAACTCAAGTTTTCCAAAATCACCGTTAGCAATTCTTTGTCCCAACTCCCTATAAAGGGGCATGTGGTAAATGGTCATGGCCTCAGCTAAAATTAATTTCTTATTTTTTGCAAGTTCAACTGCCTCTTCTAGCTCTGCTGAATTTAAAGTTATGGCCTTTTCACAAAGAACATGCTTGCCTGCCTCGAGGGCTTTTTTAATATAAGTAATGTGAGTATTGTGTGGACTTGCAATATAAACTACATCGACCTGGTCATCAAGAAACAGATTATCAATCTGCCTGTAAACCTTACCTACCCCGTATTCTTCTGCTAGTTTACAGGCATTTTCATAGGTCCTATTAGCTATACCGTAAATATCTCTGTTGTTGTCTTTCATGGTTTCTGCAAAGCGGTTAGCAATTGCCCCGCTACCAAGAATTGCCCAATTATATGTTTTCATTTGTGCTCCTTTAATTCTTTTCTTTCCAGTAAGCATTATAGTAAAAAAAAGACCCTAGGACAAATATCTTCCCTGGGTCTTTTCATTCATAAGGTCTCACTTGTTTAGATAATTATCAAATATCTCATCAAACTTACCAAGATTAAAGGAAAAAGGAGCTTCTCTTTCGAGATAGTCACTTATTTCGTTAAAATCTGATGTATGTCTGGGAAAAGTTGAATCATTAAAAACTTCATTGGCTAAAATTGTTAAATCACAGTCCTCCTTGGGACCTCTTTTGGCCATCAAATAAGTATAAAAACTAGGCATCCTTCCAGTTATCCTCAATAAACTTGTGCCTTAGGCCACTTGATAGGGCATAACGACCTGGATTGGTTTTATAGAAGGCTTGATGATAGTCCTCAGCTGGATAAAAAGTTTGGGCTTTTTCAATTGAGGTAACAATCGGTTTTGTGAAACGACCAGAATCTTGAAGCCTTTTTTTACTAGCTTCTGCAATTTCTTTTTGTCTGTCATCCTCATAAAAGATTACCGGGCGATAGTTGTCTCCCCTATCTTGAAATTGACCAAAGGCGTCTGTCGGATCTGTTTGTTGCCAGTATAGTTCGACAAGATTCTCGTAACTTATTTTTTCATTATCAAAAATAATTTCAACAGCCTCAGTATGACCTGTTTTGTGAGTTAATATATCTTCATAAGTTGGATTTACTGTATGACCTCCCGTGTAACCACTTAAAACGCTTATTACACCGTCTTGTTCCTCAAAGGGTTCAACCATACACCAAAAGCAGCCACCAGCAAAAATTGCACGTTCCATCATAAGTCATCCTCCTCTTAAATATAGCCTTAAATTTAATTAATCTTCCTTAATTAAGTCTGTCCCAAACTCATCTTGTTTAACCTTACCAGCCTTCATTAGACCACCCAAAGCTTTTTTGAACTGACCTTTACTGATTCCAAAGGTTGCCTTAATGTCGTCAGGTGTACTCTTATCATTTAATGACATAAAGCCTCCTGCACCTTTAAGATATGCTAAAATCATTTGGGCATCATTATCAAGCATCTCATGTGATCTTGGTTTTAAACTTAGGTTAAGGGTCTTATCAACATCGCGGTATCCAATAACACGGACGTCAACTTCTTCTCCCAAGCGAGGCTCTGAAAAACGTTCACTCGGATGAATAAATCCTAACATATTATTGTCAGGAATAAAAACAAAAGTACCCGATAGTTTTAACCTGTAAACAATGGCCTTTAAATTTTGATCCTGCATATTATTGTAGGCACGGCCTGCCAAGTCTTTGAAGACCTCATTGTCAGCAAGAGTAGCCCAAATCCTATCCTTTTGGTCGACCTCAAGGGTTACATAAAGCTTATCTCCCTCTTTAGGCCATAAGTTTTTAAGCTCAGGTAGATTATCCATAGAGATAACGACATCTTTTCCAGATAAGCCGATGTCAACAAAGACCCCAAGGTCACGTCTAACTTCAGTTACTGTTCCCCAACCATAATTATCACGTCCTGCTGTTGGAAAAATTGTTGTTGCCTTTGGTTTCCCTTTTTTGTCGGCATAAACAAAGACCTTGACCGTATCACCAAGAGCATGCTCACCTTCAGTCTTATCAAGAATTAAAGTGTGACCATTCTTCTGTAAAAAGTAACTATTGTCATTTTCATCTGTAACAATAGCAGTTATATATTTTGCTAATAAATCGTTCATAGCATGTCCTTTCTGTGAAAAAAAGCTGGGAAAGTCCCAGTCTTCTTTTCGAGACGTTTAAACGTCTAATAATTCTGTTTCTTTATCTTTTGTGAGCTTGTCAATTCTCTTAACAGATTCATCTGTAATATTTTGAATTTCTTTTTCAAGTCCACGTAGTTCGTCTTCTGTAATTTCACTGTTTTTCTCTTGCTTTTTAGCAGTATCCATAGCATCACGGCGGATATTTCTAACAGCTACTTTAGATCCTTCAGCAACCTTCTTAACTTCCTTAGCAAGCTCTTTACGACGCTCTTCAGTTAATTGAGGGATTACTAGGCGGATGATTGTTCCGTCTGATTGAGGTGTAATTCCTAAGTCAGAAGCATTGATGGCATGTTCAATGTCCTTGATTGATGATTTATCAAATGGTGTAATCAAAAGGACACGCGCTTCAGGAATTGCAATTGAAGCTAGTTGATTAAGAGGAGTTGGAGCTCCGTAGTATTCAACTTGAATACGGTCTAAAAGACTTGCATTTGCACGTCCAGCACGAATGCTTCCGAATTCACGAAGCAAACTTGCTTCTGATTGTTCCATTCTTTCTTTTGCATTTTTTAAAATTTCGTTTGACATTTCTCTCTCCTATCTATCTTAATCTACAGTAGTTCCGATGTTTTCACCAAGAACTGCACGGCGGATGTTTCCAGCTTCGTTTAGGTTAAATACAACTAGTGGAATATCATTATCCATTGAAAGTGTACTTGCTGTTGTATCCATAACCTGTAGTCCTTGTGAAATTACATCCATGTGAGTTAGGTGTTCAAATTTAGTAGCATTTTCATCCTTGTTAGGATCTGCATCGTAAATTCCATCTACCCCATTTTTAGCCATAAGAATTACATCAGCATTGATTTCTGCAGCTCTTAGGGCACTTGTAGTATCTGTTGAGAAGTAAGGATTCCCTGTTCCACCGGCGAAAATAACCACACGATTTTTTTCTAGGTGACGCTCTGCCTTACGACGAATATAAGGCTCTGCGATTTGACGCATGTCGATTGATGATTGAACACGTGTTGGTACATCTTCATTTTCAAGAGTATCTTGCAGGGCAAGAGCGTTCATAATAGTCGCAAGCATACCCATGTAATCAGCCTGAGCACGTTCCATTCCAAGGCTTGCTCCAGTTTGTCCACGCCAGATATTTCCACCACCTACAACGATTGCAATTTCAACACCTAAATCATGAACTTCTCTTAATTCTTGAGCAATTCCCTTAACAACGATTGGGTTAATCCCAAATCCTTCGTCACCTGCTAGGGCTTCTCCGCTTAATTTAAGTACTACACGCTTATATTTTGGTTCTATCATTTTCGTCTCCCATACAAAATTTATCACCTTATAATAACATATTTTTTGAAAAAAATCCCACTAAGATAAATTTAGTGGGATTCTCTTTTTCTTATTTACTAAAGATTGCAAGGCTTTGATAAGGTTTAAGCTCTTTAAGATCACTAACTCCATAATTTGAAACAAGGACCTCTCCTCCTAGAAATTCACTAGGTAGATCAAGGGAAACCTTCTCAGCTGAAAAATTATTGGCAACGAATAATTTTTTACCGTCTAATTCTCTAACAAAGGCATAAATTTCCTTGCTATCAACAAGGGCCTTTTTATAGCTTCCCTCAGAAATAATCTTATGATTCTTCCTAAGTTTGATTAATTCCTTGTAAAAATTAAAGATATCTCCGTCTTTTTCAGCTTCAAGATTAATTTCCGGATGATTTCCGCTAGCAAGCCAAGGGGTACCTTCAGAAAATCCTCCATTTTTACTCTGGTTCCACTGCATTGGAGTCCTTGAATTATCACGTGATTTGATTTGAATAATTTCAAAGGCTTCCTCAGGAGATTTGCCGCTAGCAGTCATTTCCTCATAGGCATTTAATGATTCAACATCGACATAATCAGCCATAGAGGTAAAGTCTGGATCAATCATTCCAATTTCTTCTCCCATGTAAATGTAAGGAGTTCCTCGACTTAAATGGATAGAAGCTGCAAGCATCATAGCACCTTTTACCCTAAAATTCTTAACATCGACAAATCTATTGAGGGCTCTTGGTTGGTCATGATTATTCCAGAATAATGCATTCCAACCGTCCCCTTCAGACATCTTCTCCCCCCAATTGTGGAAGAGGTTTTTTAATTCCTCAAAGTCAAAGACCTGCTTGGTCCATTTTTTCCCGTCCTTGTAGTCAACCTTCAAATGGTGAAAGTTAAAGGTCATTGATAGCTCATGACGGTCAGGCCTAGTATAAAGAATACAGTTTTCAATAGTTGTCGAAGACATTTCACCAACGGTAATACTTTCTGAATCATGACCAAAGGTTGCTTCATTTAATGCCCTTAAGTATTCATGGGTCAAAGGTTTATCAGTATATTCTGCCTTGCCTTCATTTTCCGGGTTATTTTTTAAAATCTCGTCCTTACCAATCAAATTAATGACATCAAACCTAAAACCATGGACTCCCTTTTCCATCCAAAATTTAACCACCTTGTAGAGCTCGTCTCTAACATGGGGATTACGCCAGTTTAAATCGGCTTGAGTTTTATCAAAAAGATGCAAGTAGTACTTACCGGTATCTCCAAAAGGTGCCCAGGCATTGCCCCCAAACTTACTAATCCAATCCGTTGGTTCATCCCTTAAAATAAAGAAATCTTGATAGTATTTATCTCCTGCCAAGGCTTTTTGGAACCACTCATGGTCAGTTGAGACATGATTTAAAACCATATCAAGCATTAGGCCGATATTGCGTTTTTTCCCTTCTTTCACCAACTCCTCAAAATCTTCCATATTTCCAAAATCTGGATTAATGGCAACATAGTCTGAAATGTCGTATCCATTGTCCTTTTGAGGGCTTGGATAAATTGGATTAAGCCAAATCATGTCAATTCCAAGATCTTCTAGGTAATCAAGCTTTGTTATAATTCCTTTGAGATCACCTACTCCAGAACCTGTCGTATCCAGGTACGATTTCGGGTAAATTTGGTAAATTACTTTGTCTTTAAAGGTCATCTTCATCTCCATCCTTTTCATATACATAAAAGTAGGGCTAAATTAGCCCTATTTTTTAATTATTTAGACTTGTTGCTGTGAATAGTTTCTCACCAATTACAGCCTGTCCACTTGTTTTAACATCATCAACTTGGAATTCGTTTTGGTTGGTTACAATCACAGGTGTCATTGTAACATATCCTTCAGCCTTAATGGCAGCTAAGTCAAACTTAATAAGCTCATCTCCTGCTTTAATTTTTTGACCTGTTTCAACTAAACCTTTAAAGTATTTACCTTTTAGATTTACTGTATCAAGACCAATGTGAATTAGAAGCTCAACCCCATCATTTGAAATAATTCCAATGGCATGGTTAGTTGGGAAGACCATTTGCACGATACCATCAAATGGTGCTACTAGTACTCCTGCATCAGGATCAATCAAGGCTCCATCACCAATAATTTTTTCAGCAAACATTGGATCAGGTGTTTCAGTGATTGGAAGAATTTTTCCAGAAAGAGGAACTTTAATGTCTTGGCTTACTGGGCTTTTTTCAACAATTGGATGTGCCTTGTATTCATCTTCGTCAACATAAGGAACTTCAACCTTGTTAAGGGCTGGAATTTTACGGAAAACAAAGACAAGCATTAGAGGGACAGCAATTGCGATAACCATTGAGATTGCAAAGTTAATCATTGAGTTGTATTGAATAGCAAGGATTCCTGGAAGACCACCAACCCCTACAGAGTTCGCACGAACACTTGTTAAAGTAGCGTACATTGATGCAAGACCTGCTCCTGCCATCCCAGCTACAAATGGATACATGAATTTAAGGTTAATCCCAAACATGGCTGGTTCAGTTACCCCTAGCCAGGCCGAAATCAGAGCTGGAATTGAGACCTGTTCTTCACGTTCAAGTTCTTCCTTGCGGTTACGCATAGTGCGTTTGTGTAAGAGAATAACTCCAGCAACAGCAGCTCCTTGAGCGATATTTGAAAGACAAATCATTGGCCATAAGTTAGTATAACCAAGGTCTCCAATTAGCTGGAAGTCGATGGCAAGTAAGGTATGGTGCAGTCCTGTAATTACCAGTGGCGCATATAGGGCTCCAAAAACTAATGCAAAGAGCCAGTTCACTGAACTTGATAGTCCTGAGTTAACAACAGTTGAGAGTCCTTGACCCAACTTCCAACCGATTGGCCCAATTATTGTATGAGCTGCAATTATCGCTGGCAGTAAACTGAAGAGGGGAACAAAAATCATTGACACTGCTTCTGGGATGATTTTTCTTAGTTGTTTTTCTAAGAAAACAAAGAGAAGGGCTGTAAAGATAGCTGGAATAACTTGGGCCTGATATCCAATTTTTTCAATTTGGAAAGAACCAAAATTCCATACCCACTCGGCAATTGATCCATCAGCACGCGCATCATTTACTGCATAGGCATTTAAAAGTTGTGGACTTACAAGGGTTATCCCAAGGACAATCCCAAGAATCTGAGTCCCACCAAATCTTTTAACCACACTCCAAACTACTCCTACTGGTAGGAAATGGAAGATTGCTTCGGCTGGTAGCCATAAAAATGAATTCACTCCATTCCAAAACGGTGACACATCAACAATTGTATTATAAATTTTTGATCCATCTGGATTTAAAGAAGCCACTCCGTCAACAATCTTTTGACCAAGAGCTTGAATCTGTACCCCTTCAAGAATATTTCTTAAACCAAGAATTAATCCCCCAACAATGATTGCCGGTAGTAGCGGTGTGAAAATTTCAGCAAGAGTAGTAACTCCTCTTTGTAACCAAGACTGATTTTGTTTAGCCTTTGATTTTGCTGCTTCCTTAGACATTCCTTCAATACCAGATACATCTAAGAAATCCTTGTAAAAAGTTGATACGTCATTTCCGATAATAACCTGAAACTGACCTGCATTAGTGAAAGTACCCTTAACTGCCGGAATCTTTTCAATTTCCTTAACATCAGCTTTCTTATCACTGTTTAAAACAAAGCGCATTCTTGTTGCACAATGTGATACCCCAGCAATATTCTCCTCGCCTCCTATTGCAACGAGAAGGCGCTGTGCATCTTTTTCATACTTACTCATCCTTTTCTCCTACTTTCTATTTGTAACCTGTACCTACAAGTTTATGTTTTGATTATAAACTATTTTTTTATTAAGTGCAACCGTTTTCATTTATTTTTCCACTTTTTTTTGCTAAAATTATCTCATATGAACAAATACGAATTGATTTCTCAAAATATAAAAGAGCAGATATTAAATAATACCTATCCTCTAGATAGCTTTCTCCCAAGTGAAAGCTCGCTCTCAAGGCACTATGATGTCAGTCGATCAACCATTCGCCAAGCCTTAAATATCTTAGAAAATAGAGGTTATATCCAAAAGCAAAAAGGCAAAGGAAGCCTTGTAATAGCATCAAATAAATTAGAATTCCCCCTGTCAGAGTTGACCAGCTACAAGGAATTACAAAAAAATTTAGATTTTAAAAGCTTGACTACTGTTATCGAATTAAAAAAAATTACAATTGATAATGATTTATCTAAAAGAACACGCTTTCCGGTTGGAGAAGATGTCTGGTCAATCCTTAGATCGAGGACAATCGACGGTAAAACTGTTGTCCTTGACCGCGACTATTTAATCTGTAGCATAATTCCTCAGATGACTAAGGAAATTGCCCAAAATTCCCTCTATGAACATCTGGAAAATAAGTTAAATTTAGATATTTCCTATGCCCATAAGGAAGTTACCATTGATTTTTTAAATGATTTTGACAAAAAATATATCGATATCTCATCAGACGATCATCACATAGTAAATGTTAAAAGTCATGTCTATCTCTCTAATGCTCAAATATTCCAGTATACTGAAAGCCATCATCAGGTTGATACTTTTAGATTTAGTGAGTTTGCTAGACGAGAAAAGATTTAACAAAAAAACTACCAAAATTAATTGGTAGTTTTTTATATTTCTTACATAATGACAAAGGCTGGTCTTCCTTGATCCCAGTCAAGGGAATCATTTGATGGATTTTGCCAAAGGCTATAAGTTGAGGTCCATCCTCCAGGGTAAAACATCCTATCGTACGGGTCATAAACCTTAGTATAGCCATTACTATACCCATGAACAACAACAGCATGACCAATTCCCACATTTTGAAGTAAAATTACTGGATAACCTTGGGAAAGGTAATAATTTAGTTGGTCTAAGGTATCTGCCTTTCTGACCGTTCTTCCAAAAGCCTGGGCTGTTAAAACTAAATCTGTTCCGCTGGCCCCCTTATAACGCTGATTAAATCCGCCTAAACGAGACATTTGACTAGCAACAAAAAATGGGGTTGCTTCTATGCCATATGAACCTTTTAAAATCATACTTAAACTGGTCGGAACGCATCCAGTAGGACCCATTTGGTAATTACCCACATAAGCATATCTCCATCTAGCATCTCTTTGTGAATAATAATAAGGGATTGCTTTTAATCTTTCAGCTACTGGATCTTTTTGACTTTGACCTTCTATGAAAGCTGCTTGACCATTTGAAGCTGGCCCCGATTCAGATTTCTTTACAAGAACAACCTGAAGGGCTTCCATTCGCTTGGACATGGCTGATGAGCCAGCCGGGCTATTATTTTTAGTCCAATTTAACCAACCATAGTCTTGAATATGAACTCGGTAGTAGATATCAAAATAGTTAGCTAAATCACCTGTTAAATTAATTTTTAGAGCTTCCAGTCGAAGACTTCGTCCAACTGTGCCTGCCAAATTTCCATCAGAAACATAAGATTGCCAGCCAATATCTTGAACATGAGCTGAGTATTCAATCCCACCAGACAGATGGGCATTTGATAAACTAACCCTCAGTGCTTCTAGTCTTAAACTTTGCCCGACTGTACCAGCTACTGTGCCATTATTAACCAGACCCTGCCAGCCAATATCCTGGATATGGGTTTGGTAGTTGATAGTTGGAGTTATTTCTTGGGGAAGCCTTGCTTCATCTCCAACCAGGTAGGCCTTACCTTCTCCACTAGGTGCTTGCTCTCCCTTAGGAATCAGCCTTATTTGTACAGCTTCCATTCTTTTTCCAGCTGACGAACTTCCTACTGGTTGATCGTTTTTTGCCCAATTAAGCCAACCCTTATCTTGAATATGAGCCCGGTAGTAAATATCATACTTATTAGCCACTTCACCTGTCAAACGAATCTTCAAAGCTTCCATCTGCAAGCTTCGCCCGACTGTACCTGCAATACTTCCATTTGACACATAAGACTGCCAACCGATATTTTGAACATGGGCTGAATATTCAATCCCACCAGAGATTCCTTTTACTGGAAGATTAATTTTCAAAGCTTCCATTCGAAGGCTTCGCCCGACTGTACCTGCAATACTTCCATCTGGCACAAAAGATTGCCAGCCAATATCTTGAACATGGGCTGAGTAGTCAATACTTACAGACTCGTCTACCATAGTCGTTGGACTATTAGTTTGACCAGCATTTACCTCCTCCTTATCTACCACTATCTCAGAAGATACATCTTCTGTACTCGCTACTGTGTTATCAGTTTTTGAACTTGAAGATTGACTTAAGGATTGGGACGAATAACTCGGTGAAGATTGGTCACTTAAACTAACCTCAAATGATGAGGATGAATCTGTTAAACTTTCACTCAAATCATCTGCTAGACTTCCAGTGCTCAACCCTCCCAATACAAGTAAAATACCAACTAATGCATATATTTTTTTCATACAAATTCTCCTAATAGAATTACTAACACCAATAAAAATACTATTTTAAAACATTGTTGCTAATAAAAGTTGCCAAATCAATATTTTTAAGCTTGGCATCATTTAAATAAACCCTTAAATCCTCGTCACTTATACTGGCAGAATTTATCCCTGCCTCATAAAGTTCATCCCTTGCCTCTACTAGGTCATCTTTAGGAGTCAAATCATGGTAACCAGTATCTGACACTGAGACCGAATAATCTGTCTGATCACTTGTCGTTTGTGACTGGATAACTTCATTAGAAACTTTCTCATCCTTAACAACTGAAACTGAATGTGATTCATTCGAATCAACATTCTTTTCCTTTTTACAAGCACCCAAAGATAATAAAATTATTAAAGAAATAGATAAAAATCCTATCTTTTTCACTATTTAAACTCCTTCTAAAACACTCTATTAAGAATATTGTACTATAAAATACTCCTTCTAGCTACAAGCAAAATAGGCTCCCTAAGGGAACCTATTTCATTATCTTACCTCAAAACCAGCTTCTTCTAGTTTCTTAGTGATTTTGTTCATGTATGAAGTGATGTCTTCATCTGTTAGAGTTTGCTCAGGATTTTGGAAGATCAGGCTGTAGGCCATTGACTTTTTATCTGCAGCTACATTTTCTCCAGTGTAGACGTCGAAAATTGAAACATCTTTAAGCATCTTAACTTTGGCAGAGTCGATGATATCAAGGATTTCTTGGTTTTCCATCTCACGGCCGACAAGAAGAGCCAGGTCACGTTTAACTGCTGGGAATTTTGGAATGTCTGTGAAGACAACTTGCGCTGGTTTGTTATCAAGAATTCCAGTTAGGTCAAGGCTTGCCACATATGTTGCAGGGATATCGTAAGCCTTAGCCACTGCTGGATGGACTTGACCGACAAATCCAATTTCAGTATCGCCAACGATTACGCGGGCTGTACGTCCTGGGTGCATGTCAGCAAGTTCTATTTCACGTTCAAAACGAAGGTCTTGGTCGCGAAGGAGGGTTTCAACCACACCTTTAGCGGCATAGAAGTCTGTTTTTCCAGTGAAGGCCATGGCAACTTGTGGAAGCTCAGTTGGACGGTCGTCTTCTTCATCCCCAAACTTGAAGAATACATTTCCTACCTCATAGATGGCAAGGTCTTGGTTACCACGGGCATGGTTGTAGCGGACGATGTCAAGCATACCTGGAACGATTGAGTTACGAAGAGTCTGACGGTCTTCACTCATTGGCATTGCAAGGCTAACTGGTTCAGTTACAAGTTTTGTAAACTGACGGGCCTTTTCAGGAGTAGTTAGGGCGTAACCGATAACCTCAGTAAGTCCAGCTCCTTCAAGGATTGTACGGGTTGCACGGCGAAGTTCCTGCATTGGAGTAAGTTCACCGATTGTGTTCCCTGCTGATGGGAGAGTTGAAGGAAGGTTATCATATCCGTAGATGCGGGCTACTTCTTCAACCAGGTCAGCTTCAATTGAGATGTCCCAACGGCGTGGAGGAATAGCTACAGTGAATAGACCGTCGTTAACAGCTGCCGCAAATCCAAGTTGACCGAAGATTTCAAGAACACGTTCTTCAGATAGATCAGTTCCTAGAGAACGGTTGATCTTGTCGAGAGTGATTGTAACTTCAACAGGCTCTGGCAGGTAGTTGTTGCTTTCAACAATTCCATTAAGTACAGTTCCGCCTGCAAGTTCAGCGATCATAGCAGCTGCTGCATCAAGGGCAAGGGCTACGTCAGCCTCATTGATTCCTTTTTCAAAGCGGGCAGAAGCTTCACTACGTAGATTGAATTTCTGGCTGGTCTTACGGATTGATCCACCGTCAAATAGGGCAGACTCAAGAACCACGCGTTTTGAAGAGTCAGTAATCTCAGTATCAAGACCTCCCATAACTCCCGCTAGGGCAACAGGTTCGTCTGCTACAGTGATGACTAGGTCTTCAGCAGAAAGACCGCGTTCAACACCGTCAAGGGTTGTCATTTTTTCACCGTCTTTTGCATCACGAACAACAATCTTAGAATCTTTGAAGGTATCTAGGTCGAAGGCGTGAAGTGGTTGACCAAAGTACATAAGGATGTAGTTAGTCACGTCGACCACATTGTTGATTGGACGGATTCCTTCGTTCATAAGAAGGTTTTGTAGCCAACGAGGTGATGGGGCGATTATCACGTCTTCAATAACGCGGGCCTTATAAGTCTTAGACTTGTCAGTTGCAACTTCAACTTGGATCTCTTGGTTGGCTGCCTTGTCTATTTCAGTAAGGACAACTTCAGGGAAGCGGACTTCCTTGTTGTAGATGGCACCAACCTCATGGGCTACTCCACGCATTGAAAGGGCATCTGCACGGTTAGGGGTGATTGAAAGTTCAAGAACCTCGTCATCCATTCCGATATATGAGAATACTGCATCACCTGGGACAGCATCTTCAGGCATAACATAGATTCCATCAGCGTATTCCTTTGGAACTACTGAATCAGGGAAGCCTAGTTCTCCAAGAGAACAGATCATTCCAAGAGACTCATAACCACGCATTTTTCCTTTTTTAATCTTGTAGTTTCCAGCGATGCGAGCTCCTGGAAGGGCTACGATTACCTTGATACCCTCTTTAACATTTGGGGCACCACATACGATTTGGCGGGGCTCAACGTCTCCTGTATTTACCTGACATAAAGACAGGTGAGTGTCAGGGATTTTTTCGCAGGCAACAACGTCACCAACAACGATATTTTTAAGCCCCTCCATGCGAGACTCAACACCTTCAACCTCGATTCCGCTGGTAGACATTTTTTCTGAAAGTTCTTCAGCTGTCACGTCAAGGTCGACATATTCTTTTAACCATTTATATGAAACTAACATTTATATACCTCTATCTATTTGAACTGTTCTGTGAAACGTTGGTCGCCCAGGTAGAATCCGCGGATGTCGTTGATTCCGTATCTCAGCATGGCAATACGCTCTTGTCCTAGTCCAAAGGCGAAGGCTGAGTATTTCTTAGAGTCGATTCCGCTCATTTCAAGGACAGATGGGTGAACCATACCAGCTCCAAGAACCTCGATCCAACCAGTCATCTTACATACGTTACATCCCTTACCACCACACTTGAAGCATGATACGTCAACCTCTACAGATGGCTCAGTGAATGGGAAGTAGCTTGGACGTAGACGGATTTGACGGTCTTCACCAAACATCTTCTTGATAAGTGTTTCAAGAGTTCCCTTAAGGTCACCCATTGAGATGTTTTCATCAACAACCAGTCCTTCGATTTGGTGGAACTGGTGTGAGTGAGTGGCATCATCAGTGTCGCGACGGTAAACACGTCCTGGACTCACCATCTTAAGTGGACCTGTCGCAAAGTCATGCTTGTCCATAGTACGGGCCTGAACCGGACTTGTATGGGTACGCAGTAAAATTTCAGGCGTGATGTAGAAGGTATCCTGCATATCACGAGCTGGGTGATTTTTAGGCAGGTTCATACGTTCAAAGTTGTAATAGTCAGTTTCCACTTCGTAGCCGTCAACAACCTGATATCCCATTCCTAGGAAGATATCTTCAATCTCTTCGGTTGTTTGAGTCAGAATGTGACGAGTACCGCGAGCAACTTCCTTACCAGGTAATGTTACATCAATTGTTTCGTTTTTAAGGGCTTCAGCCATAGCAGCCGCTTCAAGTTCCTCTTTTTTAGTTTCTAATAATTCAGAAACACGGTCACGAAAATCATTTGCCAAAGAACCAATTTTTGGACGTTCTTCTGGTGATAAATCTTTCATTCCTTTAAGAATTTCAGTTAATTCACCTTTTTTTCCTAGAATAGCGACACGTATGTCATTAAGGACTTTCTCAGTATCAACTTCTTCTAACTTGGCAAGAGTCCTTGCTCTTAATTCTTCGATTTGTGCTTGTAAAGTCATAGTTCTCCTCTTACTTTTACTATTGTAATAAAAAACGGTCCTTCGCTCCATAAAGGAACGAAAGACCGTGGTACCATCCTAATTTATGTACTCAAAAAGTACAACTTTTTTTGATAAGGGAACGCTCCCTGCCTAGTTAACTGGGTGAACTTCATTCAATCATCGACTAGTGTGCTTACAGTCGGTGGCACACATTCCCTTCAGTCTACTATAGAACTACTCTTCCAGAAAAGGCTGTTATTAACTCCATTATATCATAAAATAAAATAGAAGCTATTAAAAAAGAATCTTAACAGATTCTTTAGAAACTCCGCCAGTAGGACTCGAACCTACGACATCATGATTAACAGTCATGCGCTACTACCAACTGAGCTATGGCGGAATATTCGCTTGGCGCCTACCTTATCTCACAGGGGGCAACCCCCAACTACTTCCGGCGTAACGAGACTTAACTTCTGTGTTCGACATGGGAACAGGTGTATCTCTCGTGCAATAAGCACCAAACTTGTTTGTAATCTTTCGATCACTCAAAATTGAATAATTTCTTCTATAACTCGAAACAACTTCAAATGTTGCTTGACTCTTATTTTAGGATAAGTCCTCGAGCGATTAGTACTAGTCCGCTACATGTGTCACCACACTTCCACTTCTAGCCTATCTACCTAATCATCTTTCAGGGCTCTTAACCAATAATTGGTGGGAAATCTCATCTTGAGGTGGGCTTCGCACTTAGATGCTTTCAGCGCTTATCCCTTCCCTACATAGCTACCCAGCGATGCTCTTGGCAGAACAACTGGTACACCAGCGGTAAGTCCATCCCGGTCCTCTCGTACTAAGGACAGATCCTCTCAAATTTCCTACGCCCGCGACGGATAGGGACCGAACTGTCTCACGACGTTCTGAACCCAGCTCGCGTGCCGCTTTAATGGGCGAACAGCCCAACCCTTGGGACCGACTACAGCCCCAGGATGCGACGAGCCGACATCGAGGTGCCAAACCTCCCCGTCGATGTGAACTCTTGGGGGAGATAAGCCTGTTATCCCCAGGGTAGCTTTTATCCGTTGAGCGATGGCCCTTCCATGCGGAACCACCGGATCACTAAGCCCGACTTTCGTCCCTGCTCGATTTGTAGATCTCGCAGTCAAGCTCCCTTATACCTTTACACTCTATGAATGATTTCCAACCATTCTGAGGGAACCTTTGGGCGCCTCCGTTACCTTTTAGGAGGCGACCGCCCCAGTCAAACTGCCCGTCAGACACTGTCTCCCACCATGGATGATTAATGGTGCGGGTTAGAGTAGCCATAACACAAGGGTAGTATCCCAACAACGCCTCATCATACACTGGCGTGCATGAATCATAGGCTCCTACCTATCCTGTACATGTGGTACAGATACTCAATATCAAACTGCAGTAAAGCTCCATGGGGTCTTTCCGTCCTGTCGCGGGTAACCTGCATCTTCACAGGTACTAAAATTTCACCGAGTCTCTCGTTGAGACAGTGCCCAAATCGTTACGCCTTTCGTGCGGGTCGGAACTTACCCGACAAGGAATTTCGCTACCTTAGGACCGTTATAGTTACGGCCGCCGTTTACTGGGGCTTCAATTCATACCTTCGCTTACGCTAAGCACTCCTCTTAACCTTCCAGCACCGGGCAGGCGTCACCCCCTATACATCATCTTACGATTTAGCAGAGAGCTGTGTTTTTGATAAACAGTCGCTTGGGCCTATTCACTGCGGCTGACTTAAAGTCAGCGCCCCTTCTCCCTAAGTTACGGGGCCATTTTGCCGAGTTCCTTAACGAGAGTTCTCTCGCTCACCTGAGGCTACTCGCCTCGACTACCTGTGTCGGTTTGCGGTACGGGTAGATATTATTTAAACGCTAGAAGCTTTTCTCGGCAGTGTGACATCACATACTTCGCGACCTTAGTCGCTTCCCCATCACAGCTCAATGTTAGAAGTACAAGCATTTGACTCATACTACACCTCACTGCTTAGACCAGAATCCATTAACTGGCACATGTTAGCCTACTGCGTCCCTCCATCACTATAATATCTAGTACAGGAATATCAACCTGTTGTCCATCGGATACGCCTTTCGGCCTCTCCTTAGGTCCCGACTAACCCAGGGCGGACGAGCCTTCCCCTGGAAACCTTAGTCTTACGGTGGACAGGATTCTCACCTGTCTTTCGCTACTCATACCGGCATTCTCACTTCTATACGCTCCAGCACTCCTCACGGTATACCTTCGGCGCTGTATAGAACGCTCTCCTACCAATTACTTAAAAAGTAATTCCACAGCTTCGGTAATATGTTTAGCCCCGGTACATTTTCGGCGCAGGGTCACTCGACTAGTGAGCTATTACGCACTCTTTGAATGGTAGCTGCTTCTGAGCTAACATCCTAGTTGTCTGTGCAACCCCACATCCTTTTCCACTTAACATATATTTTGGGACCTTAGCTGGTGGTCTGGGCTGTTTCCCTTTCGACTACGGATCTTAGCACTCGCAGTCTGACTGCCGTACATATGTCATTGGCATTCGGAGTTTATCTGAGATTGGTAATCCGGGATGGACCCCTCACCCAAACAGTGCTCTACCTCCAAGACATTTAAATTACGACGCTAGCCCTAAAGCTATTTCGGAGAGAACCAGCTATCTCCAAGTTCGTTTGGAATTTCTCCGCTATCCACAAGTCATCCAAGCACTTTTCAACGTACTCTGGTTCGGTCCTCCAGTGAGTTTTACCTCACCTTCAACCTGCTCATGGATAGGTCACATGGTTTCGGGTCTACATCATGTTACTAAAGCGCCCTATTAAGACTCGCTTTCGCTACGGCTCCGACTCTTCATCTTAACCTCGCAACATAACGTAACTCGCCGGTTCATTCTACAAAAGGCACGCTCTCACCCATTAACGGGCTCGAACTTGTTGTAGGCACACGGTTTCAGGTGCTATTTCACTCCCCTTCCGGGGTTCTTTTCACCTTTCCCTCACGGTACTGGTTCACTATCGGTCACTAGGGAGTATTTAGACTTGGGAGATGGTCCTCCCGGATTCCGACAAGATTCCTCGTGTCTTGCCGTACTCAGGATACTGCTAGGTATACATTCTATTTCGATTACGAGGCTATTACTCTCTCTGGCTTACCTTTCCAGGTAATTCTTCTATAAAATGTAAGTCCACGTTGCAGTCCTACAACCCCAAGGGACAAGTCCCTTGGTTTGGTCTTCTTCCGTTTCGCTCGCCGCTACTCAGGAAATCGCATTTGCTTTCTCTTCCTGCAGCTACTTAGATGTTTCAGTTCACTGCGTCTTCCTTCTCATACACTATGTATTCATGTATGGATAACATCCATTAGATGTTGGGTTCCCCCATTCGGAAACTCACGGATCATCGCTTACTTACAGCTCCCCGTGAAATATCGTAGTTAGTCACGTCCTTCTTCGGCTCCTAGTGCCAAGGCATCCACCGTGCGCCCTTATTAACTTAACCTTTAATTTTGAATTATTAAATTCAGTTATAAGTTTTGATTTCTTCGTTTTTAAACTCTTTAAATCACAGCATTTTCGGTTTATTTCTTTGTTATATTAGAAATTATTCAATTTTCAATGATCGATTCGGTAGTCATTCAACTACCTATGGAGCCTAGCGGGATCGAACCGCTGACCTCCTGCGTGCAAAGCAGGCGCTCTCCCAGCTGAGCTAAGGCCCCAATCTTCTTTGAGAAGATATATATCTTGTTTTAGGTATAAACCTCTCAAAACTAAACAATGCAAAACTAAATGTGCAGGTATCCTCGTATTTTCCTTAGAAAGGAGGTGATCCAGCCGCACCTTCCGATACGGCTACCTTGTTACGACTTCACCCCAATCATCTATCCCACCTTAGGCGGTTGGCTCCTTACGGTTACCTCACCGACTTCGGGTGTTACAAACTCTCGTGGTGTGACGGGCGGTGTGTACAAGGCCCGGGAACGTATTCACCGCGGCGTGCTGATCCGCGATTACTAGCGATTCCGACTTCATGTAGGCGAGTTGCAGCCTACAATCCGAACTGAGAGAAGCTTTAAGAGATTAGCTTGCCGTCACCGGCTTGCGACTCGTTGTACTTCCCATTGTAGCACGTGTGTAGCCCAGGTCATAAGGGGCATGCTGATTTGACGTCATCCCCACCTTCCTCCGGTTTATTACCGGCAGTCTCGCTAGAGTGCCCAACTTAATGATGGCAACTAACAATAGGGGTTGCGCTCGTTGCGGGACTTAACCCAACATCTCACGACACGAGCTGACGACAACCATGCACCACCTGTATCGAGTGTCCCGAAGGAACTCCCTATCTCTAGGGATAGCACTCGTATGTCAAGACCTGGTAAGGTTCTTCGCGTTGCTTCGAATTAAACCACATGCTCCACCGCTTGTGCGGGCCCCCGTCAATTCCTTTGAGTTTCAACCTTGCGGTCGTACTCCCCAGGCGGAGTGCTTAATGCGTTAGCTGCGACACTCAGGGGTGGATACCCCCGAACATCTAGCACTCATCGTTTACGGCGTGGACTACCAGGGTATCTAATCCTGTTTGCTCCCCACGCTTTCGAGCCTCAGCGTCAGTTACAGTCCAGAGAGCCGCTTTCGCCTCCGGTGTTCCTCCATATATCTACGCATTTCACCGCTACACATGGAATTCCACTCTCCTCTACTGCACTCAAGTTCACCAGTTTCCAATGCTTACAATGGTTGAGCCACTGCCTTTTACATCAGACTTAATGAACCGCCTGCGCTCGCTTTACGCCCAATAAATCCGGACAACGCTTGCCACCTACGTATTACCGCGGCTGCTGGCACGTAGTTAGCCGTGGCTTTCTGGTAAGATACCGTCAGCCAGTGATCTTTCCACTATCACTGGTGTTCTTCTCTTACAACAGAGTTTTACGATCCGAAAACCTTCTTCACTCACGCGGCGTTGCTCGGTCAGACTTTCGTCCATTGCCGAAGATTCCCTACTGCTGCCTCCCGTAGGAGTCTGGGCCGTGTCTCAGTCCCAGTGTGGCCGATCACCCTCTCAGGTCGGCTATGTATCATCGCCTTGGTGAGCCTTTACCTCACCAACTAGCTAATACAACGCGGGTCCATCTCATAGTGTACCAATTGGCACTTTCAACTCTGTATCATGTGATACTAAGTGTTATGCGGTATTAGCTACCGTTTCCAGTAGTTATCCCCCTCTATAAGGCAGGTTACCCACGCGTTACTCACCCGTTCGCTGCTCATCCATCTAGTACAAGTACCAGATTTCAGCGCTCAACTTGCATGTATTAGGCACGCCGCCAGCGTTCGTCCTGAGCCAGGATCAAACTCTCATATAAATTATGAGCAGACTCCTAAGAGTCACTAGCTCGCTTTTGTTGCTTTATTTATTGTCAAAATTGACAGTTGAATGTTTAAACATTCACCCTGCACATTTGGTTCGTTTTGCTTTGTTCAGTTTTCAAAGGTCTATCGTCATCTCTTACGAGACAACTTCATTAGTTTATCAAAACTTGTTTTACTTGTCAACTACTTTTTTAAAGTTTTTTTGACTCAAGTTTTAAACTGTTGCCCTCAGACAACTTTTATAGTTTACTATGACTTAACGTCTTTGTCAACTACTTTTTTTAACTTTTTTCTTAGTTATTTAACTAAATTATTTAAGCTATTTAACTAAGTGTTGCCCTCAAGCAACTTTGTTAGTTTACCATCTATAGAAGGCTATGTCAACATGTTTTTTTAACTTTTTTCAAAGTCTTAATTCACAATAAATTGACCTGCCCTTGACAGTGCTATTATTCTATCAAATACTGTAAAGGCTGTCAACTAGTTTTTCTTATTTTTTGAAAAATAAATTATTTGTAGCTTCTAATAAGGTTTTTTCCATAAAAAATCCTATTTTAAGAAGCTGACTATATTTGCTGATATTTTTTTTGTAGTTATTATAATCATCTTCACTGATTTTTTCTATCAAATTTGGTAGTTCATCTATATTTTCATATAAAAGTCCCAGCTTATTATCCTTAATCAAATCAGCTTGTACATTTTGACTACTTACTAGGGGAGGAATTCCTAGGGCCAGATAAAGAGATAAATCTAAGGAGTTATTAAAAAAGTTATTTTCAACCAGGCCATAGCCTGTAAAACTATCCTGGGAAATAAAATCGGCTATTCTTTGAAACTTAGTAGTGGAAAAAGATATAATCGGAGAATTTTCACCTTCTAATTGATAGATATTATCTGATTTTGCAACAATTTTGTCTTTTTGATCTAATAAAAAATCTGTCAAACCAAGAACTAGAATTTCCTTGTCCTGATAGTTGCTTAATTTTATCATCCTTTCCTTCATGATTTCATTTTCAACTATTAGGAGATCAAAAAATTTCAAATTATCCTGAACAAAGTCGTCTTTGGCTGTTATCTGATCATTAAAAGACCAGGCTGGAATATCCCACACAATAGCTACTAGAAGTACTTTTTTGTCCTTCAAATGTTTAATGTACTTCAAAGAATACCTATCATCATCCTGAAAAAGCGGATATTGTAAGAAAACAAGGTCTCCTTCTTGAACTTGTTCCTGAAGTTTTATTAAATCACTAGAAAGCTCATCATCTGATTTATCTCTTCCGTCGTAAGAATAATACAACAAATCTTTGAAGCCAAGTTTTTTTGAAATTTCTGAAGTCTGCGCACTTTTTATATATTTTATATTCCCCTCTTCATAGTCTGGAATATAATACTTACTCATCCAAATAGACATAAAATCCTCCCATCTTTATGTACAAGAAAAGACGAGTTACTCGCCTTCTTTTACTTTACCAGTCCATTCATTGAGACCATTTTTTAAAAGATATATATCTTTAAATCCTGCTTTATTCAAAATAGAAACAATATTTAATGCCTGTTGTGGTTTACCTGCTTCATAAAGTAAAACAGGTTTATTTTTATTCAAGGCAGCCAAACTATTTTTAAATTGACTGGCTGGAATATTTCTTGCTCCAAGGATATGTTTTCTTCTATAATCAGAACTTTCTCTGATATCGACTAATTGACCCCTAGAAATATTATCCTGAAATTCCTGGTTATCAACTTTTTTAGAAGCTTTTTTAAGGACATGAGCCCGGTAAAAATTCCAAGCCACTAAAGCTAATAAAATTATTAATAAAACTATGTTAACGTATTTAATCATTAATTTCTTCCTCTAAAATGCCGTCAAATTGCATAGCAAGACTTGCCGCACCAATAATTCCAGCATCATTTCCTAGCTGAGCTAGTTTAATTTTTGTTGAATTTGTAACCTGTGGGAAAGTGTACTTTCTGAAGTAGTTTTCAACTTGTGAGCGTAAAAATTCTCCCGCAGCTGATACTCCACCACCGATTACGATTGAATCTGGATTTAGGGTGTTAGCTAAATTTCCGCAAGCTAGACCTAGGTACTGAGAAACCTTATCAACTATTCTGACAGCAAAAGGATCTCCAGCTTCAGCAGCAACAAAAATATCCTTTGAAGTTACTTGTTCACCATCATCAATAGCTGCTTTGATTTGGCTGTCCCCTTCGTATTGTTCTGCAATCTTGCGCGCAACACGAACAACCCCTGTCGCAGAGGCCACAGTTTCAAGGCATCCACTTTTACCACATGTACAATCAAATCCGTCCTCAGGTTCAACTGTAAGGTGACCGATTTCACCACCTGCACCAGCTACCCCGTGAATGAGGTTTCCAGCAGCAATAACACCACCACCAACACCAGTTCCAAGAGTCATAAAGATTACATCCGGATTATTAGCACCAGCCCCTGTCCATCTTTCACCCAAGGCTGCTACATTTGCATCATTATCAATAGCAATTGGAAGACCAATACCTTCTCTTATTTTTTTACCAACTTCTTGAGTATCGGCCCAGTTTAGGTTGTAAGCACCCCTTACTGTAGCATTTTCAATGTCAACACTTCCAGGACTTCCCATTCCAATACCAATAAAATCATCTTTAGTAAGATTATAGAGACTCATTCTGTGTTTGATACTTTCAATAATATCTGGAACTATATTTTTACCATCATCAGTTATCCTTGTTTCAATGGCCCATTTGTCTTGGATTTCACCTTCTAGGGTTAAAATTCCAAATTTAACCGTTGTTCCACCTAAATCGATACCGATGATTTTCTTTTCTAACATTATATACTCCTTAATTATTTAGTTATTAGCTTCTTCTATTTTGTGTTCTCTTCTTAAAATGAGTTCAGCTTGAAGGTAGTCGTCTCTATCAATCAGCCCTGAATCATAGAGATTTTTTAGTTCAATCTTCATAAGCTCGATATCATAGATTCTTTTACCCAGATAAATATAGATACCAAAACGCTTCAATAACTGCTGAACATCATAAAGATTTTTCATCATTTTCATATGTGACAAGGATATCATGAAAACCCTTTTTTTTCAAGGAAAGAAAAAAGAAACCCCATATGCCGAGGCCTCTTACATACTTTTCTTACAGTCCTGGTGCACGGCCAATTTCAGACTCTAGCATCCAGATTGTTTTTTCAATTTCAGCGTTAGATGTAGTAAAGATATCAGATGTTACAGGGTCACCTTCTTCATCAGAAACGGTAATACCTTGGTAGAATAACTCATCTAGGTACTTATAAGCTTCGATTACTTGCTCAATTCTTTCTTCGATAGTCTTGTCCCAAGTAGCTTTTTCAAGTTTGATTTTTGAAAGTTCGTCAAATTCTTTAAGAGTTGAAACAGGACTTCCTCCGATTGTAATTAAACGTTCAGACAGTGTATCAAGAATACTGTTTAATTGATCCATGTAAGTGTCCATCTTTGGATGAAGTTTCATAAATCCTGGTCCACGCATATACCAGTGTACTTGGTGGATAAGCGCACTTGCTTTTGATAAATCAGCAACTGATTGATTTAAAAGTTCCTTTGTTTTTTCTCTAGACATTTAAATACCTCAATCTTTCTATGCTTTAATTTTATGATAATAGGTAGTATTTTGCAAAAATTTGAATTAAAAATATTAATCTTTCTCGTATATATAATCGAGGTGATTATATGATTATTTATTTTATTTATGGAAGTATTTTTGGATCCTTCTTCGGCCTTCTTATCGACCGATTTCCAGAAACTTCAATTCTTTTTCCGAATTCAAAATGTGATTCTTGTAAAACCAAACTTGCCTTTTATGACCTAATTCCTATCCTTTCCCAGCTCTTTTTAAAATTTAAATGCAGATACTGTAAAAAGAGGACAAGTATTTGGTATTCTGCCCTTGAAATAGTTAGTGGAATCTATTTTTCCCTCTATTATTTACAAGTAATTAATTTTCCGCAACTTCTTTTGCTAGTCATGGCAACCATCCTTAGCCTTTACGATATTAGAAGTCAGACCTATCCTTTAGTTATCTGGATATTTTTTAATTTAATCTTTTTAATCTTTCTACCTATCAATTATCTTTTTGCTAGCTTTTTAGGTCTGGCCATACTGGCTATGATTTTTGATTTTAAATTAGGAGCTGGTGATTTACTTTTTCTAGCCAGTCTGTCCTTATTTAACGATTACAATCAAATCTTACTGGTAATCCAATTATCTTCCCTAGGTGCCATTTTTTATTCGGAATTTTTTAAAAGAAAAATTATTCCCTTTGTTCCCTTTTTATTTGCTGCCCAAATCATTATCATGCTTTTTAAAAACCTGTAACGGTAACGCCTAAAAGCCTTATTCCTTTAGCAAAAACGTCATTAAATTCTTCTAGTAACTTGACTGCTCCCCTGTTGATTATTTCAAAGTCATCTGTTTTTTCATCCCGAGTTAAGCGCTTGGTATGAGTTTCAAAATCGGAAGTTCTAAGTTTTAAAACAATGGTCTTACCCTTTAGTTTTTCTTTTTTGAGCGTTTGACTGACATTTTTGGCTAATGAAGAAATTTCTGCCACTATGTCTTCTTCCATGTACAAAAGCTTACCGTAGGTTCTCTCATTTCCCAGGGACTTCCTAATCCTACTGGCTTTTACTGGACTATTATTAATTCCGTGAGCTTTCAGGTAGAGGTCCCAACCAAGGACACCCAAATTATCAATTAGTTTTTGAGGATTAGCTTCAGCCAAATCAGACCCCGTATAAATCCCAAGGTCATTCAACCTTTCCTCAGTCCTTTTACCCACTCCATTAAATTTAGCAATTGATAGATTTTCCAAAAAAACTTGAGCTTCGCCCGGAAGAATCAGGGTAAGTCCCCTTGGCTTTTCAAAATCACTTGCAAGCTTGGCTAAAAATTTATTATAGGATACTCCAGCGGAACTAGTCAGATGAAGTTCATTATAGATATCATGTTGGATCATCTTAGCGACTTTAACGGCTGATAGGCTATTAACTTTATTTTCAGTTACATCCAAATAGGCTTCATCGAAGGCAATTCCCTCAACCAAATCTGTATAACGGTGGAAAATTTCATGGATCTGGCTTGATACTTGGCGGTACTTACTATAATTTCCCGGTAAAAATTTTGCCTGGGGGCAAAGCTCGTAAGCCTCTTTGGCTGACATGGCTGAATGGATACCGTATTTTCTAGCCTCATAATTACAAGTTGAAACTACTCCCCGGCCGCCACTCTCTAAAGGATTCCGGGCAATAACTAGAGGTTTACCAATAAGGGAGGGATCATCTCTTTCTTCGACTGAAGCATAAAAGGCATCCATGTCGATATGGATGATTTTACGACTGGTATCATTAATCAGCGGATATTCAAGCATGGATAGCCTCCCTTCTTTTTACTATATTATACCAAATTTAACCCATCTCAAGATCTTCGACAACTTCCAAAATTTCATGTATAGACGGTTCATAAACCAAAGAAAAAAACTCCCAAAAGTGGGAGTCTTTTTTTCTTATTGAGCAGCCTCATCCATTGAAAGAACTTCGTGGAAGACACGTTTTGTTAATTCCTTACGTTGTTCTGGTCCAAGGTATTTAGTATTTACACAGTAACCAGAGATACGTACGATTACATCTTCTCCGTTCATGATTTTTCCGTAAACATCATTAAGGTCCATAACGTTCAGGTTCATGTGTTGTCCACCATTGATGAAGTAAGCATCTAGGATGTCTACTAGATTTTCAATTTGTTCATCACGAGTTTTACCTAAGGCACGTGGTGATACTTGGGTAGTTAGTGAGATACCGTCATTTGCATGTTTAAACTCAAGTTTAGAAATTGAGTTTAAGTTTTGTAGCCATCCACCACGAGATGCAGGTAGTGGGTTAGCTCCTGGTGAGAAGAATTCGTATTCGTCATAGTTTACAGATCCGTCTTCATTTAGGAATACTCCGCGGTTAACTGGTGAGTGTCCAGTTTGTTTAGAGTAGGCAACATTTGAAGTGATTGTAAGTAGAGATACTGTTGCTTCTGCGTTTTTGTATAGTTTGTGGCGCGCTAGTTTTTCATGGTACATCTTCATAACTAGTTTACCGATGTTGTCTACACGGTCGTCATCTTCACCAAAGCGTGGGAATTCACCTTCAGTGATGTAGTCAACGATACGTCCATCTTCATTACGAACTGGTTTAACAGTAGCGTACTTGATTGCTGAAATTGTGTCTACTACGTTTGCGAATCCACAGATACCAAATCCCATATTTGCACGTTGGTGTGAAGGTAGGAAGGCCATTTGAACTGCTTCGTAGTTGTACTTGTCAGTCATGTAGTGGATGATGTTTAGGGCATCAACATAAGTATCAGTCAGCCAGTCAAGAGACTTGTCGAAGTTTTCCATAACTTCATCATATTCAAGAACATCTGATGTGATTGCATCAATATCAAATACCTTGTAGTCATGGTGGACATCATCATATCCTCCGTCAATACCAGTAAGAAGAGCCTTAAGTACGTTTACACGCGCTCCGAAGTACTGGATATTGTGACGTTTGTCTTCACTTTCAGGATCAAGTGGAGATACACAACATGAGATACAAGACATTTCTCCGTATCCGTCTTTGGCCATTGTTTCAACACCTTCATATTGGATTGAAGAGTGTTTGTGGCTCATGTTCATACAGTAGCGGCGGAAATTGTATGGAAGCTTGTCAGACCAAAGGACAGTAAGGTTTGGTTCTGGTGAGTTTCCGATGTTATCAAGAGTGTTTAGGAAACGGTAGTCCATCTTAGTTACACGGTGGCGTCCGTCGTTACCCATACCAGCCATTGAAGTTGTAATGAATGTTGGGTCTCCTGAATAGATTTGGTCGTAGGCTTTAGTACGGGCAAACTTGACTGAACGAAGTTTAAGTACAAAGTCATCTACGAATTCTTGGATTTCTTCTTCGGTGAAGGTTCCACGCTCAAGGTCACGTTGGGCGAAGATATCAAGTACGATTGGCACACGTCCAAGGGATGTTGCTGCTCCGTTGATTACACGAGCTGCTGCCATGAAGGCGATGTTTGTCCACTGGATAGCTTCCTTAACGTTCATAGCTGGTTTACGAACATCTAATCCGTAAAGATCACCAAGTTTTGCAACTTCATCAAGAGCTTGATACTGAAGGTTGATTTCTTCACGTAGGCGGATTGATTCTTCGTCGATTTCAGTGATTGCATTCCAGTCAGCTGCTTTTTCTTTCATTAAGAAGTCAGCCCCGTAAAGTGCAAGACGAGCATAAACCCCAATAATACGTCCACGTGAGTAAGCATCTGGCAGACCAGTTACAGTGTGGGCGTGGCGGGCACGACGGATGTTTTGAGTGTAAGCACGGAAAATTCCGTCATTTACAGTCGTTACATATTTAGTAAAAATTTCGTGAATTTCTGGTGAAATTTCATAGCCATTTTCCTTAAGAGTAGTTTCTGCCATACGGATTCCACCTTTTGGCATTAAACTTAGACGGAAAGGTTCTGAATTTTGTAATCCATAGATAATATCTAAATCTTTGTCGATATAACCAGCTGGGATATCAGCAATACTTGCTACACGGTCTGTATCCATAGGGAAACGTGTTGCTTCGTAGTGGTCTTTAGTAGTTTCTAAAATCTCTTTAACTTTAAGGCTACGGGCAGTAGGTCCAGCTAAGAAAGATTCATCTCCATCGTATGGTTCGTAGTTAGCATTTACGAAACGTGATACTGATACTTTTTCTTTCCAATCAAGGCCTTTGAATCCCTCCCAAGCCTTTTCAAATAAATCTTGAGTTACTTCAGTCTTCATCTATTCATCTCCTTCGGATAAATGACCACATCTGTGATCTGTTACATTTACAAATACATAATACCACATAGTAATCGCTTTCACAAACTTAATGTGGTAGTTTTTGAAAAAACTTTTTTAGTACAGATTAATTTTTTAAGGAAACTGTATTATATTTTAGGAGATATTTCTTAGGAATTTTTAGACATAAGACTTGCTATATCTAGAAATTAAAAATAAAACAGTTTTTAAAAGACTGTTTTATTTTGTAGCTTTCAAACTATTACTTAATAGCTTTTTTAAAGACTTCAAAAAGATATTTGGGCAGAATCAGATGATTTATTTAAATTTTAAATTTTAAATTTTAAATTTTAAATTTTCTATGTACACAAAAAAGACCCACCGAAGTGAATCTTTTTGAGTAGATTAATTCTAATTAAGCTTTGTTAGCTGATCCGAATACGTCGATACGTTCTTCAACAGCTTCTTGGATAGCTTTAACACCTGGTGCTAGGAATTTACGTGGGTCGAATAATTTCTTAGCATCGTAAGCTTCTTCGTTTTGGTCATATTCGCGAGCGAATGCGCGTGTTGCGTTAGCAAATGCGATTTGACACTCAGTGTTAACGTTAACTTTAGCAACTCCAAGTTTGATAGCTTCTTGGATTTGTTCGTCAGGAATTCCTGATCCACCGTGAAGAACGATTGGGAAGTTTGGAACTGCCGCAGTAAGTTTTTCAAGGTGTCCAAGGTCAAGACCAGTCCAGTTAGCTGGGTATGGTCCGTGGATGTTTCCGATACCAGCTGCAAGGAAGTCAATTCCAGTTTCAACCATAGCTACAGCGTCTTCGATTGGAGCAAGTTCACCAGCACCAACGATTCCGTCTTCTTCTCCACCGATAGTTCCAACTTCAGCTTCAACAGAGATACCTTTAGCGTGAGCAAGTTTTACAACTTCACGAGTTTTTTCAAGGTTTTCTTCGATTGGAAGGTGAGATCCGTCGAACATAAGTGAAGTGTAACCAACTTCGATACACTCAAGAGCGTCATCGTAGTGACCGTGGTCAAGGTGGATTGCTACAGGAACAGTAATGTTCATTGATTCCACTAGGTTTTCGATAAGGTTTTTAGCAGTTTTGTAACCACCCATGTATTTACCAGCACCCATTGAAGTTTGAACAAGAACTGGAGCTTGTTTAGCTTCTGCAGCACGTAGGATAGCTTGAGTCCACTCAAGGTTGTTTGTGTTGAATCCTCCGACAGCGTATCCGTTGTCGCGAGCTGCTTTTACAAATTTTTCAGCTGAAACGATTGGCATTTTAATTCCTCCAAATATTTTAAATTGAGAGCCATTCCCTCATACATTGGCATTATAACACTTTATGAAAAAATATTCTAGCTCAAGATAAAAAAATGTTAAAGTACGCACAAAAAAAGCAGAAAAACCCTAGGGTATCTTCTGCCGGCTTAAACTTACCTCTGGCTACTCTTTGATAAATTTAAGAAAATTCAAGCCAACTTTCAAGAAGCTCTATAAAATCTTCATACATGATTTTTTTAGTATGGGCAATCTCTGCACGCTGATAATCCTCATTCTTAGCAAAAATTTCCTCAATTGTACTTTGGTTATGAGCCTGTTGTTTGAGTTTAAAAATCATCTGCTTTTTATCCATCTTTTTTCTCCTGCTTATCTTTATCTTTTGCTCAAGTATAGCAAAAAAAGTTAACGCTTACAAAGATAAGACTAGTAGCCAATTACAAGCTCCTCAATCTCAGAAAAAATTTTATCATCCACACTATTAATATCTAGTAGATAAACCAGATTAAGGCGGGGATTAAAGATACCTAGTTTAGTAATATCTGCAAAATTTAAATTCCTTGAATGCTTACCCATCAAGTAATAAATTGCTAGTTGGAGGGTATTTTTTGAAGTGGGTTTATTTTTAGAGACCTTAAAATCCCAAAGGGTATCTTTAGTTAAAAAATCACCGTCTCCATTAGTTATAGTTGAGGTATAGGCTCCGTCAAAGCGAAATCCCTCCTCAGTTACCGGTCCATATTTTTTTATAAAATCCAAAGAACGTTCAACCATTATCCTAATATTTGAAATAGTAGCTTCATCAGGCTTTATTTCTTCAATAGGAACAAAGCCTGCTTTTCCTGCCCGGTAAACAGTATCATATCCTGCAAGTTTACAGGCCGCAGCAATTGACTGATCATCAAGTCCCTTGATATTTTTTAAAATGGCCTGAGCCTTGTCCTCTTCTTCTGAACCTAGAATTCTTGCCCCATATAAGGAAATTTTAAAGGATTTCTCCGGATGGCCCGCATCCATAAAGCGTGTCAAATAATCAACAACTATCCCTACAAGACCTGGGGAAATATTTTCCTTATCAGAAAGCTCTTGACCACTTGAAAGTTCAAGCTGGATAAAGTTTTTTACCGGCAAGTAACCGCCACGGGGTTGCTTAACTTCTTGTAATCTTTGAGTAACTGTAACCATCTTAATAACCTCCCATAAATTTATATTTTCAGTATAGTATATAATTTTTATAATTACAAAAAACATCCCTCACTATTGTATTAGTGAAGGATGTTATTTTTTAAGCTTCTACTGGATCTTTACGAGAGTAGTTTGCGATGTCTGAAGTGATTGCGTCAACGAAGTCGTCAAGTTTAAGGACTTGTGTTTCCTTGCTTCCATAACGGCGGACGTTTACTGTACCTTCTTCTTGTTCCTTGTCACCAACTACGATTTGGTAAGGGATTTTAGAAGTTTGGCTGGCACGAATTTTATAACCCATTTTTTCGTTACGTTCGTCTACTTCAAGGCGGATTCCTTTAGCCTTAAGGGCGTTTGCCACGTCCCAAGCGTAGTCTGCGTGGACTTCGTTTGAAACTGGGATGATTGTTGCTTGAACAGGAGCTAGCCAAGTTGGGAAGGCACCCTTGTAAACTTCTGTTAGGTAGGCAACGAAACGTTCCATAGTTGAAACGATACCACGGTGGATAACGACTGGACGGTGGTTTTCTCCGTCAGCTCCCACGTATTCCAGTTCAAAGCGTTCAGGAAGAAGGAAGTCAAGCTGGATAGTTGAAAGAGTTTCTTCGTTTCCAAGAGCTGTCTTAACCTGTACGTCAAGTTTTGGTCCGTAGAAGGCTGCTTCTCCTTCAGCTTCAAAATAGTCAAGTTCAAGCTCATCCATGGCTGCCTTAAGCATGGCTTGGGCATTTTCCCACATTGCATCATCGTCAAAGTACTTGTGAGTGTCGTTAGGGTCACGGTAGCTTAGACGGAAGCGGTAGTCGTCAATTCCGAAGTCTTTGTATACGGCAAGCATCAGCTCAAGAGTACGTTTGAATTCGTCCTTAATTTGATCAGGGCGGACAAATGTGTGTCCATCATTCAGGGTCATTTCACGTACACGTTGTAGACCTGAAAGTGCTCCAGATTTTTCATAACGGTGCATCATTCCAAGTTCCGCCACACGGATTGGCAGTTCACGGTATGAACGGATGTGGTTTTTATAAACCATCATGTGGTGTGGGCAGTTCATTGGACGAAGAACAAGCTCTTCACCGTCACCCATGTCCATTGGTGGGAACATGTCTTCCTTATAGTGATCCCAGTGTCCTGAAGTCTTGTAAAGGCCGACATCAGCCATGATTGGAGTGTAGACGTGTTCGTATCCTAAGCTCAGTTCTTTATCAGTGATGTAGCGCTCGATTGTACGGCGGATTGTAGCCCCGTTTGGTAGCCAGAATGGAAGCCCACTACCAACCTCTTGGCTGACCATGAATAGGTCTAGTTCACGACCTAGTTTACGGTGGTCACGTTCTTTAGCCTCTTCGCGCATTTTCAGGTATTTCTTCATGTCCTTTTTATCGAACCAGGCTGTACCATAAACACGTTGCATCATGTTGTTGTCAGAGTTTCCGCGCCAGTAAGCTCCAGCCACGTTAAGTAGGTCGAAGACTTGGATGCGGCCTGTTGATGGGACGTGAGGTCCACGGCAAAGGTCAGTGAATTCCCCTTGAGAATAGACAGTTAGGCCTTCACCAGCGTGCTCTTCGATAAGTTCAAGCTTGTAAGGATCGTCTGCAAAGATTTCACGGGCCTCATCTTTTGTAACCTCGCGGCGGATGGCAGGGTAGTTTTCCTTGACGATTTTCATCATCTCTTCTTGGATACGTGGAAGGTCTTCGTTGGTGATTTGTCCTGACTCATTGTCAGTATCGTAGTAGAATCCGTCTTGGATGGCAGGTCCTACACCAAGTTTAATGTTAGGGAAAAGACGACGGGCTGCTTGGGCAAAAAGGTGGGCAGCAGAGTGACGCAGTAAAGGTAGTGCGTCCTCGTGATCTGGTGTCACGATTTCAAGGCTTCCATCTTCAGTGATTGGGCGATCCCAGTCGATTAGTTGGCCATTTAGTTTACCAGCAAGTGTCTTTTTAGCAAGTGACTTGCTGATTGATTCAGCGATTTCATAAGTAGTCACACCTGATTGGTATTCGCGAGTAGCGCCATCAGGAAAAGTAATTTTTACCATGTATATCTCCTTTTATTTTTATCTTGTTCTCTAGTTTTAAGACATCACGGTCGTATGCTATTTCATGGCCTCACTTAATTTTTCAACAAAGAGGTAGGCTGCTGGGCAGTACTCTGTGTTTTTGAGGGTTAAGTGATTGATTTGATAAATCCTTTTGCGGTCAGTATGAGGAAACTCACGGCAGGCCTTGGGGCGGACACTGTAAATGTCGCAGAGATTATCACAACCCAGGAAAGGACAGGGCATGGACTGGAAGACCTTGTCGCCATCTTCGTCAACCCGTAGGTAACTAGCCTCAAAGTCAGCTAGTTTCATGCGCTCTTTTTTAGCCACTCTTTCAATATCAGCCTCGGTCCATAAGGGACCAAGCCCCTTGCAGCAGTTGGCACATTTGGTACAGTCGACTTCTGCAAAAACCTCATCATGAATGGCCTTGGTTAATTTGTCCAGATTCTTTGGTTTTTTCTTTTTAAGGTTGGCTAGGAATTTTTCATGGGTCTTTCTTTTTTGAAGGGCCAAATCCCTGTAGTAGTCTACATCTATTCTATTGTCAATTTCTTTAATCATCTTTACATCTTTCTCATGGCAAGTGGATTTTTGAGTATAAAAAAAGCCCAAGCCATGCTTAGGACGTCGTAACGTGGTACCACCTAGGTTTGGGTAAAACTACCCCTCTACTAGTCTTAACGCGACCCACGCACAAGGTTTCCCAAGTGTTTTTCTAAAGTAGTCTTGAACAAGTCCCTTTGATAGGCTTCCACCGTCCCCATCTCGCTTTAAAAGCTTAAATGCACAAGTTGTCTTTAAATCTATTATATCCCTTTGAGTAAATTTTTCAAGTCATAAAATTCAATAAAAAAAACGACCTGAGGTCGTTTTTAAAACATGCTGATAATCAGTTGGACATTTAAAACAGTAAGAACTGTTACTGCTATCCAAGCTAGAATAGAAAGAATTCTCTTATTTTTAAATCTTTCACCCATGATTTTTTTGCTACTTGTAAAGTAGACTAAAGGAATCATTGAGGCTGGAAGGGCAATACTTAGAAAGACCTGACTTCCAACCATAAGATCATCAAGGGCTCCTTCATTTCCATTATAGTAAATGGCACATGCAAGGACTGGAAGAACTGACAGGGCACGGGTTATAAGTCTTCTTGACCAGGCAGGAATTTTCAAGTGAATGAATCCTTCCATAACAACCTGTCCTGTAAGGGTTCCAGTAATTGTTGAATTTTGTCCACTGGCAAGAAGGGCTACTGCAAAAAGGGTTGAGAGAAGAGGACTGGCTACATCTCCTGCAATATTTTTATCTTTAAGGGCGTCATAAAGGGCTGTAAAGGTTCCAAGGTCTTCCTTGGTTCCATAAAACATGGCAGCCCCTAAAATTAGAAGCAGGCAGTTGATAATAAAGGCCACTGACAGCTGGATATTTGAATCCCAGGTTGAGAAACGAACTGCACGCGCCACTTTTTCCTCATCCTGCCTGTCATACTTCCTACTTTGAGTTATTGATGAATGCAGGTAAAGATTATGAGGCATAACTGTTGCCCCTACAATCCCAAGGGCCATTGTGAGCTCACCGCGGTTAAGGATTTGTTTTTTAGGAACGAATCCTTCTACAATTGAGGCAAAACTTGGATTAGAAAGAGCAACCTCGTACCCAAAGACCACCAAAATAACTCCAATTAGACTGATTACAATTGCTTCAATTTTCCTAAAGCCAAGTCTCATCATGAACAATAGAAGAAAGACATCAAAGACTGTTAAAATTACCCCAAAGACAATCGGAATGTCAAAGAGAAGGTTAAGGGCTATGGCGCCTCCTATAACTTCTGCAATATCCGTTGCCATAATTGCAAGTTCTGTTACAATCCAGAGAATAAATCCAACTCTTTTACTGGTATATTTTCTTGTCGCCTGGGCCAAATCAAGCCCTGTTACAATCCCAAGTTTTGCTGCCATATATTGAAGCAACATGGCAATAAGGCTTGAAAGCATGATAACTGATAGAAGAAGGTAACCATATTGAGACCCCCCGCCAATTGATGTAATCCAGTTCCCTGGATCCATATATCCAACAGCAACCAAAGCTCCTGGACCTGAAAAGGCCATGAGATTCTTCCAAAAACTATTGTCCTTTGGAACATCAACCGTTCCGTTGATCTCTTCAAGACTTGGACCATTAGCATACCTGGTAAAACTATTTTCTTTTTTCACAACTACTAATCCTTTCGATTATTATTTTTTAAAACATTACAATTTAAAATAAAGCTCCTACTTTTCAATACTAGTTCATTATAGAAGATTAAATTATAGATGTAAAGAAAAAATTAAGGCTAACCTAAACTTTTTTGTAAAAAAATTAGACCCAAGGTCTAATCTTATTCTAATATTCTTCTGAAAAATTCATTTCAAGGTCTGGGAGAAAGCTTTCTTCGACTCCCTTAACAAAATGAAGTCCCGCAAGTTCAGCCTTTATTTGCTCATAATCCTCTTCATTGACATAAATCTTTACATAACGCAGCCTTTTTGAGGTATAAACAAAATCACCATATTTTTTAAGTCTTCTTACATGCTTGTAACTGTTATAGTAGACATATAAGGCCCTTCTTTTTTGGAGTTCAAATTTAACTTCCACAAGATTCCCCCCTTCCGTGATGACCCTTTTTTGAAAACGGTAGTCCCTCATCAATACTTATATCTTCTGAGATAGTAGCTGCTATATCCCTAGTTAAATCAGCTAGAAGGCCCTGCAAATCATTTTCTGCAAGCCTTAATTTATAAACATGCTCATTGAGGTTTACCTCCCTCTGGAGCCCTCTTATCTCCCTTTGAAGCTCTTTTAACTCCGGCCGGTAGGGTAAATAAGCCTCATTTTCTGCTAAAAGTTGATTTTTTTCTAGTAGGTCTTTAAGCTGTTCTTGAAGAAAAATATCTGCTTCAAAATCCGCCTGGGCCTTCTTGTAATTATTCACCTGATCAAAGGATAAAAAGCTGGCAACTATTTTATCAATTACATCATCTATTTTTGCTAAACTTTCATTTACAATTAACATGCCCTTATTATAGCAAATATTTTAATTTGGCAAAGCTTTAACCCTATAACTTTCTCTAGTCCCTACTATAAAAAAGGCTATTTCTATGTTAAAATACTAATTAATGAAATTTTGAAAGAGGTTACCATGGAAGAATATTTTGATAAACTATCTGCTAAAAATAAGGATTACTTAATCACTGTTTCAAGGCAGCTCAGTGAAAACGGAAAAAGTAAGGATCAAATTGATGAGATTTTTAAAGAGCATATAGATGAAATCATAAGCCATCAGGAAAGAGGGATTCCTGCCCGTAACTTCCTAGGTACTCCAAGTGCTTTTGCTGGTCAGTTCATCGAAAAAAATGACCAAGGAGCAAAGACTGAAAGTAAGACTGTAAACACTAACAAATACCTCATGTGGCTTGATAACTTCCTGTTACTTCTTGGAGTTCTTGCTGCTGTTAATGGTGGAGTTGGGCTTTTCAGTAAAAACCCTCAGACCTACGGAATAATAACCCTATTAATTATGAGTGCAGGTGCAGGTCTTATCATGAGCCTCATGTACAATAATTTTTCTAAAAAGGATGAGCAAAAATCAGGTGGTCGTTTTAAATCATTTGCCTTTATGACCCTTGCTATGTTTGCCTGGATTGCAGTTTTTGTTCTTGCTTCCCTTCTGCCGCAAGCAATCAACCCAACCCCATCACCACTTGTAACCCTAATAATTGGTCTAGTGGCCCTAGTAGTCCGCTACTTTGTTAAAAAACACTATAACATTCAAAGCTCAATGACTAACTACCAGTCTAAATAAAAAGAAAAAGATAATCTAAATTAGATTATCTTTTTTATTTTTTATGAGTTATTGATGGCTGTAAAAAAACCATTTAAAAACACATCAATAACAAGATCAGCAAGTTCTTCAGCACTTAGTTTATTATCCTCTTGGGTAAAGGACTTAAATGTTTGAATTAAAATATCAACAGAGTATAATCCGAGTAAGGAAGTTTTTTCATTTTTTTCAACTTCCAAGTGTCTATTGGAGAAGAAACTTTGATTGAGTTCCTTCTTTAATTTTTCAGAAAAACCTGACCCTGCATTATCACTTAAGAGGCAATTGATTTCTTTAGCGTAAATTTTAAGATGGTTTAGATGCTCAATAACATTTTCTCTTATAAAGTCTGTGTCATCATAGTTAAAGTCAGCTGGCCTTTTACCCTTCATACCAGATAAAATTTCATCTTCCATTTCATCAATTAGGTTGTATTTATCTTCGTAGTACCTATAAAAGCTACTTCTATTTAATTCAGCCTGATTTACAATGTCATTTATGGTTATCTGGTCGAATCTTTTATCAGCCATTAGACTTATCAGGGCAGATTTTATTTTCTTTCTGGTTGTTTCAGTTTTTTTGGTATATTCCATAATCCCTCCAACCTCCACATTTTAGCACAAATTTATATAATATGTCTTATTTAAGACATATTGATGATTTTTGAACTAGAAAATAACTTGTAAGAGGCCTATAATTTAAAAAGTTTTATTAAGTAATTTTTAAGAAAGGATTTACAGATCAAATGAATGAAACTAACAAAAATTATGACATTCATGGAAAAGAATATAACCGCTACGGCGTTCTCTTCCTGATATTGATTGCGACTTTTGCGGGGGCCCTTATGCAGACCTCACTTGGTACTGCTATACCTACCCTAATGAAGGCTTTTGATATCGACTTAAATACTGCCCAACAGGCAACAACCTGGTTCCTCCTTGCTAATGGAATCATGGTTCCATTATCGGCCTTTCTGGCTACTAAGGTATCGACAAAATGGCTCCATATCTTTGCCTATGCTACCTTATTAATTGGGATTTTAGCAACTGCTCTAACGCCTGAGAATAGTTCATCTTGGTGGATCTTTATCATCGGACGTGTCCTTGCTGCGATTGCAGTTGGTATTATGATGCCCCTCATGCAAATTGTTATATTAAACATGTTTGCTCCTAAAGAACGCGCACTTGCCATGGGGCTTAGTGGGCTTGTAGTTGGTATGGCACCAGCCATTGGGCCAACTCTATCTGGATGGATTCTTGAAAAAGATCATATCATTTTCGGTTTAACAATTTCTAATTCTTGGAGAACTATCTTCGTTATCCCTGCAATTGTAATTGGTATCGCCCTTGTTCTTGCACCATTCTTGATGAAAGACATCATCCATACTAAAAATATTAAACTGGACTACCCGTCTCTTATCCTATCAGTTGTTGGTTTCGGTGCCTTCCTTTGGGGATTCACAAACGTTGCCTCACATGGTTGGAGCGACTTCGCACGCGTTATCCTTCCAATTGCAAGTGGTGTCCTACTTCTCGTAATTTTTGCATTTAGACAACTTAAACTACCTGAACCTTTCCTTGATATTAAGGTCTTCAAGGTTAAAGAATTTACAATTCCAACTATTGGATTAATCCTTTCAACCATGGCCATGTTCGGAGTTGAGATGATGCTTCCAACTTATATGCAAAATATACATGGTTTATCACCTCTAAATTCAGGTCTTGCCCTTCTACCAGGTGCCCTTATGATTGGTCTAATGTCTCCAGTAAATGGTATCCTTTATAATAAGGTTGGAGTTAAGAAGATGGCCTTCCTTGGTTTCATCATCTTAGGACTTGGTACCCTACCATTTGTCTTCCTAACTGAAGCTACTCCAGTTAGCCTGATTGTTGTCTTATATGGAATTAGGATGTTTGCTGTTGCCATGCTTATGATGCCTCTTACAACATCTGCTATGGCAGCTCTACCAGTTGAAAAAGCAACCCACGGTACTGCAGCTAACAATACTTTAAGACAGATTGCTTCATCAGTTGTTGTTGCCCTTCTAACTTCAATCACTCAAAACATTATCAATACTAATACACCAGCATCTTCACTTAAGGAAGCAAATCCTATGGAGTATGCAGATAAAATGCTTATTGCTTCTATGGACGGTTTCCGTGTAGCCTTTGCTGTAGGTTTAAGTTTTGCGGTTATTGGACTAATCTTTGCCTTCTTCCTAAAAGGAAATAAAAATACAGATAGTGAGGGAGAAAAATAAATGATACTTTATATTATAGTTGCCCTAACAATTTTAAGCTTCCTAAGTTGGCTAGTTCTTAAGAACAAAGTCCTAAGAGTAACCCTTGGAAGTATTTCAACAATCTTACTTTTTGGAGCAGTTGGCCTTCTTTCTCTTAATATGTCTGACCACTACGGCATGGAAGAAAAAACTGTTACAAGTGAAACAAGTGATATTTTTACAGCAGGTGATACTTCATCTCCTGCCAATATGTTAATTGCTAACCAAATCGGTAGCGACTCTGGAAATTATGCCATGGTCTTTCGTGACCAGGCTAGTGATGCACAGGCCAGTGCCCACTTTGTTCCAAATCAAGATGATATCGTAAACTCTGTTAAAAAATCTGCTAGCTATGAATTATCAGATTCAGCTAAAAGTGCAAATATAGTCACCAAAAAAACTTACTGGGTTTATAAGTCAGATTTCTATAAGAATCTGTTTGAATTAAAGACAGATGATGAGGATATTAACTTAATCTCTGAGAAGACAACTGTTAACTTGCCTAAGGATAGCTGGGTAGTTCTATCAGCTGATCAGGCTAAAAAACTTGGTGAAAAACAAGCCAGCGTAACAGATGAGCAAAAGGCTGCTCAAAAAACTGCCATGGAAACTGCTATTAAAACAAAGGTTGCAGAATACATGGCTCAAAATAAAAATGCCAGCAAGGAAGATATTGAAGCATTTACAAAAACTGAAGCAACTAAACTTGCTGTTGAATCAATCAATACCGCCCTTAAAGGACTTAATTAAAAACAAAGAAAAAACTTCAAGAAATCTTGAAGTTTTTTTCTTTTATGCTTGGACTTTTTCGTCCTTTAATTGTTTACTTCTTAGCTGACCACAAGCTGCATCGATATCTGTTCCATGTTCCTGACGAATAACACAGTTGATTCCATTCTTCTTAAGAATATCATAGAAGGCTAGGACATCTTCTTTTGAAGACCTGCTGTATTGGTCGTGTTCACTTACTGGGTTGTAAGGAATTAAGTTAACATAAACTAACTTTTTCTTATCCTTTAATAGGTCAGCAAGCTCTTGGGCATGGTGACGTCTATCATTAACACCTGAAAGCATAATGTACTCAAATGTTACACGGCGGTTAGTTTCTTCGATGTAATAGTCAATTGCTTCAAACAGTTTTTCGATTGGAAAACTTCTGTTGATACGCATGATGCTTGTACGAACATCATTGTTTGGAGCGTGAAGACTAACTGCAAGGTTAACCTGAAGACCATTGTGGGCAAATTCACGGATCTTTGGTGCAAGTCCTGAAGTTGATACAGTGATATGACGAGCTCCAATTGCAAGGCCATTGTCATCATTGATGGTATAAAGGAAGTTTGTTACATTATCATAGTTGTCAAATGGTTCACCAATACCCATTACTACCACGTGGCTTACACGTTCATCTTGACCACGTTTATCGAAGTATTTTTGCACCAACATGATTTGGGCAACAATTTCTCCAGCTGTAAGGTCACGTTGTTTTTTCAATAGACCACTAGCACAGAAGGTACAACCAATGTTACAACCTACCTGGGTTGTTACACAAACTGAAAGACCATATTTTTGGCGCATTAAGACTGTTTCAATTAACATACCATCAGGCAGTTCAAACAAGTATTTAACTGTTCCATCAGCTGATTCCTGGATTACCTTCTCTTCAAGTGGATTAATCACAAAATTCTCTTCCAATTTTTCAAGTAAGTCCTTAGAAAGATTGGTCATTTGTGAAAATTCATCAACACGTTTCCTGTAAAGCCACTCCCAAATTTGCTTGGCACGGAATTTTTTTTGACCTGCCTCTAGGACCCAGTCAGTTAATTGAGCTCGAGTTAGCCCGTAGATTGAATTTTTCATTATTTTTATTTTTTCCTTTGTATCTTTAGTCAATTTCTCAGTCTATCATCTTTTTCAGAACTTGACAATAGCTTTATTTAGATTCTTGGTCATCTTTTTGAATGATTGTAAAAGTCTGCTTCCCTTTTTTACTAGTTTTGCTAGCTTTTTCAGAACTCAACTTTCTTCTACTTGGCTCATGCTTTTTATCAGTAACCTTGAATTTTCTTTCCTGGGTATGGGCTGTCTTGGAACTTGTCCTACGGTTACTTTTAACCCTTCTCTTGTCTTCAGAAATTCTCTTATTATTTTTAGCAAACAAGGCGTCTTTTTTAGGAAGGTCAAGTTTAACACCTTCGGTTTCCAGGACTTTCTTGGCTGATTTTTCACCCTCTAGGATTTGCATTTCTGTATAAAGAGGATGATCCTCCCTATTTTTTTCCCTAGCCCTTAAGCGCTTGATGATAAAAAAGGCACACCCGTAGTTACAATATTCATCCAAATAATCTTGAACTGCTGATATTTTTTGCTCATCTGCAATTCTCTTGCGGGAACTTGAATAAAATCCTTTAAGCCTAAGTTGCTCATGACCCCAGTCCCCTAAAATGTAGTCATATTTAGCTAGGATATCAGAAAATCGTTGGGCTAATTTTTCAGAATCATAGGCTTCCTTGTAGTTGTAAACCAGCTTAAAAACCTTATCCCCAATTAAAATATCATCACCTTTTGAAATAACCGCCTCACCCTTAAAGCGATTATAATTTTTCATCTCTTCTGGTATATCTTTCCTATTCATCTTCTCCCCTTAGATAAGTGTAAACAATTTCCCGCAAAAATTTTGGAAATAAAATCTCTGCTCGGCCATTTTTCTTTAAACTTGGAAAATACTTGGCGAAATAATACTGGTCTGGCATGGCAAACTGATAAGTTAAATCATCTTTAATTTCTTGACCATTATACAAGAAACCACCATCAGATGTTTTTTCAATTCCGCAGAAGATAAGTTCACCAAATATTTTACCCCTAAAGCCCATACCATGAATGGCTTGACCTTTAAGTAGTCCTGCTACTTCAACTAACTCAGCAAGAATTTCCTTGAAGGCTTGACCTTCTACTTCATACCTAACTAGTCTCATTGAATGGGGCAAAATTCTCAAAAGTTCTGCTGGACTTATTTTTTCAGGTAGGTCATAAACAATAAGACCACTATTTAAAATAGCAGCAGGAACCTTAGCATAATCAGCAAAAACCTGGCCAATAAAATGGCTGGCCTCATAAGTTGGACTGACATTTGTAAACTGCTGGCCCAGGGAAATATCTCCTCTTGACTCAAGCAACTTTTCACCCTTTAAGAGCCAGGAATTTGTCGTAGTTAAATCAGACTTGCGTGAAGGTAGGATATTAGTCGGAAGGGCAATTATTTCGGACTTTTGAAGCTTTTTATGGTCATCAAAGGTTAGAATAATTTGGCCAACGTACTCCCCGTAACTTCCAGCAGCAGCCATCAAGGTGCCATTTTTTTCAACCCCTTCTTCAAAGACATGGTGGGTATGAGCCCCAAGGATTAAATCTACCTTGTATTTGTCAGCAATCTCTTCATCATATCTTATTCCCAAATGGCTAAGCAAAATTACAAAATCACAATTAAGATTATCAAGATCATCAAGCATTCTTTCAAGAGATACCAGAGGGTCTTCAATCTCCCAACCAAAGGGATTGTAAGCCCTGGGATAGGGATAGGTCAGACCCAGGATTCCAATCTTTAAACCGGATTCTGTTTGAACAATCAATTTGTCCTGGGCCCAGAAAGGAAGCTCCCCTTTCTCCTTTAAATTAGATAGGATGACAGGGAAATTAGCATTCTCATAAAGGGCGTTTAAGGCATCATGATCAAGGCTAAGCCCTTCATTATTTCCAATTGTAGCTCCGGTCAGGCCAAGTCGATTTAAAAAATCAACATTCGCCCTTCCAAAAGTTGCCTCAGTCAAAGGATGACTTCGGTCTACATTATCACCAATATCAAAGGCCAGGGTATGATCATCCTTATTATCCCTAAAAAAACGTTCAATTTTTGGTAATTTTTCAAAGTGCGAATGAAGATCATTTATGTGTAAAATCTTTATTTGTTCCATAGTAACCTTCCTTCTTTGATATCCCCCCAATTATAACACAAATGATATTACAGTTTAATGGAGGTCTCCTTGCAATTTGTCAACAAAACTAATAATTATTCATTAATAAAATTTTTTGTAGATAGTGAATATTTTGGTTTTACCGAATATTTAGAAAAATTAAAATGCAATTTCTATATTTTCCATTGATTGTTAAATAACTAACAAAAATTTCCGTAATATTGTTTTTTATTCCTTGTAAATCCGAAACTAGTTGATATGTCAAGCGGTTTCCTAAAAAATCCTTTATTTTAAAGCCTTTGAGGGACTACTATCTTTTGTAAAAGTTCCTTTAAACTGTCTACTAATCAAAAAAAATCCTATAATTTTCCGTAGCAATTTATTGACAAATACGAATAATTATCCTTAAATGTTACATTTTATTTTCATTTCTAAAATAATATTCCTTTTTTTGAATAAAAATACTATAATACTAAGGCTGGTGTTTAATTAAGTCACTTTTCTATTTTTTCTTAATAAATATAGTAAAAATAAATATCATTTTATAAAAATGTTAGTTTATTTAAATGTTTTGAAGATTAATATGTTATACTATTACATACATCAGTCGTCATAATATAAAAAGATTAATAAAATAAAACTTAGAGGTATAGAAATGCAAAAAATCAATCCTAAAGAATTAGAAATCCTAGACATCCTTTGGAACAAAGACATCCCAATGACTTCAAAAGACATCCTTGAAGCTGAGCCAGTTCTTGTTATGAGTACTATCCAAAGCACTCTTAAAAAACTTCTTAAAAAGGAACTTGTTGTAGTTGATGGAATCACTTACTCAGGTACTGTACTTACTCGTACTTACGTTCCAACTATCTCTCAAGAAGAATTTGTTCTTCGCCAATACAAAGGACTTGATGCTACTAAACTTGTATCACTTGTTCTTGAAAATGTTAGCGACCGCGCTGCTAAAACTGCAGAAATTAAAGAAATCATTGGTTAATATATAAAAAAACCTGTCCCCATTAGGGGGCAGGTTTTATTTATTTTCTCTCAGATAAGTTAGAGCATCATTTACATTTTTTACCGGAATAATTTTCATGTCTGTCTTTAATTTTTTAGCGGCTGCTAGGGCTTCTTCATAATTAGTTTTAATACTTGGATCAGCCTTTTTCATATCATCGGTAATTTCATCATCTGGTGCGAAAAAGATTTTAGCACCACTTTTACTTGCCGTAGCAATCTTCTTATCAATACCACCAATGCGACCAACAGTACCATCTCGCTCTATGGTTCCAGTCCCTGCAATCTTTTGACCATGCCTTAAATCTTCACCCGTTAACTGTTCATAAATTTCCAGGGTGAACATTAGTCCCGCACTAGGTCCTCCAATTGATCCTGCATCAATCGTAACTTCTGGATCACTCTTAACTTCTGTCTTATCAACTAGGCTAATCCCAATCCCATTTTTTCCGTTGCTGAGTTTGATAATCTTTCCAGTAGCTGTTTTTTGAACTCCGCTATCAAGAAAGGTTATCTCAACCTGATCATCAACTGACTTTTGACCAACATAATCCATCAAATCCTTGGATGATTCAAAGGTCTTACCATCTACTTGGGTTAAGGTATCTGCAACATGAAGAACATTTTTAAAGGTCGAATTATCTGTAACTTCTAAGACATAAACTCCCATGTACTTAAGATCAAAAGGTTTATCAGCCAATTTAAAGGCCTCGTAAATAGCTGTATTTTGGGCATTTTCCATGTAAAAGAGATTCATGCGGTTATAGTCTTCATCACTTGAACCCCCCATAAGTTCCTTGGAACTATAGATGCTTATAAAACTATTGAACTTGGACTCGGCTACACTTAGAAGATTGGCCCGGCCAATGGCAACAGTTGTTAGATTAAAGCTTCCATCTGATTCATCCTTACTTTGTCCACCTATTTTGACCATGGAAGAAAGATTCTCAGTTGTTCCTGGTAGCTCTACATAGTAGCCAGGAAGGGGCAGCAAGATAACAACCAAAGTCAGAAGACCAACCAAAAATATTTTTAGGTGGATGGATGAAAAAAGTCCAGCTTTTTTTTTCTTTTGAATTAAAGGATCCTTATCCTTATCCCTATCTTTAGTCATTGGTATTCTCCATTTCTTTTAAGATATTATCTGGAAGGTAAGGCTTTACATCTCCTCCAAGCTTGAAAATCTCTTTAATTCTACTACTACTGATATACTGCAGGTCAGCCCTTACCGGTAGAAAAATGGTTTCAACCCCAGTAAGCCTATGATTGAAAAAAGCCATCTCACATTCATAGTTTAAATCTATACTATTTCTAATACCCCGGACTAGACTTGTAACTTCTAAATCTCTTGCAATCTCGGCAGTTAAAGCCTGAGCATGAACAATAACCTTAACATTTTCATAAGAGTCAGTTGCCTGCTCAATCATTTTTTTCCGCTTTTCCGTAGTAAAAAAGGGATTTTTGCTGTCATTATTAAAAATTCCAACATATAAAGTATCAAAGATGCACGAAGCCCTTTTTATAATGTCCAGATGACCATTTGTAAGAGGATCAAAAGATCCTGTAAAAAGGCCTATTTTCTTATTATCCATGTACTTCTCTTCCATAGCTAGTTTTCCATAGTTATTTTTTCATAGATAGTAATCTTACTAATCCCGTAAACCTTGGTTTTTATCTGCTCAAGCCCTGCAATCTCTTCTGGTAGATCAACTTTTTTATCAGTCTCACAAACAATAAGGGCAGCCTCATTTATTAAATCAAGTTCTTTAATGAGTTCAATATCATGAATGATTTCCTCCTTGGCATAAGGGGGATCCAAAAGGATAAGGTCAAATTTTTTCTTCCCGCTTAGAGCCTTCAAAGCCTTTTCAGCTGGCATCTTGAGTAGGTCAAACTTCTGACTCTCCTTGGTCATCTTAATATTTTCACTGATTATCTTTTGGGCCCTAAAATCACGCTCCACAAGGGTTGCCTGATCCATACCCCGGCTTATTGCTTCAATTCCAAGGGATCCACTTCCAGAAAAAAGATCCAAAACTTGACCCCCATCAAAGTAAGGTCCAATCATATTGAAAATTGCACCTTTAACCTTGTCAGTTGTCGGTCTAGTTGTCCTTCCTTCTAAAGATTTTAAGGGACGCCCCCCGTATTCACCTGCTACTACTCTCATTTTTATCTCCATCTTTCTTTTGGATTATTTTACCATAAAATTTACTAGAAAGACTAAAGAATAAAATCAAGGTAGTTAAAAAGCACTGATACAAGGGTTATTCCCTAGATTTAAGCTCTTTAAGCCTATTCATCAAAGCCTCTTTATCCGCTGAATTAGAAATAATAATAGGATTTTTTAGATTATTTTCGGCCAAGGCTTGCGACAATTTTTTATCATAATTAAAAGAAATCTTCAAGAATTCCAGGTATTCCAGGTCAAATTTTTCCCTGAAATTTTCAGGCATATCAGGCCTGGTAGCCTTTGATTTTCGAAATCGGAAACTCCTCCTGATAATTCTAAACATTCTCTTATACCTTGGACAGGTTAGAACAATTACCAAATCAGCATCTTTTAGTCTGAGGTCCAAGGTTTTCAAATAGTTGCCATCAATCAACCAGGAATCATGCTCTTTTATAAAGGCTTCCTGCTGGCTGTGAAAAAAGAGCTCAGCTTCTTTTGAATAATCAGTCTTATGCCAAATACTATCCAAATAAAGGGTTGGTATTTTTAAGCTCTCTTCTAACTCACGGGCTAGAGTTGACTTACCGCTTCCAGGTGGACCCAATAAAACTAATTTCATCCATCGTCTCCTTCTTAAAAAGCTATCTATACTTAACCAGGCCCTTAACTAGTAAGGTATCTAAAGAGGTCATCATCAACAGGGCTTATAAATTCAAAATCAATTTCGACTGCTTTTTCAAACTGCCCATTTGATCTTGGAATTTGGCACTCATGAACTGTCTGCAAAAGCGGCCTTGCCTGACCAACAAAATAAGAACTAGTTTCCTTTTCAGCATCGGATTTTTTAATGAAAACGTAAATTTCCAGACCATTAGCCTCATAGTTTAAAAGGGCCTCAATTTCAGGACTTTTAAGACTCCTTTTGGCCTTGGAAAACCAATTTATCCTATTTTTTCCGGTAAATCTATTCTCATAAAGAGTCTGAGTACTTGATAATTCATCAACTCTTGACATGGTGATAAAGATCATCATTTTTTTCTTATCTGGCCGAATTTTGTAACCTGCAATGGCTAAATCCACCTCCTGGTGGTCAAAATTAAGAAAACGGGTAACATCCCTCTTATCGTATTTCTGAGCGGGAGTGAAGGCCTTCTTATTGTCAAAATCCTTATTTTTATAAAGGGCAAGGGTTAAATAATCCTCAAAAGACTCCCTGAACAGTTGATTTTTCAAGGCACTTACAAGAAAAATGCTTGGACTGATAATTCCTGCTAAGTCATTATAATCTATCAAAGGAATAGAATAGGTTTTGGCATAGTTAGAAACCCAGAAGGACATATCTAGAACCTTAATTAGAGTTCTAAAAGTTTCATCATCCATCAGGACCTGTTCATGCTCGCAAACCTCTAAAAATTCTTCTTTTCCTAACTCATCTTTCCTTAGAAATGATTGTAAGAGAAGGAGCTCACCTTTTGACTTTCCAGCTAAAAGCTCCCGGCCCATAAAACGGAGGATACTTGTTTCATCAAAACTTAATTGAGGAATAGATGGTTCAAGCTTGGCTAAAAACCCTGGATAAGTGTCATACCTAGTTGCTAGAGTATAGGTACTGGCCTCACCCAAGTATTCAAAATCCATAAGTTTTGGAATACGACCAACCCTATTTTTGAGATTGAGGTAGGCATCCCGCAAGAATTTCATGCTGTCTAGCTTGGCACTATTAATAGACTCATAAATTCTTTTTCTTGCAACCTCTTCGAAATTTATGGTCGAAAGGCCTGGAGTGTAGTCACTTGAAAACAAGTCATACCTCAAACTATCCTTACTGCTAGATTTATGACCTGATAAGGCCATAGGAATCAAATAATTATTTTTATAATTTCCAATAAAATCAAGTACAACTACATAATCCTTAGTTGGCGAAAGTCTAAGTCCTCGCCCCAGTTGCTGGATAAAGATAATACTTGATTCAGTATTTCTTAGCATGACCACCTGATTGACCTTTGGAATATCAATTCCCTCATTGAAGATATCCCTGCTAATAATATAGTCAAGCTCTCCCTTTTCTAGGGCCTCAACCGTTTTAACCCTCTTACTAGTACTATCACTAGCTGAAAGGGCGCAAGTCCTGTAACCGCGCATATTTAAAAGCTTACTTAAGCTCTCACCTTCCTTGACTGATGAACAGAAAATTAATCCACAAGTCTGTTCTGCTGAACTGCCATAATAATCTAATTTTGCAGTAATATGGTCAATTCTTTCCTCATTTAGAAGATCCTTCAAGGGACTCTTCTCATCAATCACCTGTCCGTCACAAGTATAGTCTGAGACTCCGTAATAATGAAAGGGTGTTAAAAGTCCCTGGTCCAAGGCATCTTCCAGGCGAATTTCATGGGCAATATTATAGTCAAAAAGCTCAAAAATATTGGAATCATCATTTCTTTCAGGGGTTGCTGTCATTCCTAGAAGAAAGTCTGGTGTAAAATAATCAAGAACCTTTAAGTAGGAATCAGATCCTGCCCTATGGGCTTCATCAATAATAATATAGTCAAAACGATCTCTAGTAAAATCAAGAAGATTTTCCCCCTTTGATAAGGACTGAACGGTCGCAAATAGATAGGGTTTATTAACATCTTTTGTCTGAGAAGAGTAAAATCCGTAATCCGAAGGTCGGCCGCCTACAAGCTTTTGAATGGTCGCCATAGCATCCCGTAAAATCTGTTCCCTATGAACCACAAAAAGGAAGCGCCGGGGTTTATATTTATCTAAATCAAAGGCAGAAAGGTAGGTCTTACCCGTTCCTGTTGCAGCTATTAAAAGAGCTTTTTTTAGGCCCTTGGAACGTGAATCTTCAAGACCTTTTAAGGCCCTAAGCTGCATCACATTAGGGCTGATTTTAACTTCACTATCAGGTAATTCAGCGGGTAATTTCAAAGTCTTTTCTAGGGGCTTGTAATTTTTTTGATAGCTATCAATAAAGTCTTGATCTAAGTCAATTGACTCTTGCCAGAGATCTTCAAAAGACTGGTCCATCTGCCTAGCAAAATCACTGCTCGCATCTTTTTTGATCAGAGTGTTCCACTCTAAATTAGTCTTTAAGGCTGTCTCAGTAAGATTGGATGAGCCAGTCAAATAGCTTCTATAATTGCAATTGCCTTTTACGAAGCTGTAGCTCTTCAGATGAAAACCGTCCTGGAGATTTATGCGTACATGCAAATTAGGTATTTTTTTAAGTTCCCTAAAAACTTGTGGGCTATTAAAGGCCAAGTAGGTTGATGTTACGAGGCGACCATGGATTCCAGCATCATTTAAGTCTGAAAGGGCACTTTTTATCATGGCAAGGCCAGACATGGTCACAAAGGCAACAGCAATAGTAAAACTTTGACAGTCTCTTAATTCAGCCAGCAGACTGGCAAGAACTGTCTCGTGTGTATTTTTTTTATTAGTAATAAGGGCAGGTTCAAATTCAGCTCTTTCAGCTGACTGAGAAAAACTAGTCCCCAAATTCAAGTCATTGTCCATCTCTACTATCTTAACAAGAAGGAGCAAAAAAATCCACAAATAAGAAATAAAATAAGAAAAAACCCTGGATTTCCAGGGTTTTTATTGTTTTATAGGCTTTCAAGCTCAGCAATGCGGGCTACAGTTGTATCAAATTTGTTTTGGTAGTCGGCCTGTTTATCTTTTTCCTTTTGGACGATTTCAGGTTTTGCGTTGGCCACAAAGCGCTCGTTTGAAAGTTTCTTAGAAACCATGCCAAGCTCTTTTTCCCACTTGTCTTTTTCCTTGTTCAGACGAATAATTTCGTCTTCGATGTTGATCAGGTCAGCCAGTGGCAGGTAGATTTCAGCGTCAGATAGAATTGAAGTCATAGCTTTTGCTGGAACCTCTAAGTTAGACGATATTTCAAGGGTTTCAGGGTTTGTAAAACGACGGAGGTAGTTTTCGTTTGCCTTGAAAAAGCCTTCAATTTCAGGGTTTTTAGCCTTGATTAAAATGGTGATTGGCTTACTTGGAGCAACGTTAACCTCACTACGTGAATTACGGACGCTTCTGATAACCTCTTTAAGAACCTCAACCCCATGAGCTGATTCTGCATCTGTGAACTCAGGGCGAACTGTTGGGTAGACAGCAGTTACAAGAGTAGCTTCAGTGTGCGGGATGTTTTCGAAGATTTCTTCAGTAACAAAAGGCATGATTGGGTGAAGGAGGCGAAGGATTTGGTCAAGAACGTGAGTTAGGACGCTTCTTGTAACCTCTTTTTCCTCTTCATTGTCCCCGTAAAGAACCTCTTTTGTAAGCTCAATGTACCAGTCAGCGAACTCGTCCCAGATGAAGTTATAAAGGGCGCGACCAGCTTCACCAAACTCAAACTTGTCAAAGTTTTCGGTAACTTTTTCAATTGTTTCGTTCAGGCGAGTTAGGATCCAGCGGTCAGTAACGTTACCTGCAGTGCGGTTGGCTACTTTTTCAAGGTTGGCTGCAATCTCTTCAACTGTCAGGTCTTCATTGTTCATGATGATGTAACGGCTGACGTTCCAGATCTTGTTGATGAAGTTCCAGGCAGCATCCATCTTCTCATAAGAGAAACGAACGTCTTGACCAGGGGCTGATCCGTTTGATAGGAACCAACGAAGGGCATCTGCCCCGTATTTTTCAATAACATCCATTGGGTCAATCCCGTTCCCAAGAGACTTAGACATCTTACGGCCTGACTCATCACGGATAAGTCCGTGGATAAGGGTGTTCTTGAATGGAGCTTTTCCTGTAAACTCAAGAGACTGGAAGATCATACGGCTCACCCAGAAGAAGATGATGTCATAACCTGTAACCAAAGTATTAGTTGGGAAGTAACGCTTAAAGTCTTCAGACTCTTCATCTGGCCAACCCATAGTTGAAAATGGCCATAGGGCACTTGAGAACCAAGTGTCTAAGACATCTGGATCTTGTTCCCAGTTTTCGGCGTCAGCTGGTGCTTCCATACCAACGTACATCTCTCCAGTTTCCTTATGGTACCAAGCTGGAATTTGGTGACCCCACCAAAGTTGGCGTGAGATTACCCAGTCGTGGACATTGTCCATCCATTGTAGGAAGGTATCGTTAAAACGTTCTGGGAAAAAGTTAACCTTGTCGTCAGTTTCCTGATTTTTAACGGCGTTCGCAGCCAGTTCTTCCATCTTAACAAACCATTGGGTTGATAGACGGGCCTCAACTGGAACTCCAGTACGCTCAGAATGTCCAACACTGTGGACAATCGGTTCGATTTTTACCAGGTTTCCGCTCTCTTTTAGTTTTTCGATGACAGCTTTTCTTGCCTCGAAGCGGTCAAGTCCGTCCAAGTCTCCTGCAAGTTCATTCATACTTCCATCAGGATTCATAACATTAACCTGTGGAAGATTGTGGCGACGGCCGACCTCAAAGTCATTAGGGTCGTGGGCTGGTGTGATCTTAACTACCCCAGTTCCAAATTCTGGATCAGCGTGCTCGTCACCGACAATCGGGATTGGCTTATTAACAAGTGGTAGGATTACATTTTGTCCAATAAAATCCTTGTAGCGAGGGTCTTCTGGGTTTACAGCAACGGCAACGTCCCCAAACATTGTTTCTGGACGGGTTGTCGCAACTTCAAGACTTCCTTGACCGTTTTCAAGCTCATAGGTCATGTGGTAGAAGGCACCTTCAACGTCCTTGTGGATTACCTCGATGTCGCTAAGTGCTGTGCGGGCAGCTGGATCCCAATTGATGATGTATTCTGCGCGGTAAATAAGCCCCTTATTATAAAGATTTACAAAGACCTTGCGGACTGCCTCAGAGAGACCTGCATCTAAAGTAAAACGTTCACGTGAGTAGTCAAGTGAAAGTCCTAGTTTACCCCACTGTTCTTTAATGGTAGCGGCATATTCATCCTTCCATTCCCAGACTTTTTCTATGAATTTTTCACGTCCAAGGTCATATCTTGTAATTCCGTCTTCACGCAGGCGTTCTTCAACTTTGGCCTGAGTGGCAATCCCTGCGTGGTCCATACCTGGAAGCCATAAAGTGTCAAAGCCTTGCATCCGTTTTTGGCGGATAATCATGTCTTGTAGGGTTGTATCCCAGGCATGTCCAAGGTGGAGCTTACCTGTTACATTTGGTGGTGGAATTACGATGCTGTAAGGTTCAGCATTCACGTCACCTGATGGTTTGAAGACGTCTGCTTCAAGCCATTTTTCATAGCGTCCTGCTTCAACTTCTTGTGGATTGAATTTTGTCGAAAGTTCAGTCATAATTTATCCTCTTATATTTTATTTGAGTTTTTCAGGTATTTGAGAGTAGCAAAAAGCACCCCAACCGAGTCAGGGTGCTTCCGCACGGTACCACCTGTATTGCAGTTTCCTGCCACTCATTTATTAACTTATTTAGACACAAGCTACCTTCCTTTACCTTCAATAGAACCTTTCAGCAACCAGTTCCTCTCTTGAATTTCCGAATAAAGTACTCCTCTTGATTTTTCTAGTTTAGCAAATTTACCTACTAATTACAAGCAAGCAACTAATAGTTAAGCATATCCATTAAACCATCTGGTAGATCATGAAAACCTTTGCCTGCATGAAGATTTGCAAACTTCATCAGTAAAAATTGGTAGGCATCAAGACGGCTTTCATAACGGATAACTGCTTCACGAGCTCGCTCGTCACCTTCGTCTGCCACTTTTTGAGCTTCTTTAACAGCCATTTCATTAACCTTTACTTGGGTTTCAACCCATTCTTCAAACTCTTTTAAAAATTCTTGTTCGTAAGTCATTTTTTCTCCAAATCTATTCTTAACTATCTAATAAGCACTGGTAGGCCAGACGCTTACCTTCAAATTTAACCACACCCTGGTACTTAAAACCTACTTTAAGTAGGGCTGCCTGCATGATTTTATTAGCAGGATGGGTATCTACCCTTATGTCTTCAAAACCTTTGCTACTAGCTAGGGAAAAGATATTTGACCACATGTAGGACATAAGGCCTTGGCCCCTGAAGCTATCATGGATTGCAATTCTATGGACACTAAGGTATCTTTTATCCCCCTGCCACTTACCTTCTGTTATCTTCTCGTAGGCTTCTTCAGGTCCTTCAATCACTACGCAGTAACCAGCTAACTGATTATTTACTAAAAGAATATAAGGGCTAGTATGACTTGCATCCAGATCCATTTGAATATCATCTCTTGAAGGGTATTCACCCTGCCACTGGTCTATTCCTTGATCTTTAAGGAAAATGCGAGCACCTTCTATAAGCTCCATTATTTGTAAAATATCTTCCTGCCTAGCTGGTCTTAAATATATCATTATCTACCTCTTTGTAAGCTTAACAACGGCCTCTGTACGGCTAGTTTGCGGAAACATATCCACGGACTGGATATATTCAATCTTATAGGCCTGAGCAAGTTTTACCAAATCACGCGCAAGGGTCGAAACATTACAGGAAACATAAACCATTTTACTAGGCCTGTACTTAAGGATTACATCAAGTAGTTTATCATCAACACCTGTTCTTGGTGGGTCAACAATCAAAGCATCAGCCCGGAAGCCTTCAGAATACCATTTTGGAATAATATCCTCAGCTGCTCCCACCTCATAATGAGTATTATCAAAGCCTAGATTTTGAGCATTCTTTTTGGCATCTTCAATCCCTTGGGGAATGATGTCCATGCCCCTTACAGATTTAACTCGTCCTGCAAAGGCTAGACCAATGGTCCCAACTCCGCAATAGGCATCAATTATATTATCATCTTTTCCTACATCAAGAGCCTTCACAGCCTCTCCATATAAGGTATTGGTCTGTTTACTGTTAAGCTGGTAAAAGGCCCTCGGACTTAGAGAAAATTCATAATCAAGAACTCCCTCTTCAATTGTTTCCTGCCCCCAGAGAAGCTCTGTCTTCTCCCCGTAAATTTCACTTGTCTTTCTAACATTAATATTTAGAGCAATTGTCCTAATCTCAGGATTTTCTTTGACCAGATCGGCAATTAGAGAACTTAAATTTAAATTTTTACTACTAATAAAGACCAGCTGAACCTGATTACTCTTTTGACCATGACGAATCATCACTGTCCTTAAGCCTTGATTTTTCCTCTCATCATAAAGACTAATCTTGCATTTTTCAATTAGTCTTCTAACATCATTTAGGATCTTTTGAGTAAGTTTGTCCTGAACCAGGCAGTCATCAATATCAATAAGCCTGTGGCTATTTTCAGCATAAAGGCCTGCTAGAACCTTACCTGAAAATTCCCTGGTTTGGAATTGAAGTTTATTTCTATAATGCCAAGGATTATCCATCCCCTTGGTTGCCTTCAAATCATAAGATTCAAAACCTTCTGGCTTAAATTTATTTAAGGCCTGACGTAGAATGTCCCTCTTATACTCAAGTTGAGCTGGATAGGCGAGATGCATGATTTGACAACCTCCACAAGTTGAATAAACCTTGCAGGCTGGAACCACCCTATTTTTTGATTTTTTATTAATCTTTACGATTTTTGCTTCAACATAATTTTTTTTAACTAAGGTAATCTGAGAAAAAACCTCTTCACCCTTTAGGGCACCGCGAACAAACACTGTCTGTCCCTTGTAATTTCCGATACCTTCACCATTAATTCCCATTTTTTTTATTTTCAAAGGAATTTTTTGACCTGCTTTTAAATATACCATATAGAAATTATAACAAATGGATAGGTAGCAAGCTAGTTTTTTACAAATTTAATCTAAGAATTGACCCTTAATTTGCATGTTAATTTTTTATCAAAATTTCCCAAGTTCTCAATATTGGTAGCGCAACCATTGCCGCCATAAAAACCTTTACCAGGAATTTTAAAAGTGCAAAATTGTTGCTAAAAAATTTACTTTTGTGTAAGATATAACTATCTTAAAGAATTTAGAGGAAAAGCGATGAGAACTGTTATTATCGGTACCAACCATGCTGGTATTGCGGCTGCAAATACCCTTTTAGATAACTATCCCGATCAAGAAGTTGTAATGATTGATCGCAATTCTAACTTAAGTTACCTAGGTTGTGGGACTGCCCTTTGGGTTGGTCGTCAAATCGATGGTTACGAAGGTTTATTTTATACCAATGAAGAAACCTTTATTCATAAGGGCGCTGAAATCCATATGGAAACAGTTGTTGACCGCATCGATTTCGATAATAAAAAGGTCTATACTACAAATCTTGATGGTAAGGAAAGCATCATAGACTACGATAAACTAGTACTAGCGACTGGATCTCGTCCTATTATCCCAAATATTCCTGGAAAAGACTTGGAAGGTCTCCACTTCCTAAAACTCTTCCAAGAAGGGCAAGAAGTTGATAAAGATTTAAGCCGTGATGAGGTCAAAACTGTAGCTGTTATTGGTGCAGGTTATATCGGTGTTGAAATTGCAGAAGCTGCTCGCCGCCGCGGGAAAAATGTTCTTTTATTTGACGCTGCAACTACCTCTCTTGCTTCATACTACGATGAAGACTTTGCCAAACTTATGGATAAAAATCTTGAAGACAATGGAATTGAACTTCATTTTGGTGAACTAGCTACAGCTTATGAAGGAGACAAGCGAGTTGAACGTTTAGTAACTGACAAGGGCAGCTATGATGTCGATATGGTGATAAATGCTATTGGATTTACTGCTAATGCAGCCCTTGGTGCAGACAAGCTTGAAACTTTTACAAACGGAGCATATTTAGTCGATAAGCACCAACAAACAAGTAATCCAGATGTTTACGCTGTTGGGGACTGTGCTACCATCTACTCAAATGCCCTCCAAGATACTACCTATATTGCCCTTGCATCAAATGCTGTTCGTTCAGGACTTGTTGCTGGTCACAATATTGGAGGTACTGAGGTTGATGCTATTGGGGTACAGGGATCAAATGGAATCTCAATTTTCGGTCTAGATCTTGTATCTACCGGTCTATCTGTCAAGGCAGCAGAACGTTTTGGCTTTGAAGTTCTCTCAACTGAATATGAAGATTTACAAAAACCTGAATTTATCAAGGAAGGTAATGCCATGGTTAAGATAAAGATTGTTTATGATAAAAACAATCGCCGTATCTTAGGAGCACAGCTTGCTTCAACCTATGACATTTCAGCTAATATCCACATGTTTAGCTTGGCTATTCAGGAAGGTCTAACAATTGATAAACTTAAACTTTTAGACATTTTCTTCCTACCTCACTTCAACCAACCATACAACTACATTACAATGGCTGCTTTATCTGCAGAATAATCAAGAAATCACTACCAGTTAGTCAATTGGTGGTGATTTTTTTTGACAAAATTAAAATAGGAATAGAAAAAAATTTTTCCATTCCTATTCCACAAAAACAAATACAATACTCTATCTTAAATTAAAACAAGTATCGACGGTGTACAAAGCCGTAAGGAAATTATAGCATATTTTATAGCCAATGTGTCATTTTAATTACAATATTTCAAATTTTTTTACAAAATATAACAAATGTATCATTAGAAAGCTGCTCAAACCCATTTATATCACTTTCAAACAAATAATAACTATTTAAGCTCTTTTTTCGTATAATATAGCATATGATAAAAATTATAAAAATCGAAAAGAAAAAAAGACTATACAAGGTAGAATTTGATAAATCTGAAACCATCTATGTCACAGAAGATACCATCGTAAGGTACATGATGTCAAAGGGTTCTGAATTTTCAGAGGCTGACCTTAAAGAAATTACCGACTTTGCCAATTTTTCCAGGGAGAAGAATCTTGCCATCTACTATATTAGCTTTAAAATGCGAACTAAGATGGAGGTTATTCTTTACCTAAAAGAGCATAAAATAGACAACCACCAAATCGCAAAGATCATAACCAGCTTAGAAGAAAGTAAATACATTAATGATGAGAACTACACCGAATCCTTCATTAATTCTAAGATTAATAGTCAAGGTACGGGGCCCCAACAAATCAAACAAAAACTACTGGCAAAGGGGATTTCAAGGGACCTTGTTGAAAGTAAATTAGCTGACCTCCTTGGCTATGACAAACAACTCGAACTAGCCCAGGAGCTGGCTGAAAAATTAGTCATGCAAAAGTATCAAAAATTACCCCTAAAAATGCTTAAAATAAAAATAAGCCAAAACCTTATTAATAAAGGTTTCAGCTATGATATTGCTAAGGAGGCGTTAACTGCTTTAGATTTAGAGAGTGATTCCCAAATAGAAGACGAGCTCTTTGAAAAAGACTTCAATAAAATCCTAAAGAGATATCAAAATAAATATACAGGCTACGACTTAAAACAGAGGATAACAGCTGCCCTTGCCCGAAAAGGTTATGACTTTGATCTAATAAATAGAAACTTAAGAGAATTTGACTTTTAGAATCAATCAAAATAAGGAATCAGCCTTCTTATTTCCTCTTCTGTCAGTTCACGAAAATAACCGACTGCCAAATCAGGATCCAAATTCAAGGGACCAAATTTAATTCGCTTTAATTCCAAAACAAGCTTACCCCTAGCCAGAAACATTTTTCGCACCTGGCGATTTTTCCCTTCAGATATCTGAACCTGGGCCTCATGAGTGGATTTAAGATCAAGATATGCTTCCTTTAATCTGACGTCACCATCAATTGTGACCCCCTCTTTAAAGGCGATTACATCATCTGGACTTAAAGCTTCCTTGGTCTTTACCTGATAAATTTTATCAACATGATTTTCTGGATTAAGCATCCTTCGTCCTAAAGGACCATTATCAGTTAGTAGGAGGAGGCCCGTTGTCCAAAAATCAAGGCGACCAACTGAATATAAATCCTTCTGACTAGTGTCTCCTAGTAGATCAAAAACTGTAGGATGCTTGTCGTCTTTATTAGCACAGACGGTTTGAACTGGCTTATTTAACATGTAATAGCTGTGGGGCCAAAAATCAATAAGACAACCATTATAGGTAACCTCTTGTACCCTACTATCAACATTTTGACTTATCTTATAGGCTGTATGGCCATCAATTAGGACCAATCCCTTTTTAATGGCCTGCCTTGCCTCTTTTTTATTAATTTCTTGCGTTTTAATTAATAATTCATCAATTCTCAATCTCTTTACTTGACCTTTTTTTCCCTTTAATATATTCTAATACTACATTTTAAACAATTTACAGATAAAATAAAAGGGGGAAATTGAGATGGCTTTTACGAACACAACCAGCCGGGCTGCAAGCTTCGGTATCGCTTCAAGTTTGCCAAGTCAAGTTATTGATACTTTCTGGTATATTATAGACAATAACTTGAAGGGAGTCTTTGTTTTAGAGTCTCTAATTAATTTTGAGCTCGTTGATGATGATAACTACTTAAGTATCGTCTTTTCTCAAGACGGTTCCCCCGATAAAATTAAATTTGATTTCAACTATCCGTTTAATAAAAGTTGGCCAACAGACATTCACGTCATTGACCGAATGGGACGTGAAACAGTCCTTCTTCCAAGTGAGATGTAGTAAAAAGAACCTATCTAGTAGATAGGTTCTTTTTTATTGATTAATATAATTCTCCAAAGGATAATTTTTCAAAGTAAGCTGGATCAAGTTTAACCTGTTCTACTGCTACACCCATTTGATCAATTAACTTACTGGCATAGGCATCATTTCTATAGTCATTTAGGTAGTAAATTTTCTTAATACCTGCTTGAAGAATAGCCTTGGTACATGGAAGACAAGGAAAATGAGTCACATAAATTTCTGCCCCTTCAGTTGAGATACCAAATTTAGCACACTGCAAAAGGGCATTCATTTCAGCATGGATGGTTCTAATACAGTGACCATCGACCACATAACATCCCTCATCTATACAGTGGTCATCTCCTTTAACAGAACCATTATAGCCACCTGCAATTATCCTTGAATCTTTAACAAGGGCTGCTCCCACCTCAAGTCTAGTACAGGTACTTCGAAGGGATAAAAGTAAAACCTGGGCAATAAAATACTGGTTCCAAGGGATACGCTTATTTTTTTCAGTCGCCATTATCCTACATCCTTTCAAATTTATTTAATTTTAGCTAATTCTAGTTAACTTCATTATTTAACAAAAAAGAACCAGCAAAGCTGGCCCTCATTTATTACTTTTTAGTTTTCGTCATTTGCAACGAATGGAAGTAAAGCCATAACACGTGCACGTTTGATAGCGTTAACTACTTTACGTTGGTTTTTAGCTGAAGTTCCAGTTACACGACGAGGTAAAATTTTACCACGTTCGCTGATGAAACGTTTTAAAAGTTCAGTGTCTTTGTAATCAACATGTTCGATTTTATTAGCTGCGATAAAATCAACTTTTTTGCGACGTTTGAATCCGCCACGACGTTGTTGAGCCATATTATTTCTCCTTATATTATATTTTTCTACATCCAAGTATGCTTATACTTAAAATGGTAGGTCATCATCTGAAATATTCATCGGATTTCCGCCACCGAAAGGATCTGAATCATTTCGACCGAAATCAGGAATTTTAACATCTGATGCACCGTAAGAGTTATTATTCATCTCTGAGGCTTGGTATCCCCCATTTGATGAACCATAAGCATTATTGTTTACCTGCGGAGCCTGATAGCCTCCGCCTGATGACGGGCCACCTTGACTCTCGCGTACTGCACGACTTTCAAGGAAACTTACATTGTCAGCAACTACTTCTGTTACATACACACGCTGACCTTGCTGGTTTTCATAATTACGAGTTTGGATTCTTCCAGTTACACTAAGAAGATTTCCTTTTTTCGCACCGAAACGAGCCAAGAATTCTGCCGTATTTCTCCACGCAACAACGTTGATGAAATCCGCATCATATTCACCCTTTTGGTTTTTAAAATTACGAGTAACAGCCAGGGTAAAGCTTGCATTTGATTGTCCATTAGCAGTCTGACGAAGTTCAATATCCTTAGTCAAACGTCCCACTAGCACTACGTTATTAATCATATAAGATGGTCCTCCTATGATCTACTAAAATAGAATTAAGCTTCTACCTTAACGATCATGTGACGAAGAATGTCGCCGTTGATTTTAGCAAGACGATCAAATTCGCTTGTTGCTGCTGCGTCTGTAGCTGCTTCGATATTTACAATGTGGTATAAACCTTCATTGAAGTTTTTGATTTCGTAAGCAAGACGACGTTTTTCCCAGTCTTTTGATTCGATAATAGTAGCACCATTATCAGTCAAAATCCCATCAAAACGCTCAACTAGAGCTTTTTTAGCTTCCTCATCAATGTTTGGACGGATAATATAAAGAATTTCGTACTTAGTCATTGAATTTTTTCCTCCTCTTTTGGTCTAATGACGTCCTGTATTTCCAGGACGTAAGTGAGGTATACTCACAGACCACCATTATATCAATAAATGATCAAAAAGGCAAGCTCTTTTATAAAAAAATCCTCCCAATTATGGAAGGATTTGTTGACTAAAAGAGTCCTAAGATAAATTTAATGGCTGCATAAGCAAGAAGAATTAAACCAAGGACAATCCGGTACTTCCCGAAAATAGTAAAATCATGCTTCTTGATGTAATCCATAAGGAATTTAATAACCACAACTGAAACGACAAAGGCCGTAAAACTTGCAATAAGAAGAACTAAAAACTCTTTCCCTGAAAGTGTTTCCCCGTTTTTAATAAACTTAAGGACCTTAATAGCCGATCCACCAAACATGGCTGGAATGGCCAAGAAGAAGGTAAATTCAGCCGCAACGTAACGGCTGGCCCCAAGAATTATAGCTCCTAAAATAGTAACTCCGCTCCTACTAGTACCTGGCATAAGGGCCAGAACCTGGAAAATTCCAATATAGAAGGCAAAAAGGTAAGGCATTTTATTTAGGCTGGTTACTGTAGGTATTTGACTCTTAGCCCATTTTTCAACATAGATAAAGGCAAAACCATATAAAATAAGCATGAGGGCAACACTTACAAAGTTATAAAAATGTGCCTCAAACCAGTCGTCAAGCTTGATTCCAACAATTGCAGCAGGAATGGAAGCAATTAAGACCTTAACCCACAAGCGCCAAGTATTTCTTTTTTCGATATAATTTTTCTTAGCATCAAAGGGATTTAGCTTATCAAAAAAGATAAGTACCACTGCCATAATCGCCCCCAACTGAATTACGACATTAAACATGGATTTAAAAGCTTCACTTGCATTTAACTTTACAAATTCTTCCGCCAAGATCAAGTGCCCCGTACTTGAAATTGGTAGCCATTCGGTAATTCCTTCAATAATTCCTAAAAAAATTGCCTTGAGTATCTCTAACATAAAACTCCAATCTATAAAAAAATTTTTATTGTAACTATTATAACAAACTGCCTTCTGTATAGCTATTTAAATTTTTTTCTGGTCTAAACAAGTAAACTTCTTTTTTTCAGTCCACCTTTACTTATAGGTAAAATAATGCTAGAATCATCTGTATAATTAAATAAATATAGAGTTTAGAGGTTGCATCTTTTATTAAGCCTGTTGAGTTTTGTGGAACATTGACACAGGTCTAGGAAAAGTTGCCGAAAAAATCACCTGCCACCTCAGGTTATTTTTGGGTCGGATTGTAAATAACATCCGAACTGTCTTGGTTATCGGCCAAGTTGTGCTTTACTTACTTAATAAGCCTATTCTATCCTCTTCTTCCAAGGGGATTTTTCTATTTTTATTTAAAAATAATATTATTTTTAGGAGCTGTGATGAAAAAATTACTAAACATCCTACTACCACTTCTTGCAATCTTTGCCTTTTCTATAAGTGCACAGGCTGATCAAGGGGAATTTCGTGTAGGAATGGAAGCTGGTTATCCACCTTTTAACTGGACCCAGAAAACTGACGCCAATGGAGCTGTAAAAATCGATGGAAGCGACCAGTATGCTAATGGATACGATGTCCAAATTGCTAAAAAAATCGCTGACAAGCTGGATAAAAAACTTGTCATTGTAAAAACCAAGTGGGACGGTTTGGTACCTGCCCTAACTTCTGGAAAAATTGATGCCATCATTGCCGGGATGAGCCCGACAGCTGAAAGAAGAAAAGAAGTTGATTTTTCGGATAATTACTATACTAGTCATCTTGTTATTGTTGTTAATAAAAACGGAAAATATGCTGACGCAACTAAATTATCTGACTTTGCTGGTGCAAAAATCACTGCCCAACAGGGAACCTTCCACTATGATTTGATTTCTCAAATCCCAGGTGTACAAAAAGAACAAGCCATGTCAGACTTTTCTGCCATGCGTGTAGCCCTTCAATCAGGAACAATTGATGGATATGTTGGTGAGCGTCCTGAGGGAATCACAGCTCAAGCTGCTAACGATTCATTTAAAATGATTCAATTTGCTGATGGTGATGGTTTTGTTACTGATCCAGATGATACTCAAACTGCTGTTGGTGTCCGCAAGGGAGACAAAGACCTTCCAGTAATCAATCAGGTTCTCGCTTCAATCTCTGATGATGAGCGCACAAAGATTATGGATCAAATGACTGCCCTTCAAGATCACCCAGATAAAAAAACTGGTTGGTGGAATCAAGTATTTGCTATCGCCAAAGAAAATGGTAGTGAGTTTATTAAAGCTGCAGGAGTTACCCTTTATATTTCCTTAATCGGGACAATAATTGGGACCTTAATCGGACTTCTAATTGGAGTTTATAGAACTGCTCCAAAAGCTGCCAATGCAGTCCTTGCCTTCTTCCAAAAACTTCTAAACTGGATTATTAACATCTACATCGAAGTTTTCCGCGGAACTCCAATGATTGTACAGGCTATGGTTTTATATTACGGTACAGCTCAAGCCTTCGGAATCAACATGGACCGTACTCTTGCTGGTCTTGTAATCGTCTCAATCAATACAGGGGCCTACATGAGTGAGATTGTTCGTGGTGGTATCCTATCAGTTGACAAGGGACAATTTGAAGCTGCAAGTGCTCTTGGAATGAACCACTCACAAACAATGATTAAAATTGTTTTACCTCAGGTTATTAGAAACATCCTTCCTGCAACAGGTAACGAATTCGTAATCAACATTAAAGATACATCTGTTCTTAATGTAATCTCTGTAAGTGAGCTCTTCTTCCAAGGGAACACTGTAGCCCAACAAAATTACCAATACTTCCAAACATTTGCCATCATCTCAGTAATCTACTTTGTTCTAACATTTACTGTTACAAGAGTTCTAAGATTTGTTGAACGAAAACTTGATTCTGATACTCATACAACTGGGGCAAATCAAATGCAAGTGGGGGATAAAAAATAATGGCAGAAAAAGTATTAGAAATTAAACACCTAAAAAAATCATTTGGAGAAAATGAAGTTTTAAAAGATATTAGCATGAATATCAACAAGGGTGAGGTTATCTCAATCATTGGATCTTCAGGATCAGGTAAATCGACCTTCTTAAGATCAATTAACCTCCTTGAGGTTCCAAGTGGTGGTGAGATCCTTTACCACGGGGAAAATGTCCTACAAAAAGGATACGACCTTCCTAAATATAGAACTCATCTAGGTATGGTTTTCCAATCATTTAACCTTTTTGAAAACTTAAATGTCCTTGAAAATCTGATTGTTGCTCAAACAACAGTCCTAAAAAGAAACCGAGATGAGGCTAAGAAAATTGCCATTGCTAACCTTACAAAGGTTGGCATGGACGCTTTTGTAAATGCTAAGCCCCGTCAACTATCAGGAGGACAAAAGCAGCGTGTGGCAATTGCTCGTGCCCTTTCAATGAATCCTGAGGTTATTCTTTTTGATGAACCAACAAGTGCCCTTGACCCTGAAATGGTTGGAGAAGTTCTTGGTATTATGAAAGACGTTGCAAAATCAGGTATTACAATGGTCATTGTAACCCATGAGATGGAATTTGCCAGAGAAGTTTCTGACAAGGTAATCTTCATGGACAAGGGAGTGATCGCTGAGGAAGGTAACCCAGAAGACATCTTTACCAATCCAAAAGAAGAAAGAACCCGTGAGTTTCTATCACGTTATCTTAAATAAAAAGAAAAAAACCAAGTGGGATGAACTTGGTTTTTTCTTTTAGTTTAAAATATATTTTCTAATAACTGGAATTCTTTGTAGGGCAGGTACTAAGACCATGATAATTACAACCCTGATTGGAATTTCTAAGATTTTGAAAATTCTTCCTTGGACAAAGAATTGAACCTTGAAAGATACCCCGTAGTAAATTTGAATTAAAAGCGGAGTGAAGATAAAGGTTCCAGCAAGCATGATAACAATCACTGCTAAACTTGTATAAACCCAATCTTTTACATTCTTGGCATCAAGCTTTTTCTTATAAAAGAATAATCCGTAAAGGAATCCTAAAAAGGCTTGAAGGAGACTAAATCCCCAAATAAAGCTAGAACCTGCACCATCCCCGGTTACTATCTTAATGAAGTCTGAAAGAATGAAAACAATCGGGCTTACAATTGGGCCTGCAATGGCACCGATTATAGTATCTGGAATGAAGGAAAAAGTTAATTTTAAATTCCCTGGAATAATCCAGATTGATAATTTTTCAATAATAAATTTTAAGGCCATAAGCATGGCAAGGGCTACAGTCAGCCTCGTTGATGCTTCAGGTAAGTATTTGTTGACAATTTTTTGCATTGAGCTCTCCTCTTTTTTGGTGAGCTGTTAAAAATTTTCTGGACATACCACATAATTTTTCACAGCGAATGCGTTTCACAAACCGCACCATTAGGCTTCGTTCCAGGGCAACATCCCATCCCGTGGACACTTGACGCTTGTAAAACTACTCTGTAATAGATATTACCTGACGATTATAACACATTTATTAGGCAAAATAATTGCTTCTCTAAAAGAAAACATAAAAAAACAAATCATCAGATTGACGATTTGCCTTCTTGTTAATTATTTTGTAAAAATTTCAACGTCACGCGCAATAACTAATTCTTCATCAGTTGGAACTGAGAGAACTTTAACTGCTGAATCAGCTGTTGAAATAACTCCTTCATAACCACGGATATTTTTTTCTGGATCAATTTCGATACCAAACCAGCTTAGACCTTCAGCTATTTCGGCTCTTAATTCAGGCGAATTTTCACCAATTCCAGCTGTAAAGATGATTGCATGAGCTCCGTTTAAAACAGCCAAGTACTGACCAATGTATTTTTTTATTCGGTCAATGTACATACCGTAGGCAAGTTCAGCCTTTTTATTTCCTGCTTCAATCCCAGCTGTGATATCACGCATATCACTTGATATTTCACTAACTCCTAAAAGACCAGATTCCTTATTCAACATGTCTACAACGTCTTGAGCCGTAGCAAGTTTTTCATCTCTTTCAATAATATAAGGGAAAATTGAAGGATCGATATCTCCTGAACGAGTTCCCATCATGATTCCAGCAAGGGGGGTGAATCCCATTGAGGTATCAACTGATTTACCACCATCAACTGCTGTAATTGAAGCTCCGTTACCTAGATGACAGCTAATCAGTTTCAGGTCTTCAATTTTTTGACCTAAAATCTCAGCAGCCTTTTGACTTACATACTGGTGGCTTGTCCCGTGAGCACCGTACTTACGGACTGCATAGTCAGTATAGTATTTATTTGGCATAGGGTAGCGGAAGGCCTGGTCGGGCATGGTTGTGTGGAAGGCTGTATCAAAGACTGCAACACTTGTAATATCAGGTAAAAGCTCTTTAAAGGCTTTAATTCCAGCTAGATTGGCTGGATTGTGAAGGGGAGCTAAGGGAGCAAGTTTATCAATCTCTTCCATTACCTGGTTATCAATCAGGGTTGATTTTTTGAAGATTTCTCCTCCAGCAACCACCCTGTGTCCAACACCTGTGATTTCATCATATGAAGAAATTATTCCAAATTTAATAAGGTCATTCAAAAGAATTTTTACAGCTTCTTCATGGTTAGGAATATCAAAAGTTTTTGTGTCAGCCTGGTCTCCCCACTTAACAGTTGAAATTGAATCAGATAAACCGATTCGCTCGATAATACCTTTTGCTAGAACCTCTTCTTCTGGCATCTTGTATAATTGCCATTTAAGACTTGAACTACCAGCATTTATCGCAATTGTTTTTGACATTTATTTGAATCTCCTCTTCTAAAGATATAAAGATAAAAGTTAAAAGTTAGAAACTTTATTGGTGTTATTTTGTTAATATTATAACATATTTTCCTTAAATTCTCGCATGAAATCTTGGATTAGAGCTGAATCTGTCAGAGAAGATAGGTTATAAACAAAGGTTGGTTTTTTAGCTTCATTTTTATCAAAAACAAAGATTGCCTTAGGACTTGATTTAAATAAATTCTGCGGCAGAGCAATTAAGGCAGCAAGGCTTCCAGCTTCTTTCAACCAACCCTTAAGTTCAGATGCCTGCTCACTTGTCATCAGATCAAGTGGGGCCAAAAAGATTCCAAGACCGTCTTCTTTTAAGTGCTTAAGACCTTGTTCCATCAAAAGATGGTGGGCATAGGTATGACCCTCACCTGTATTTGCAACCTGAAAGTTTTTAGCCTCCTGATCATCTGGGTAGAAACCGACAGGAAGATCACTAACTAGGACGTCAACTGGATCAACTAACAGAGGTTTAACCGCATCCTGTTGCATGTATTCAATGTCATAATCAGCCACATCTGCCATACTGGCAGCTAAATCAATCAAGAGGTCATCGACTTCGATTCCAAGAATTTGAAGCTTGCGGTCAAGACCCGTTGAAATAGTTGCTGTCATATTACCAGTACCTGAACCAAATTCAGCAATTGAAAGGTCACCGCTTGGTTTCATGGTATTGATAATAAAATTAATGATGTAGGCAATACTGTCCGGTGTAAACTGATGGTTGGCCTGAAGTTTGGCTGTCTGTCCTCCTTTGATAAGGACAAATTGAAAGGCCTTTTGCCACTCTTTTTGATTGAGTTTTAAAGCTTTCAACTTTTGGTTATTTTCATCAACCAGCTTGTTGTCAGATTTTCCTTCCACATAGGCTACATTTTGTTCAATCAAAGCCTCGTAAAAATGAGTGTGTAACTCTTGTTCTAAGGTTTGAGTATTTTCAATAATCAGGTTAAAAGCCTGTTCTACTTTTTCAATATTCATTATTCTACCTCCCATATCATATTAAACCACTCACCACCCCCTAAGGTTGAAGTGGATTTCCCTTCATAGGTAAAGCCCTTTTTCTCATAATACTTAATCAAATAATCATGACAGGTAAGAGTTATAGCCTCGCGCCCTGTCTTTGTAGCTAAATCCTTAAAGGCCAGAAGAAGAGCATCTCCCAGTCCCTGCCCCTGAAAATCATCATCAATTGAAAGACTTGTTATGGCAAGATATCCACCTGTTTCAGGATTTTTCTCAACATGCTCAAACAATTCATCTGACAAGTACTTATCGGAAATAACTGCCCCTTCAATATAACCTGCAAAATTTCCTGCAATTTCTGCAACCAAAAAGGTATCAGCTGTTGTTTGAATACGCTCTTTCATGGCTCTTTTGCTTGTTGCTTCATGCCCAAAATTGGCCTCTTCAACTCGCATAACATTTTCAAGATCAGAAGCTACAACCTGTCTGATTACTAATTTATTATCCATATCTCATACTTCCTTTTTCTTAACTATCAGACTGATTATACCATGCCTTATAAGTGATTAAAATTATTAAGAGTTTACCTTATAAACATACAAAATAAAAAAGCCACCGAAGTGGCTCCTTATCGAATTAACGACGTAGTCCAAGTGAAGAAATTAGTTCACGGTAACGTTGAACGTCTTTTTCACGTAGGTATCCTAGAAGGTTACGACGGTGTCCGATTTTTTTCATAAGTCCACGGTAAGTAGCGTGGTCTTTTTTATGCTCTTTAATGTGTCCGTTTAGGTGGTTGATTTCCCAAGTAAGTACAGCGATTTGTACTTCAGGTGAACCAGTGTCCCCTTCGTGACGTGCGTATTGAGCGATGATTTCATTTTTTTTCTCTTTTGAAATTGCCATTATATTTCTCCTTTTTTGTAAGTACATCCGAGTTAACGTTTGGCGTGCGTTTTACCAAGATGCCTTCTTGTAGAAAACTACTCACTTATGATAAACTATTATTATAGAAATTTCAAGTATTGGAATATTTTTTTGTGCATTTAACTTGCAATTTAAAGTAAAAAGTGTCAGATTATAAGTATGAATTACACGGAGGAACATAAATTGAACAAAATTAAACATTTAACATCTGCCAGTCATCTCATTGATATGAAGGATGTTATCAGAGAAGGAAATCCAACCCTAAGAGAGGTTGCTTCTGATGTTGAACTTCCCCTAACCGATGAAAATATCATCCTGGGCGAAAAGATGCTTAACTTTTTAAAACATTCTCAAGATCCCGTTATGGCTGAAAGGATGAAACTTCGTCCAGGAGTAGGAATTGCTGCCCCTCAGCTTGATGTGTCAAGAAAGATTATTGCAGTCCTTGTACCAAAGGAAGATTCAGGTGATGACGCAGCAAATGATGCCTATAGCCTGGAAGAAATCATGTATAACCCACGCGTGGTTTCTCACTCTGTGCAAAATGCAGCCCTTGCTGACGGTGAAGGATGCCTGTCAGTTGACCGCGAGGTACCAGGATATGTTATCCGCCATGCCCGCGCAACTGTTGAATATTTCGATAAAAATGGTGAGAAAAAACGAATTAAGCTTAAAGGATTTAACGCTATCGTTGTCCAACATGAGATTGACCACATCAATGGTATCATGTTCTACGACCGTATCAATGAGAAAAACCCATTTGCCCTTCCGGAAGATCTTTTAATCATTGAATAATAAGAAAAAACTTCTATCAAATGATAGGAGTTTTTTTGATTACCTGTCCAAGAAGCCAGCCTGTAACTGTTCCTAAAATAATAGCAAGCATTCCGTAAGGACTTGAAATTAGACAATTCAGCAAAAGTCCCACACCCAGACCAAAAAGGGTGAGCATAGTAGAAACTTGCTCCCTTTTAAGTTCATATTTTCCTCTAAGAGCAAGCACTGTACCGATGAGACCTAGAAAATAACCAAGTGAAATTCCAACATTCAGCCAATAAAGATTATTGCCTAAAAAGATTCCTAAAATATTTCCCGCAGCGACCCCCATCAGCAAGCAGATAACCATACTATAATCCCAAATACTTGTTTTTGATGTCATACAAACCTCCATTCTTTATTAAATCACAAGAGCATGTGAAAGTAAAAAACTAGCAAGGAAAAAGACCTGCCTTATCAGACAGATCTTTTTGGGTATCCTAGTAAGTTAGGATGAAGTATTTTTTCTTACCACGACGAATTACAGTCATCTCGCCTTCCAGCTTGTCTGCATCAGTTAATTCGTAGTTGGTATCTTGGATTCTTTCACCGTTCACATAGATTGCCCCATTTTGGACATCCTCACGAGCCTGACGTTTAGAGTTTACCACACCAGATTGCACAAGAATTTCAACCAAGTTTAGGTTATCATCAGCTTGAACTTGGTAGCTTGGCACATCTTTTAGACCCTGTTTAATTTCTTTAACAGAAAGTTCCTTGATGTTTCCGCTGAAGAGCATTTGTGAGATTTTCACAGCCTGCTCGTAAGCTTCTTCTCCGTGGACAAGAGTTACCACTTCTTTAGCAAGAGTCTTTTGAGCCAGACGCTCATGTGGAGCTTCTTCAAACTGACGTTCAATTTCAGCAATCTCTTCAAGGCTTAGGAAGGTGAAGATCTTCATGAATTTGATGGCGTCAGCATCAGCCACATTCAGCCAGAACTGGTAGAACTCGTAAGGTGAAGTCTTTTCAGGGTCAAGCCAAACTGCATTTCCTTCAGACTTACCGAATTTCTTACCTGTTGAGTCAGTGATTAGTGGTACTGTGATAACGTGGGCCTCTTTGCCTGACTTCTTACGAATAAGGTCAGTTCCAGCTACCATGTTCCCCCACTGATCAGATCCACCAATTTGGAGGGTTACGTTATCGCGCTCATTAAGTTCGTAGAAGTCGTAACCTTGGAGGATTTGGTAGGCGAATTCAGTGTATGAAATCCCTGTTTCAATCCGGCGTTTTACAGACTCCTTGCTCATCATGTAGTTGATAGTATAGTACTTACCAACATCACGCAAGAAATCAAGCACATTCATCTGGCTAAACCAGTCGTAGTTGTTGGCCACTTTGGCTGCATTTTCTCCCTCAAAACTCAGGAAGCGTTCAAGTTGGCTCTTGATACCTGCACTCCACTCTTTTACCGTTTCAGTTGTTTGTAAAGAGCGCTCAGCGTCTTTAAAGCTTGGGTCACCAATCATTCCAGTAGCCCCACCAACTAGAGCCACTGGCTTGTGACCAGCAATTTGAAGCCTTCTCATGTTTAGGATTGGAACCAAGTGTCCCAGGTGAAGACTATCTGCCGTTGGGTCATAGCCGGTATAGAAAGAAACACTTCCCTCCTTTAATGCCTTGCGTAATGCTTCTTCGTCAGTTGTTTGAAAAACCAGGCCGCGTTCGACCAGCTCGTCAAAAATTTCCATGCTATAACCTCCTTTTAAAATAAATGATAATAGCTTAATTATAACAAAATAATTACCAGATTGGCATGAACTTTTAAATTTTTTTATATTGCCTGTTAGGCAATTATTAACAAATTTGGTATAATTCTATTATGAACAGAAACGATAGTGAAAAGGGTGGCAGAAAGCCGTCAAAAAGAAATAGAAAAAGTGCAACCAAACCAGCACCTAAACTTAAGTTTAGCAACTACTTTAATATTGCCTTTTTATCAGTCCGAGGGGTTATATTTACTATTTTAATTATAGTTTTCTTGGGGGGACTGTTTGTTGGATCGATGGGAATAGGCTATTTTGCCAGTCTCATTGATGAGGTTAACGTTCCGGATAAGGATGAACTTACCCAAAAAATTAATAATATCCACGGTACCTCAAATCTTGTTTATAATAATAATAGTGTCATTTCACCTATTTCTTCTGATTTAGTGAGAACAAAAATCAGCAGTCAGCAAATTTCACAAAATATTAAAAACGCCATTATTTCAACTGAGGATGAAAACTTTGAAAGCCATAATGGTGTTGTACCAAAGGCTGTTTTAAGGGCCACAATCGGTGCAACAATTGGAGTTGGAAGCTCAAGTGGTGGATCAACTATTACCCAGCAGTTAATCAAGCAACAAATTTTGGGTGATAGTCCAACCTTTAAACGGAAGGCTTCTGAAATTGTTTATGCCCGTGCCGTTGAAAAGGATTTTTCAAAAGATGAAATCCTAACTGACTACCTCAATGTATCACCTTTTGGTCGTAATAATAAGGGCCAAAACATTGCTGGTGTCGAAGAGGCTGCTATGGGAATTTTTGGCAAACATGCCTCAGAAGTTAATGTGCCTCAGGCTGCCTTCATCGCAGGGCTTCCGCAAAGTCCTATTACCTACAGTCCTTACGCAGCTGACGCAAGCCTTAAAGACGGAGACAATCTTTCTTATGGTCTAGCCCGTAAGGATGCCGTACTATTTAATATGTACCGTAAGGGCTACATTAGCCAGGAAGAATACGAGCAGTACAAGGCTTATAATTTAACAAATGACTTTTTAAAACCAAGTTACTCAGAAACAGCTAGCCACGACTATCTTTACTATACAGTAATCAGTGAGGCCATTGATCATGTCTATGATTACCTAATAGCTGAAGACAAGGTTTCTGAAAGTGATCAAAAGAATGATTCAACCAAGGAAAAATACCAAAAACTGGCCCTTCAAAAATTACAGCAAGGTGGATACACTGTTCAATCAACAATTGATCAAAATATCCATACAGCCATGCAAAATGCTGTAGCAAATTATGGTGGCTACCTAGACGATGGAACTGGTGAGGTTCAGACAGGAAATGTCCTCATGGACAATAAAACAGGTGCTGTTCTTGGATTTGTTGGTGGCCGTGACTACCAGGAAAATCAGAATAACCATGCCTTTGACACCAAGAGAAGTCCAGGTTCTAGTATCAAACCAATCCTTGCTTACGCTCCTGCCATTGACCAAGGTATCATTGGAAGTAAGAGCCGTTTGAGTAACTATCCAACCAACTATTCAAGTGGTCAACCTATCCTTCACGTTGGAGACCGAGGAACCAATGAAATGATGACCCTCCAAGATGCCCTTGATGCTTCTTGGAATATCCCAGCCTACTGGACCTATCAAACCCTTCTAAAAGAAGGAAAACCTGCCCAACCTTACATGGAAAAAATGAACTATCAGATAGATAATTACTATATTGAAAGTTTACCTATGGGAGGTGGTATTGACCAAACTGTTGTCCAACAAACTAACGGTTTCCAAACCTTAGCCAATAACGGACAGTACCAGGAGCAACATGTCGTTCAAAAAATTACTGACGATACCGGTAAGGTTATCTATGAATGGAAGTCTAATCCTGTCAAGGTCTTCTCAAGAGCAACAGCCTCTATTATGAATGAACTTTTAAGAGGTCCTGTTCGCTCTAAGAAAACAACAAAATTCCTTGACTATTTAGCAGCTGTAAATCCAAGTCTTGTCGACGCTGTTGACTGGACCGGAAAAACAGGTACAAGTGATGACTACGGAGATGCTTGGCTTATTCTTTCAACTCCTACCGTGACACTTGGTGGATGGATCGGCCACGACAACAATACCTCAATGGCTCCTCTGACAGGTTATGCCAACAACGGAAATTATATGGCAAACCTTGTTAGTGCTATAAATAGCGCTAGTCCTAATATTTTCGGAAATGGTCAAAAATTCAAGATTGATACCAGTGCAACTGAAAGTAAAGTTTTAGTATCAACAGGTGAAAAACCAGGTAAGGTAACTGGTGGATCTTTAAACAATGTTGATGTAACTGGTGAAACAACAAGTAGTTACTGGGCTACAAGTAAGGGAGCCCCTACTACCCAATACAAATTTGCTATTGGAGGTTCTGATGCCAATTATGCAGATGCTTGGTCTAAAATTATTGGATCAACATCTTCTAACACTAATTCATCTACACCAGCAAGCTCAAGTAGTGAGAGTCACTAATCTCGCTAATTATCAATAAAAAAGTTACTTGGTATCTACCAAGTAACTTTTTTTATTAAAGAAAATCAGCCAAAATTTCTTCTTCTTGAGATTTATTAGTACCTTCTTTTTCAACAGTTGAGATCATGATGCCGTCAACTGCACGTTTAACAAGACCTTCTACATCCATACGGCTTTCATAGGCCATGGCATGTTTTAATTTAGGATTTGTTTTAGGACTCGGTGGAGCAAAAATAGTACAGCAGTCTTCATACGGTTCAATTGAGATTTCAAAGGTATCAATATCTTGGGCGATTTCAATGATTTCAAGCTTGTCCATGGTTACAACCGGACGGATGACAGGCGTGTTTGTCACCTCATTAATTACCACCATGCTGCCTAATGTTTGGCTGGCAACCTGGCCCAGGCTTTCTCCGTTAATAATGATTGACCCTTCACGGCGATTGCGAATTTCATCAGTCACACGCATCATGAAACGACGGGTAATGGTCATCAGATATGCTTGAGGAACTTTTTCCTTGATTTCTTCTTGAATCTCAGTGAAAGGAACCTCGATAAATTGGATGTTTCCACCAAATGAAGTTAGCTTTTCAGTCAGGCGTTTTGCCTTATCAAGGGCACCTGGGCTTGTATAAGGAGGGCTGGCAAAGTGGACGGCCTCGATTTCAACCCCGCGTTTTAGGGCTAAATATCCTGCAACTGGCGAGTCAATCCCACCTGAAAGCATAAGCATCCCGCGCCCACTGGTTCCAACTGGAAGTCCACCAGCTCCCTTGATTGTCTCATAAGACAGGTAGCAGGCATCAGGACGGATTTCCACACGAAGGTTAAGGTCTGGAGCCTTCATCTGCACCTTAGCATATTCAATAGTATCGAAGACTACTCCCCCTAGTTCGCGGTTAAGTTCAGTACTGTCTAGCTCAAAGTTGTGGTCACTTCTTTTGGCTGTAATCTTGAAGGTCATCCCTTCTTTATAGATGTCAGTCATAAGTTCTGCAACGGCTGCCTTAATAGCAGGGACAGTCTTTTCAACCTTGATTGAAGGTGAGAAGTTTTGAATCCCAAAGACCTTGGTCAAACGCTCTGCCACTTCTTCATAAGGTGCCCCATTTAAGATGATATGGGTGCGGTCGCGCTGGGCGTCGATTGTAAGTTCAGGCAGATCAGCCAGAACCTGTTTAATATTGCGGGCCAGGCGGCCGATAAATTTACCGCGGTTTTTCCCCTTGGTTGAAAGCTCGCCGTAGCGAACCATAATTTCTGTATAATTCATATTTTTCCTCTTATCTAATCTTTTGGAATTTTTGACGAAGGTGGGTGAGCGCCGTTAGAAACTGCTCAACCTCAACCATGTTGTTCTCGTCGTCGAGACTAATGCGAACAGCGCTTGTGGCAAGGTCCGGTTTTACATTCATGGCAATCAGAGTACTTGCGGCTGCTCCCGCCTTAGAGCTGCAGGCGCTTGTAGTTGATACAAAAATGTCTTTTTCTTCAAGAGCATGGACTAGAACTTCTCCTCGAACACCCTTGATACCAAAGGTAATAATATTTGGTACGAAGTTTTCCCGTCCCGAGAAGATGACGATATCATCATGTTTTTCAAGTTCTGTTAGGATAACTTCTTTTAGGGCTGAAAGACGTTTAAGTTTTGCTTCTTGGTTATCAAGAGTCATTCGCAGGGCACGGGCTGTGGATGCAATTCCTGCCAGGTTTTCAGTCGTTGACCGCATGTTGCCCTCTTGCCCCCCACCAGTTAGAAGACTTTCAAGCTTCTTACCCTCCTTGATGTAGGCAAGTCCAACTCCTCTGACCCCGTGGAATTTGTGGCTTGAAAAACTAGCAAGATCTACTCGGTCTGGCAGGAAGTTGGCACGTTCTGTTTTCCCGATGGCTTGGACGGCATCAACATGGAAGCTGACCTTAGGACGGTCTTTTAAAAGTTCTGAGATTTCAGCAAGAGGTTGGATACTTCCAATCTCATTGTTTACGGCCATGACAGAGACTAAAATGGTGTCATCACGAAGAAGTCCCTCAAGTTTTTTGACATCGACAAAACCATGGCGATCTACTGGCGCATAGTCAACCTCAAAACCATGTTTAGAAAGCCAGTCAGCTGATTCTTTTACGGCTGGGTGTTCAATTGATGAAACAATGATGTGTTTGCCGTATTTAGCCTTTTCAAAGGCCACACCCTTTAACAGCCAGTTGTCTGACTCAGTTCCACCACTGGTGAAAAAGATCTCAGTTGGTTTAACCTCTAAAAGCTCTGCAATCTGCTTGCGGCTCATATCTAAAAGTTTTGTAGCTGTTGCCCCCAAACTATGAAGGCTACTTGGGTTCCCCCAAATTCTTTGAGCCACGTCTGTATATGTTTTTAAAACCTGTGGATAAGGCCTTGTTGTCGCAGCATTATCAAAATAAATCACGGTTTTCTCCTCTAATTTTAAATTTATACAGGTTATCCTGTAAATAAGCACTAACTAGTATAGCAAAAAAATAGGTCACTTTATATGTCAATCTCATGAATTTCTTTTTTCTCTTTTTTCAATAAAAAAAATCAGTGTTTCCACTGATTAATTTTTATTACCCTTGTAGTCCAAATAGTCATAAAGTAGGCTACTATACTCCTCATTCATTGAATAATCTTCCAGGGTATTTACATTTTTTCGAAGTTTACGAGCCTTGGCAGAGGTTATCTCCCCTCTGTTCTCATACTCAGCTATTATCTTTCTTTCTAGATAATAACCCCTGGTCATCTCATCAATATTATTAGGCTTGTACCTTGAAATAAGGCGTTTAGTAAAGTCACCGTCAGCAACAATTTCAGCTGATCTTAATCTATTTGCAGTCAAAAGATTAATCAAATAGGGATCATAAATATCAGTCAAGTTGTAAAAGGCTGATAAAATTAATTCCGTATTTTCTAGATATAAATCTTTCAACTCCTGCTTAACCTCAGGGCTAACTTTCTGAATATTAGAGCTTTCTTTTTTCTTGCGGCGCCCCAAGTGAACAAGCTCTGCCAGAACCAGGTGAACGGATCTAAAGAGAATGGTTAGGGCGAAGGTTAGAGAAGAAACCAGATTATGCTTGATTGATCTTTCAAGCTCCTTGAGGTAGCCGTGATAAATCCTATAAGTATAAATAGAAATATCCCCGTCTGTATAAGCTCGGTCAAGACTGTCTTCTTCAATCCTTAAAGCCATCAGCTGCAGGTCATTGAAATCCTGGGTGGCTTCTTCACTTTCCTGCATCAGAATTAGCTGCTGGATTCGGTTGGTGTAGTTATCTATTGTCGCATAGTAACCGTCCTTAACCCGGGCCTTGGCTAAATCTTCCTGAAGGGCTTCAACCACATCATTTAAGATAGAAATCTGACTAAAGTAGTTAACATTTCTTTCCTTTTTAGGAGCAATCAAAGGTAGGATAATAATTCCTGAAAGAAATGATAAAAGAGTAACACCCGCTGTTGTAAAAATCATCATGTTATACTTTTGGGCCATAGCCTGCGGGATTAACATGATGGTCGCAATACTAACTGTCCCCTTGACCCCTGCAAAGGTCAAAAGATTTATATCACTCCTGTATCTTTCAAAGGGTTGCTTTCTCTTAAGACTTACAAACTTATAAAAGATTGAAAGGATTGTATATCTGGTCGCAAATAACACTAGTGTTAAAACAATAATAATAACTAATAACTTGGAATTACTGTAGGTGTTATTTTTAAGAACCGGTAGGGCGATTGATTCAAGCTCTATTCCAAGGAATAAAAAGACGACCCCGTTAAGAATGAAAACAATCATATCCCAAATGGTACTTGATACCCGGTTAACCTGGGCGTCAAAGAGGGTGATTTTTTTAAATCCAGCCGCCTGCATAATTCCTGCCACAACGACTGCGATAATCCCTGAAACACCAACTAATTCTGAAATACTGAAGGCCATAAGAGGCATAATAAGCTCCAACAAGAGATAACCAACCACATCCTGGGCTGCTACATCTTCCATCAAAGATAAGATGGTGCTATTAAGCCAGGAAACCAGATACCCAATTAGGGCACCACCTAGGGCTGATACAATAAATTGAAAACTTGCATTTGTTATGGAAAACTTACCTGTGGTTAAGGCTAAAATAGCAAACTGGAAGGCGATGATTCCACTGGCATCATTTAAAAGTCCCTCACCTGATAGGATATTTCTTATCCTTTTAGGAAAGTCAAATCTCGAGGCTAAAGAAGACACTGCCACTGCATCGGTCGGACCAAGACTTGCCCCGATAGCCACACAGGCTGCCAGAGGAATAGCTGGAAAGAAGGAATGAGTTACAAATCCAATCACAAAGGCTGTTATAAAGACAACAGCTAAGACAAGAACTAAAACAGTCCTTGAATGTTTCATAATACCAGGAACGTCAGCCTCTTCTCCCTCCCTAAAAAGGAGGGGAGCAATTCCAAAGGCTAGAAACATTTCGGGGTCAAACTTTAGCATCTCATCTGCCCCAGAATAGGCCAGAAGCATACCAAAGACAACCTGGATAAAGGGCAGGGGAATTTTAGGAAATACTCGGTTAATTATATTTGATAAGATCAAAGCAAGGAAAAAACCGATGATAATAAACATAAGATGATGGTCCATTAATCTCTCCTTGTCCTAGTTATTTTTTAATTTTCACGAGTTTTAGTAAAATCGCGGTATACATTTTTATATTTTTGCTTAAAAAGAGCTTTTTGAGCTGCCAATTTTTCGTCCAAGTCAGAACATGATTTGTTGTCAATCTTTCGTTGGCAACGTTTAAATTCAAGTTGGGCAGCACGACGCTTCATTTTAGCTTTTTTTGTCTCAGCAGAAGCAAAACGTTCATAAAACTTTTCCTTGTATTTAAGAGGTTTTTGGCTCTCTTCACTAACATCCAATCGCTCCAAATAACGTTTGCGCATAGTTTCTAAACGTTCCAGAAATTCTTTTTCTGAGATATTTTTCCTCATTATTACACTCCAAAAAATTTGTAGGGTGGATTTTTTTCCACAGTCAATGAGTTATTCTACTACTATCTATCTTAAAAAGCAAGAGATTAAAAGCTAAAGATTAATAAATATTTTACAGTTTTATTTTTAAAGAGTAAGATAAAAATATAGAAAAGGAGTGCTTATGGAAGAAGAATACAAAAAAATATTAGTCGGTGTTGATGGTAGTGATGAGGCAGATGTAGCCTTTAAAAAAGCCATTCACGCAGCCCTTAGAAACAAGGCTCAACTTATTATTGCAAATATTATTGATTCCCGTGCCTTCCAAGGTCTTTCAGGCTTTGAAGGTGTTATTGCTGAAGATGCCCTTAAGTCCTCAAAGGAATTTATGAAAAAATACGAGGACGAGGCTCGTGAAAAGGGACTTAAAGATGTTAAAAGCTATATTGAATTTGGAAGTCCAAGGGCCATGCTTTCAGATACTATCCCCACTGAAGAAAAGGTTGACCTGATAATGGTCGGTTCAACAGGACAGACAGCCATTGAAAGACTTTTAATTGGAAGTGTTGCTGAATACATTATTCGCCATGCACCTTGTGATGTCTTAGTTGTCCGTGATAAAAAGAATAATAAATAAAAAAAAGAAGCTATAAGCTTCTTTTTAAAATACTTTTTAGTCAAGTTTGAAATCTTCACCTAGGAAGTCCGCAAGTGAGAATCCTTCTTGAGTTTCTGGAAGTTCGTAATCACGTTGTACTTTACGTTTGTTGTTACGACGTGGTTTGTTTGAACGTTCTGAACGTCCTTCGTTATCAGAGTCTTGACGTGGAGCACGTGCTGGTGCTTCTTCAAGAGCTTTGATTGAAAGTGATACACGTTCTTCTTCAGGTTTAACATCAAGAACTTTAACTTTAACTTCTTGACCAGCTGTAAGAACATCTTTTGGATTTTCAACACGAGTGTGTGAAATTTGTGAGATGTGAACTAATCCTTCAACACCTGGGAAAATTTCAACAAAGGCACCGAAGTCTGTAAGGCGTTTAACAACACCATCAAGAACAGTTCCAGCAGCAGCTTTTTCTTCAATGTTTTCCCATGGTCCAGGTGTAGTTGCTTTAAGTGATAGTGAGATACGGTTAGCATCTTCATCAACTTTAAGAACTTTAACTTGTACTTGGTCACCTACAGATACAACATCTTTAGGGCTTCTTACACGTCCGTGAGCAAGCTCAGTAACGTGAACAAGTCCGTCAACACCACCAAGGTCTACGAAAGCACCGAAGTCTGTTAAACGTGCTACAGTTCCTTCAACGATTGAACCTTCAGCGATTTTCGCAAATACTTCTTTACGAGCTTCTGCTGCTGATTCTTCAACTACTGCTTTACGAGAAAGGATGAAGCGGTTTTCAGAAGCGTTAACTTCGATGATTTTAGCTTCAACTTCTTGACCTACGAATTTAGCAGTATCACGAACAAAATATGTGTCAATCATAGATGCTGGGATGAATCCACGTACACCTTGATAATCCACTGAAAGTCCACCTTTAACGTTCTTAAGAACTTTAACTGTTACAACTTCACCTTCTTTACCTTCAAGAGCAGTCCATGCTTTACGAGCATCAAGACGTTTCTTAGAAAGTAGGAATACTGTTGCACCTTCAGATTCTTTACCAACGATTTGTTTTACAACTAAAAGTTCTAATTCATCACCTGATTTTACAAAAGTATTTATATCAGCGTCACGATCACTTGTAAGTTCACGTAAAGTAAGGACACCTTCAACACCAGTTCCAACGATAGCTACAGAAGCTTGGTCGCCGTCTACTGAAAGGATCTCACCTTTAACGATGTCACCAACTTTGACATCTCCAACGCTGTTTAATAGTTCTTCAAATTCATTCATTATAAAATTTCTTCCTCCTACGACTTAACTGACACACAGTCTTAAATAGATTTTAACACATAAACTAAAAAAATAAAAGAAATATTGTCTTTATTAATTCAACAACAAAAAAAGAACACAAAAAAACACAAAAATTTGTTTTTAGGCCTTGCATTTATTTTCAACTATTATTTTTGAATAAAAAAAGACACCCGAAGGTGTCTTCCACAGAAAATAACAAATTATTCTGCAGCGTTTTCGTCTTTGAGACCGTATTTTTTGTTGAAACGATCCACACGTCCGTCGGCTTGCGTGAATTTTTGACGTCCTGTGTAGAATGGGTGTGAATCACTTGAGATTTCAACACGAATTAGTGGATAAGTGTTTCCGTCTTCCCATTCAACTGTTTCTTTAGAAGATTTAGTTGATCCGCTAAGGAATTTAAAACCAGTTGTTGTATCCATGAATACTACTGGTCCATAATTAGGATGGATATCTTTTTTCATTGTCTTTTTCCTTTCTGCCCTGGAATGTTTGCCACTCCAGAGATTAGTAGGGCTAAAATTAGCCGTGCACGTAATAGTTTATCAGTTTTTTATCTTTTTTGCAATATAAATTATTTTTTATTCTTCAATAATTTTTATATCAACACCAAGACCTGTCATTTTTTCAACAACATTATCATAGCCCCTTAAAATAAATTCAATATTATTTATTTTAGTTTGACCGCTAGCCATAATGGCCGCATTCATAAGAGCTGCTCCTGCACGAAGGTCAGTTGCTGTAACTTCTGCTCCGTGAAGGGCTACTGGTCCCTTATAGGTTACCATGTCATTATCTACTCTAATGTCAGCTCCCATTTTAGCAAGCTCAGGAACATGATTTACCCTTTTTTCGTAGATGGTGTCTATAATTTTACCTTGACCATGGCTGGTAAGAAGAAGGGGAGTTACTGGCTGCTGTAAGTCAGTTGCAAATCCTGGATAAGGTACTGTCTTAATATTGATAGCCTTAAGGTTAGATGATTTTTTAATCTCAATCGAATCTTCCCTAATAATCATATTAACACCCATTTCCTCAAGTTTAGCCAAAAATGATTCCAGGTGTTCATAGATTACGTTATTGACAATAACGCCTTCACCGTAAGCTGCTGCAAGGGAAATATAGGTACCAGCTTCAATCCTGTCTGGAATAACAGTATGTCTAGCCCCACCTAATTTTTTAACTCCATTAATTCTAATCTCATCAGTCCCTGCACCCTTGATATCTGCTCCCATGTTGTTTAACAGGGTGGCTACATCAATTATTTCAGGCTCACGGGCTGCATTTTCAATGACCGTGCGACCTTCTGCCTTAACTGCTGCAAGCATAGTGTTAATGGTTGCTCCCACTGAGACCATGTCCATATAAATATGAGTTCCCTTTAGATCTTTTCCGTCTGTCGTAAGGTGCATGGCATTGTCCTGGTAAGTCATTCGAGCACCCAGGGCTTCAAATGCCTTAATATGAAGGTCAATTGGACGGGGACCAAGGTCGCACCCTCCAGGTAGACCTACTGTAGCCTCACCAAATTTTCCTAAAAGAGCTCCGTTGAAATAATAAGAGGCTCTAAGGCTGTTGATTTTACCATAAGGAAGAGGCATGCTTTTAACACCCCTTGGGTCAATTGTTAAAACTTCTCCCTGACGGTCAATTTTTGCTCCAATAATTTCCATTATTTCAATTAGGCTTGCCACATCGGAAATATCTGGAACACCTTCTAAGGTAATAATATCATCTGCTAAAATAGCTGCTGGAATTAAGGCTACAATACTGTTTTTTGCTCCAGATATTGTTACCTCACCCTTGATAGGATTACCACCATTAATTAATATTTTTTTCATTTATCTATTTCTCGCTATATTTTAGTAACATAAGCTATTCTATCACAGATGGGATAATTTTTATATAAAATTATTTACCAGCTACAGCTTCTTGTAACTCTTTATAGATTTGATTGTTTTCAGTAAGGCTTGTACTCTTGGCACCACTTGCAAAGATGTGACCCCCTCCGTCATGCCTTTTGGCTATCTGATTTATAACTGTTGACTTACTTCTTAGATTGACCCTGTAATAACCTTCTGGCTGCTCAACAAATAAAACCCATGATTCAACCGATGATATCCTGCCAGGCGCTCCAACAATAGCACTAACCTCACTCTCACTTACTCCGTATTTTTTTAATACATCCTGGGTGATTGTAATCTGTGCTGCTCCGTTTTTATCAATTTCAAGATTTTCATAAAGGTAACCTTGAAGTTTGGCAATCCTTAAATCTACGCTATCCATCCTGCGAGCAAGACCTGCAAAATCAAAGTCTTCCTCCCTTAAGATTGAAGCAATCATCATTGTTTTTGAGCTTGTTGATGGATATAAAAAGCGGCCCGTATCACCAACAATCCCTGCATAAAGCATCCTTGCGCTCTTGCCATTTAATTTTAAGTCATAGGTTAGGGCAAAGTCAGCAATGAGCTCACTAGCTGATGAGGCTGTGTCCTCAACATAGTAAATATCCCCGTAGGCGTCATCATTAGGGTGGTGGTCAATCTTAATTAGAAAGTCTCCTGTTGACCAGCGGTCATCATCAATTCTTGGCGTATTGGCTGTGTCACAGACAATGACTAAGGCGCCGTCATATGTATCATCACTTATTTGATCCATCTCAGCAAGATAAGTCAGGCTTGGCTCATCATAACCTACTGCATAGACCTTTTTATCTGGAAAATTTTCTTTAATAATTTCCTTCAAACCAACCTGACTACCCAAGGCGTCTGGATCTGGTTTTTGGTGGCGATGGATTATTAATGTGTCATATTCTTTAATTTTTTTATAAATTTCAATCATTTCTTTCTCCTACTACTGAATTTGTATAGTTACAAGTGCCTTGCTTACAATTTTATAGCCCAGGTAAACCTCTATATCAATGATAGCCTCGCGCCTGCTTTCAGATATTACTTTGGGATAAATTTCAAGTACATCGTCAATATTTACGGCATCGATAAAATAAACATTTAATTGGTCAACTAAAATATTTTTATTTTTAGTTTTGGTCATAAGTCTACCTGCTATATTTGAAATAATTTCAACAAGCACTCCATTAGATATATTCCCTGCCCCGTTCATCATTAAGGGATCCACCTTAAAGGTATAGTGATTTTGAACCTCATTTATAAGGGTAGCCAAATTATCACTCATGGTATGAGAGAACTGATTTTGTTCCTCAGACTCTTGGAGACTTCTTAGAACATCAATTTTACTTACAAGACCCAGAAAAAGTTTTTCACGGCTAACAACAGGTAAAAGTTCGAATCCATCAAAAATCATCCTTTGACTGGCGCTTGCAACCGTCGTATCAAGAAAAACAGTTATCGGATTTCTTGTCATAATCTTATCAATGGTAAGATTTGAAGCTTTTCCGACCACATCTCTCATAGTAACAATTCCAACAACCATATGATGCTGGTTAACAACAACAAAGCGGCTACTGTTGGTCTTTTTGACCAAATCATTGTAGTCTTTTACAGTGCTTGTCTCATTTAGACTGGTAATATTTTCCTGGTAGATATCTCCCACTGTTAGGATATCCTTTTTAATGAGCTCATTACTAAGGGCCCGGTTAATCCTGCTGGCGACAGTAAAGGTATCAAAGGTTGTTCGCATAATGGGAACCTTGACCTTATCAGCAAAAACTAGTACCTCTTCCTCAATTGGAAATCCCCCCGTTACAAGAACAGCATTGTTTTCTTTGAGGGCTAAAATCTGAATATCCTTTCGGTCACCTACAATTAGAAGGCCACCAACTGAAAGATATTTCTTTATATTTTCCTTGGTCATGGCACCGATGGCAAATTTATTAAACTCCCGGTCCATCCCATCACGGCCGCCGATAACCTCAGCATTTGAAATTTTAGCAATCTCCTCATAGGTCAAACGCTCAATAATTTTTTGTTCCTTGGTTGCAATCCTAATTGTTCCTGCCCGGTCAACAACTGCTACAAGTCCACGTCTTTCCGCTTCCTTAATGGCCCTGTAAGCTGTTCCATCACTAACTGAAAGCTTCTGCGAAAGACCACGGACACTAACCTTTTGACCAACCTTTAAATCTTCAATGTATTCAATAATTTCCTGGTGTTTACTCATTTTCCTTTAAATAATCTGCTCTTTCTATCTGGTACTCAGAAAATAATACAATTTCCTTGGTATATTTATTTGAAGACTTGTATTCCTTAATTTTTTTCATTTGAGCCTTTTCTGCCACTCTCTTACTAGCAAGATTTCTAAAATCAGCTACTAAATCAAGACTCTTAAGGCCAAATTCCCTAAAGGAAAAATCAATTAAGGTTCTAAGAGCCTCCGTTACAATCCCCTGACCCCAATAGTTTTTATTAATCACGTAACCTATAGTAGCAGAGGCCCTCTTTTGATTAACTTTAATAAAATCAATGGTCCCAATCATTTTTTTCTCACTTTTAAGCTCAATAGCCCATTTACCTAGAGGTTTTTCCATAAAGTGGCTAGCAATTGAAAGCTCAGTTTCAGCTAAATTTTTATGGGGCGGAAAAATAAAAATTAGATTTTCAGGATCTGAAGCATACTCATACATGTCCCTTGCATCCTGAATTCTTAACGGCCTTAAAATAAGCCTAGGTGTTTCAATAATATTGTACCTAGCAAGCTCTACTAAAATATTCATATATACCCCCTAGCAAATAGTATATTCTAGCCTTATTGTACCATATTTGCTATAATGCGGGGCATGGACACTAATATAAATGATCGATTGGAGCGTTCTGCTTTAGGTGAGGGGCGTTTTAATCCAGACGAACAAAAAAAATACCTAAATACCTTCCGGGAAAGAATTATTTTAACTATTAACTTTGAGGATGCCAAGAAAAAAGAAGTTATCGATAATTTTGATCCGGTTTTATCAGACATTGAAGGTAAGTACGACAACATTGCAGTCAAGATTAATGGAAATTTAAGCGATAGTATCAGTATGAAATACAAAAAAATTGCCAAAGATCATAATATACCTGCTACTATCATCTCAACTCCGCTTACCGCATCAAGATTTGGTGTTATTGTTCATTCGAACATAGCCTTAAATGCTGACCACTTCGATATTTATGAACGCTACACCAACCTTTTAAAGGCCAAGGAAATTATTAAAAAGAAAAAAAAGGAAGGCTTTTTGAAAAGACTTTTCAAATAACCTCCCGAGATTAAGGGCTAACTTGCAGTTAGCTTTTTTTATTTGCACAAAAAAAGGCACATACCCCACCTACTTAGTGCTGCTACCGTCAGGTCCTGACACGCTTCGTAAATAAGATATTGCCTCGGGTTTAATTATAACACAGTCTATTTTTTTCGTCTAGCCTTAAAAAATTTTTTCATGATTGTACTACATTCTTCTTCGAGTAGACCAGATTCCACCTGCACCCTGTGGTTAAGTCTTGGATCTTCTAAAATTTGATAAAGGGAAACTGCTCCCCCAAATTTTTGATTAGTTGCACCAAAATATACCTGAGGAATCCTTGCCATACCAATTGCTCCTGCGCACATGACACAAGGTTCAATCGTTACAAACATGGCACAGTCAGTTAGGCGCCAATTTCCTATAAACTCGTTGGCAAGATTAATGGCACATACCTCTGCATGATCAACTGCCTTTTGTTGCAATTCCCTTTGGTTAAAGGATCTGGCTATAACTTTCCCCTCTTTTACAATTACAGCACCAATTGGAACCTCTTCATTATCAAAGGCCTTTTGGGCCTCAAGGAGGGCCTCATGCATGTAATATTCTTTTTCTTCTTGGCTAAAAACTAGCTCTTTATCATCAGATTTCATTAAAATCCCATTTTTTGTGAGGAGCTGCAAGTTCAACTGGAATTGATCCAGCCTCATCTTGTGCCTCCTGTAAAAGACTTTCTAAATAATTTTCCTTAGCAATATGTTCTGGCGCGTGTTGCGGAAGGTGGGTTAAAACCAAAAGATCAACAGAGGCCTCTCTAGCAATTTTTCCTGCTTCATAGCTTGTAAGATGGGCCGGGTGATGCTCCATACCCTTAAAGAGATAAACATCTGCTAAAAACATCTGTGCATCCCGTGTAAAATCAACAAGCTCATCAAACCAACCAGTATCACCTGTAAAGACTAAAGTCTGACCAGTCTTTCGCTCAACTATTCTCATTGCGTAGCAGACAACTGGGTGGACTGTTTTTATAAAGGTAATATCAAAGGGCCCAATCTTTTGCAGACCTGAAACATTATAAGCATGACCTTCAGAAACATCCTTTAAAGTCAGACGCTTAAAACTTACAGGGTCCTCATCATGGCCATAAATATCAAGAATTTTTCCGTCCCACTGATTTTTTGGCCACAACTGGCGGTACTGCTGAAGTACACCTAAATCTGCAATATGATCCTGATGATAGTGGCTAATAATTACCGCATCAAGTTCTAATGGTGATAGTTCATGTTCAAGTTCAGTAACAGCACGGCTTCCCGCATCAATCAAAAGATTAAAACCAGATTCACTAGTCAAAAGATAGCTGGTTGTCCCAGCATCCTTATAGGGATATCCTCCCCAACATCCTAAAGTCGTTAATTTCATTGTAGATAACCTCCCTTAAAGATTTAATAAGCCCATTATAGCAAAATAAATACCCTTGGTCGCAACCAAGGGTATTTAAGGAGTTTTATGAAAAAGAAAAGTTTACTGATAATTAAATCAGTAGGATAAGTCGTATGTACGACTATTTAAGGGCTGAGGCTAGTATATAAATCAAACCTTAAAGAAACCTTAAAATAATTTTATTTTACATAAAGTTTATTTATTATCAAATTATAATTAAAAATTTTACAATAATTTGAAGCTTACAAGTGTGAAAAAAGTAATTTCCACCTTATAATCAGGCTTTCCCATTTTTACTGGCCAGTTTAATGGTTAAATTACCTATTAATTGGGTTATAAAGACCAATAAAAGAATTATCAATAGTGCAACAAGAGTTACATCATTGTGATATCTTTGATATCCCTTAGAGATGGCAAGCTGGCCAAGCCCACCACCACCTACTGCACCAGCCATTGCAGTAAGTCCAATTATTGAAATCATTGTGAAATTACAAGCCCTGATAATAGGAACAAGTCCCTCTCTCAAATAAACCCTGAAAATAATTCCTGAATCACTAACACCCATTGATTTTGCGGCTTCAACAACTCCTGGATTAACCTCCAAAAGGGCATTTTGAATTTGACGGGCAAAGAAGGGAACAGTCCCTACAACTAGCGGTACAATAGCAGCTGTTGTTCCAACAATTGTTCCAACAATAAGCCTAGTGAAAGGAAAAATTACAGCAAGTAAGATAACAAAAGGGATACTACGCCCAATATCAACAATCTTATCTAAAATAGTATAGATTACCTTGTTCTCTTTAAGACCACCTTTGCCTGTAACTAATAAAATAATTCCTAAAAGCAAACCTAAAATTCCAGCAATTAAGGCTGATACCAAGGTCATATAGATTGTCTCAAGACTTGCTTGAATAAAATCATCTGGAATCTGACTGGCATATGGAAAATACTTTTCGATCATTTTTTACCCCCAACTTCTTCAATCGTAACACTTTGAGTTTTTAAATATTCCCTGAGTTCTTCAAGATCAGGGGTTTGGTCAAAACTAACCAGCAAACTACCAAAAGGCGTATCTTGTAAATACTCAATATTTCCATACAAGATAGTTGCTGTCAGATTAAACCGCTTATAAAGTTCAATGATAACGGGCTCACCTGTATTATTACCGGAAAACTTAAGCTCATAGATATCTGCATCCTTATTGTGGCTGATGATTTTTTTCTCGGCCTGTTCAATGTGAGTGGCCGTTCTTATAAAGTCACGAGTCAGAAGCTCTTCAGGTTGATTGAAGATATCTACTACCAGACCATGCTCAAGGACACGTCCATTTTCCATAACAGCTACTTTATTACAGATTTCCTTAACCACCTGCATTTCATGGGTGATAACAATAATCGTAATCCCTAGAACTTCATTAACTTCCCTGAGTAAATCAAGAATGGCAAGAGTTGTTTTAGGATCTAGGGCACTTGTTGCCTCATCACAGAGAAGAATTTTTGGATCATTTGCTAGAGCACGCGCGATAGCCACCCTTTGCTTTTGACCACCCGAAAGTTGCGAAGGATAAAAGTTTTTCTTATCTAAAATCCCGACTAAGTCAAGCAGGCGTTCAACCTTTTTAGACTCTTCTTCCTTTGATAGACCGCTTCCCTTTAGGGGAAAGGCTACATTTTGGTAGATGGTTCTACTTTCCATTAGGTTAAAGTGTTGGAAGATCATCCCAATCTTCTTTCGCTCCTCCCTCAGCTCTTTGCCGCTTAACTTTTCTAAATTTTTTCCGTCTACAATAACCTGACCACTTGTCGGTTTTTGAAGAAGGTTTACTACACGAACAAGGGTTGATTTCCCTGCTCCTGAATAACCTACAATTCCGTATACATCTCCCTTATCAATCTTAAGGGATACTCCGTTAACAGCAGTTACATCTTTTGAACCCTGCTTAAATTTAACTACAATATCTTTTAAATCAATCATTTACTACTCCATCTTCTAAAAAAAGAGAAAGGATGTCCCCAAAAAGGGACGATCCTTCTTAATTACCCTTTACTCCCAAGCTGGCAAGTCATTGCCACCAGACTCATCCTTGATAAGTCCTGCTATCTTATCAGTTTGATAGGCAGCTACAATCTTTTTGAAATCAGGATTTGTTTCATCCTTCTTTTTAACGGCAACTAGATTCTTATAAATCTCGCCGACTTTTGAAAGATTATCTGTATCCAGATAGATTGCATCCTCTTTTGGTTTAAGACCACTATCAACAGCATAATTGGTATTGATGACTGCTGCTGCAACATCCGGCAAGGCTGCTGGTGTTTGTGAGGCATCAATCTCTTTAATGTCCACTTGTTTTAGGTAACTTTCAATGTCATTTTTACTTGGAGACGTCGGTGCATTGTCCTTAAGCTTAATTACATTAATAGCATCTAAAAGTTGAAGGGCACGACCACCATTTGTTACATCATTTGGGATAGCGATTGTATCTCCTGACTTAATGTCCTTATAGTCCTTAAGCTTACTTGAATATAGTCCCATAGGAGATACGTAAGTATAGCCTATTGACACCAAGTCTTGATTCTTTTCCTTGTTGTAGTTATTTAAAAATCCTACACTTTGAAAGGCATTTAAATCAAGACTTCCATCAGCTAAAGCATCATTTGGTGTATTGTAATCACTAAACTGCTTGACTTTAAGTTCAATATCTTGGTCCTTAAGGCTTTTGGCCACAGACTTCCAAATCTTGTCTTCCACATCAGATACCACCCCTATAGTATATGATTTTTTCCCAGTAGAAGAGCTATCCTTCTGGTTTCCACAGGCAGTAAGACTAAAGAGAGCTAGCCCTGCCAGTAAAGTCCCCAGTAATTTTCCTTTTTTCATAATCATCCCTTTTCTATAATTTAAGCAACCTAATCAACCTAATCAACCTATTTCCAAGCTGGAATATCATTTCCATCGGTTTCTTCTTTGATTAACTCAGCTGTTTTATCTGTTTGATAAGCCTTAACAATTTTCTTGAAGTCTTCATTTGACTCATTTTCCTTCTTAACGGCAATAACATTTTTGTAAATATTACCAACTTTGGCAAGGTTATCTGTATCTAGATAAAGGGCATCTTTCTTAGGACTTAGACCACTATCAACAGCATAGTTAGTATTGATAACTGCTGCAGAAACGTCAGGTAGGGCCGCTGGAATTTGAGAAGCATCAAGCTCTTTAATCGTTACGTCTTTTGTATATGATTCGATATCACTAGTAGTTGGTGAAGCTGGTGCATTAGATTTAAGTTTAATGACATTAATTGCATCAAGTAATTGAAGGGCACGGCCACCATTTGTTACATCATTTGGAATGGCAATTGTATCACCTGACTTAATATCTTTATAGTCTTTTAACTTGTCTGAATAAAGTCCTAGAGGGGAGATAATTGTGTATCCAATTGCTACTAGGTCCTCATTTTTTTCCTTGTCGTAGTTTTCCAAAAAGGCTACGTGCTGGAAGGCATTTAAATCAATACTTCCGTCTGCAAGGGCATCATTAGGTGTATTGTAATCACTGAACTGCTTAATTTTCAGATTGATTCCCTCATCCTCTAAGGTTTTAGCAACTGACTTCCAAATTTTATTGGCTGAGTCTGAAACAACTCCAACGGTGTAAGTTTTTTCTGTTGAAGAAGAATCTTTTTTTCCTCCGCAAGCGGTAAGAGTTAATAGGGCTGCTCCTGCAAGTAGGGCTGTAAATAATTTAAACTTTTTCATAAATCTTTCTCCTTAATAAGTTCTTTTTACTGTAAGACCATGATAACACAGGAATAAAAAATCTGGCTTATCATTTATTTATAGGGCCATTAAGATTTTTTATTGCCTAAGTTTTAAGTATCCCTCCCTTATTTTTTTAAGACTGGCTTCAAATTTTATGGTTTCCTCAGCTGATAAATCTGGTAAAATTTTTCTAACTACTCCTTCTTCCAGGGAAAATTCACTCAAAGATCCGTAAAAACATTCCCTTTGTGAGTCATAAGAGGATACGGGTAAAAGCTCCTTAGAACCCCTTCTTAGGTAATCAATAATTCTTGAGACACTTGAGGCTATACCAAAGGCCGTATGTTTTTTGGCCGAATAAATCTCCCAACCTGTTTGGGCAGCAAGCCTTGCCTCTTCCTCAGTGGCGTTTAAAGCTAGCTGACTTTCCCCGTGCTCTCCAACAACCAAAAGATTTTCCCGCTTACCCCGATTAATGAGGCGATTGGTATCAATTAAGGTGCCACTTCCAATGATTCTAGTCTTATCATAGGAGGTTAAATCAGCCAAATAATGGACGATGACGTCGCAGGGATTAGTAATTGAGATAATCATGCCAGAAAAGCCTGAATCCTTAATCTTTGGTGCGACCTCTTCTACAACCTGCTTACTGACCCGCGTTTCAGCGAAGCGATCACTAGCATTTTCTAAAACCCTAATATCTCCCGCACAGAAAACTAATATCTGAGCATCCTTCAATTCCTGATAGTCATTTTTTATAAGCTTAATTTCACTGGAAAGGTTTACTAGGACATCCTGAAGTTCCAAATATTCTGCCTGAAGCTTAGCCTCATTACTATCAATTAATACAAGCTCCTGAACCAGCCCTTGTAGACATAAGGTATAAGCAAGAGTTGATCCCACATGTCCAAGCCCTATAATTCCAATTTTCATCATTAGTCCTCCTGGTTTCTTATGTTTTTAAAGCAAATGATACCATAATATTTTTTCATCATGAGCAAAAAATATATTTACTGTAAATTTTTTGTTTTAAATTTTAGTTATTTTTGTTAGTATTAAGATACACAAGGGGTACTAAGATTAAATTTCTAATTTTAGTTGAGATTCACCCTCAGAACCTGATACGGTTAATACCGTCGTAGGGATGTGTCGCTAGAGATAGCCATACTCCCTCCTTGTGAATTCCAGGAGGTTTTTTTAATGTCTACTACTACCAAACTTGATTTGAGAATTGCTCTTGAGGCCACAATCTGCGCCTCCCTTGCCATGGTCCTATCCTTCTTAAAAATCCGCTTCGGCTGGATTGATATAAGCCTTGGTCAAACCATTATTATTTTATTTGGGCTAAGAAGGGGACTTAAGGCAGGACTTTTTGCAGGACTCCTTTGGGGTATTCTCCACTTTTTAACTGGTCAAGTTTACTACCTATCATTTGCGCAAGTTATGGTTGAATACATCCTTGCCTTTGTCTTTGCAGGAACCTCAGGTATCTTTAGGGGGCAACTTAAGGAAAATCCTGAAAGAACTGTCGTTTTAGCCAGTATTTTTGCAACCTTTGCTCGCTTTTTCTGGCACTTTATTGCAGGTCTTATTTTCTGGGGGCAGTATGCCTGGGCCGGATGGAATCCATTTTGGTACTCACTAGTTGTCAATGGATCTAGTGCCATTCTAACTGCTCTTGTTGCCTCGTTAGTCCTTTTATTCACCGTTCGAAAATTTCCAAAAATTTTTCAGCCATGATATAATTAACCCTAATTAACTTATTAGGGTTAATTTTATTAGAAGGAGAAAACTCAATGAAAGATTGGTTTGTTAGGGTAATTAAAGGGATGATTATTGCCCTTGGATTTATTTTACCTGGAGTCTCAGGCGGAGTGCTAGCAGCTCTTCTGGGTCTTTATCATAAAATACTATCGTTTTTAGCTAATATCAGACAAAATTTTGTCGCAAATATTCTTTACTTTCTACCTGTTGGTATTGGGGGGATTATAGGGATTGGTCTCTTTAGTCGTCCTTTAGAATACCTTCTTGCAAACTACCAGGTGGTCGTCTTATGGGGCTTTGCAGGAGCAATAATTGGCAGCATTCCCTCTCTTTGGAAGGAAGCTGCCAGTCAAAATAAAGGAATCCATTCTAAGGCTGACTGGTCTTGGATGCTTGGAAGCTTCTTGTTCTCAAGTATTTTCCTTTATTCTATGCCCTATCTTTTTGGTACCCTACCTGCAAATTTTGCAAGTTTTGTTTTAGCGGGTATCCTAATAGCCCTTGGTGTCCTAGTCCCTGGACTCAGCCCATCAAACTTCCTTTTAATCTTAGGCCTTTATAACCCTATGTTGACTGGGTTTAAAAACTTTGATTTACTTGGAGTCTTCCTGCCAATCCTTGTAGGAGCAGGTGTCACCATCATCTTATTTTCTAAACTAATGGAACATTTACTTGATAACCACTTCTCCTATGTCTACCACTTTATAATTGGAATTGTGCTTTCAAGTACCCTTTTAATCCTCCTACCTAATCCAAAATCAGCTGATACTATAAGTTATATGGGAATTAATTTCCAAACAATTCTTATAGCCCTAGTTCTCTTTGTTTTAGGAGTAATATTAGGTTTTTGGATGAGTAAACTTGAGGAGAAATATGAACAATGAGTAAGAAAAAACTGAAAAAAACACTGGTTGAGCAGATTCTTGACCAAAAGAAAATCCCCCATGAAGGGATTAAAATGAATATCTTAGAGGGACAAAATCCCCTTAATCTAGAAGAAAAAGATGTTTATAAGACTTTGGCCCTTAAAAATAATAAGGACCAAGCCATAATCGGAATCGTTCCCATCAACCAACACCTGTCACTAAAAAAACTAGCCCAGGCTAGTTCAAGTAAAAAAGTCGCTATGATTCCTTTAAAAGACCTACAGAAAACAACAGGATATGTTCACGGCGCCAACAATCCTGTAGGGATTTGGCAGACAAAAAAATTCCCTATCTTTATTGATAAACTAGCTGAAACAGAGGATTTTATAGTGGTATCTGCTGGTGAAATTGGTCGAAGTATTAAAATTAATCCTAAGGATCTAGCAAGTTTAGTCCAGGCTCAATTTAGTGACTTGATTGAATAGGAGCTAGGGCCATGAAAAAAAGAAGGGATAAATCAGGTCTTTCACCAAGACGTCCCCTTTTGTTAGGATTTTTTATCTGCCTCTTTCTGATTCTTTTGGGTTTTACTTATAGCCAGGAAAAAAATAGTGATTTGACGGAACTTACACAAGAGGAGAGTTCTAGACTGATTAATCAACTTATAGTAGACTCCGATATGAATGGAAACCTACTGGTTAGTAAGAGAAAACAAGAGATTATCAGACAGGCCTATGGTTACTCGGATGAGGATGAGGAAATTGCTAGTTTAAATACTACCATTTACCCCCTTGCATCCATCCAAAAAACCTTTACAGCCCTCCTAATCGCCCAACTTGTTGAAGAAGGAAAACTTACCTATGACTCCAAACTAGGGGACTTTAGACCAGATATTCCTAAGTCAAATAATGTTACGATTAGAGAACTTTTAGAACATACCTCATCTTATGTTATGCCAGAAACGGCTAGTGAGGATGTCCTAGAAGACGAAGAAGAGCAAGTTGAATATGCCAAAGAAACAACTGATTACACTGGCTATCATAGTTTCTTTTATACCAATGTAAACTATACCTATCTGGCTGCCGTAATTAAAAAAATTGAAGGCAGCTCCTACAAGGAAAGCTTACAGAAAAGAATAATTGCTCCCCTTGGTCTTGAAAATACCTATTTTTGGGATGATTTACCTACTACTGCTAATGTGGCAGAAGAAATTAAGGGAAGTAACAGCCTTCAAAAGGTATATTCTTTAGAACTTATGAGTACCCTTCTGGGGGCAGGAAATCTCTATATGTCAGTTGATGATTTAATTAAGTACCAAGAGGCCATCAATGATAATAAGCTAGTTAAGCAAACTACCTTTGATGATTTGGTCAAACCCAAAACCAACGCCAACTATGCTGGAGGATATTTTTTAACCGGAGACAATTGCCTGGCAGTTACTGGAAATATATCCAGTAACCAACTAGGAAGTGGTGGGTATGTCAGTCTCCTTTATACCAATAGGGAGCAGGACATTATTATCGGTTGGCTGGGCAACAGCCTTCCTTCAAATTCTCTAATAAACATTGGTAAATCAATCTACCAAGACATCGGTAAATCTTAAACAAAAGGAGATCAAATTTAATTGACCTCCTTTTTATTTGCGAATTATTCCTCACGGTTTTTCAGATATTTCAGCTGCTATTTGTGCTATAATAAGGGCATGATTTTAAGAATATTTACCCTAGCATATCCCTTATTAATAATTTTTTTCCTCAACTACCTGTTCAAGTTTTTCAAGATTAGAAAATTTACTGGACTCAGGGTGCCTGATATAGCTACCCTATTTATAATCCTTGGAATTTATTTATTTTCCTTGAAGCTTACCACAACAAGTATGCTTCCCTACTTTTTAATCTTAATGAGTGGTCTTGGATTAGTTATTCTTTTGGTTGATCTTTTTTATGTTAGAAAATTCGACCGCAATAACTTTTTAAAATTATTCTGGCGTCTTTCCTTTCTCATCGCCTTCATCATGTATTATATGATGGCCATTTTATCATTTTTCAAGTAATTACTTGTTTGCAAGTTCCTCAAAAAGAACCTGAAATTCTTCATTGGTGAGGGTTATACCCTTACTCATTTTTGTATGATCAGGACTCCAAGAGCGAATATCATACTTGGCTGGACCCCCATTCCAACTCACTCGGTTGAGTTCCTTGGTCCAGCCCTTTTCATTTTCTGATAAAACAATTAGTGATTCTTCTATTTCAAATTTTAATTCTGCCATTACTATTTCCTCCACTTGATAATACGATTTTTAAATCGTTTTTTAGCTTAAAAATTTAAAAACGCCAAAGGGCGTTTTTTTTTAATACTCTAGACGTTTAATCACAACACCTGTATGTTCCTTAACTGCATCAATAGCATGATGATAACGAGCTAAATAGCCGTACTCATCTCGGAGTCCGTCACCTCGGTCATCTAAGATTACAACCTTATCCATCAAGTCAAATTCCTCAAGTTGGCGCATGAGTTCTTCATGGAATTCAAGGCGTGAGTCCTCCCAGTCCATATTCCTAAAGCCGTCATCCACATAACGAGTAATTGGTGGAATAACAAGGATTAAATCCATTTTTTCCTGCTTAATGGTTCTTAAAAATAGAGGTTCCAAGGCCTCTTGATCTTCAAGGGGCAGGTAGAGTTTGGCGTAAACCCTAGTTACAATGGCATCTGTATCTAAAAAGACAATTCCATTATTTGACGGAGAACAAATTTCATAAGAATTGGCATCATATTGGCCTGTAATCAACCTAGCATAGTCATCCACACGAAGCTCATCATCATCAATATTTGACTCTTCCTCATAAATACGCGCATATTCTTCTGAGAAGGGAGCATTAATGGATCTGGCAAGCCGCCTTACAAGGGTTGTTTTACCAGTTGAAGCTCCACCCATAAAGGTTACAATTTTACTAAAATGACGCCTGAACACCCTATTGATATCGTTCCAATATTTTTGCGGATTTTCCCTAATCATGGTAGAAGAGATGGCTATATCGTGGCGGTCAGCCCTTTCAACTGAGTAGGTATTCCCGTCATCAGGGAAACGTTTTGAAAGCTCTTCAACATACTCTTCTTCCCCCACATAAAAGGTTACTTGGAGATTTTCTTGGATTGTATTTTCGTGAAGAATTTCAATCACTCGGTCAGTCCAAACGTCCCAGCCAAGGGGCATGGGTGGCATTCCGTTTTCATCAAGTTTTGCAACCTTAATATCAGGTTCATCATTGAAGGCCTGACGCAAATAACGAAATCTCTTTTCCAGATTCAAACCAATCTGATCACCCCGGTCATTATCATAACCAGATGCAATGAGTAAGACTCCGTCATTTAAAGCAGCTGTTTTATAAATCTGCTGCTGATGACCTGTATGTAGAGGGGCAAATGTTCCAAAGTAGATACCAATCTTTTGGCCCTTTAATTTTCCCTTTGAAATATTGTTTGTAATCATATCAATAACCTTTTCTTAAGTATTTGCTTCTTTTATAGAAATCTTTGGCTAAAAATCAGCTAAGAATCTCCTAATAATATTTTAATTATAGCAAAAAAATGTGTGAAATTCACACATCTCTTTGATTCAGCTAGCTTACTTAGATTAACACCAAAGACTAATCACATCTAAGAAGGATTTACCATCTATTACTTAACTTTAAAGTTAATTTTACCGGCAGAGCTTCCAACGGTTACTGTTTGACCACTTTTAATTTCACCAGTTAACAACTTTTCACTCAGTTTGTCTTCAATCTCCCTTTGAATGGCGCGTCTTAAAGGACGAGCTCCGTATTCCGGATCAAAGCCAATCTTAGCAATATGTTTACTTGTTGCTGGGGTAATTTTAAGTTCAATGTCTTGTTCCTTAAGGCGAGCTGTGACTGACTTAAGCATTAGTTTTACAATTTCTTGGATCTCTGTTTCTGATAAGTTGTGGAAGACAAGGATTTCATCAACCCTGTTAAGGAATTCAGGCCTATAAGCCTTTTTAAGCTCTTCCAAAATTCTAGCCTTCATGGCCTTGTAATCACGGGCCTCATCCTTACTTGAAAATCCAACTGTCTTTTCATCCCTTAGAGCAGTTGCCCCGATATTACTTGTCATAATGATAATTGTATTTCTAAAATCAACCTTACGTCCTTTACTATCAGTAACAAAACCATCATCAAGGATTTGTAAAAGAACATTAAAGACGTCTGGGTGAGCTTTTTCAATCTCATCTAGTAGGACCACTGAATAAGGTTTTTGACGGACCTTTTCAGTCAATTGACCACCTTCATCAAAACCAACGTAACCAGGAGGCGCACCAATCAAGCGACTGGTTGAAAATTTCTCCATGTATTCACTCATGTCAATTCGAATTAAGTTGTCTTCACTACCAAAAATAGTGGCTGAAAGGGCCTTGGCAAGTTCTGTCTTACCTACTCCTGTTGGTCCTAGGAACATGAATGACCCAATTGGCCTTCTAGGATCAGAAATCCCGCTACGAGACCTTCTGATGGCCCGGCTCACAGCTTCAATAGCTTCATCCTGACCAATCACGCGCTCATGGAGTTCTTTTTCAAGATTAACTAGACGACTTGCCTCTGATTGGGTCATCTGACTTACCGGAACACCTGATAAATCACTAACAACCTCAATAATATCTAAATCAGAAACCCTTAAATCTTCTTTAGGATTTTGTCCTTCCTTAATTTTGATAAGTTTTCCAAGGAGCTCACTTTTTTCCTGGCGTAAATCTCTGACGTCTGTCACCTGACGGTTCAAAAGGGCAGCCTCAATTTTAGAATCCAAAGATTTTATCTCATCTTTTAAATCTTGATAGTTTGAATCATGTTCCAGACTATTTATCTTAACCCTTGCTGAAGCCTCATCCAAGAGATCAATTGCCTTATCGGGTAATTTACGGTTTGGCATATATCTGATACTGTTTTTAACAGCTGCCTCAAGGGCCTTATCTTCAATTTTTAATCCGTGGTAATTTTCATACTTGCTTCTAAGCCCATCTAGGATTTGAAGGGTTTCTTCCTCACTTGGTTCGTTAATTACTACCCTTGCTAATCGTCTTTCAAGGGCTGAATCTTTTTCAATTTTCTTTTGATATTCATCAAAGGTTGTTGAACCCATAAGTTGGAGGTCGCCCCGGGCTAGAGCTGGTTTTAGAATATTTGATGCATCAAGGGTCCCGTCCATTCCCCCACCTGAACTCATAATCGTATGAATCTCATCGATAAAGAGAATGACATCTTGCGACTTACTTACCTCATCGATAATGGCAGTCATCCTGTCTTCAAATTCCCCGCGGAATTTAGTTCCAGCTAAGATGGCAGAAATTTCCACTGACATCAAACGTTTACCCTTTAAATCTTCAGGGACCTCACCACTAGCAAGTTTAAGAGCCAAGCCTTCAGCAATAGCTGTTTTACCAACTCCAGGTTCACCGACAAGAACGGGATTATTTTTGGTCCTGCGACTTAGAATCTGAAGAACTCGTTCAACCTCTTTATCCCGGCCAATCATAGGGTCTAGCTTATCTTCACGAGCCAAACGAGTCATATCACGAGCTACACTATCTAGAGTTGGTGTCTTGCTGTTGGGTGAGACATCTGCTGCAACTCCTCTTTTTGATGCAGGAACCACAGGTTTACGGCTTAAAAGGGCTTTTACATCAAGACGTGACTTATCAAGGAAGGTTTTTAGCATCTTCCCAATATCAATGCCCAGACTTACTAAAATTCTTCTAGCAAAGGAATCATTATCTGATACAAGGATATAAAATAAGTGCTCTGATCCAATTTCTTCTTGACCATTTTCAAGGGCTAAAAATTGGGCTACTTCTAAAAGCTCTTCAAGCCTTGGCGATACCTGAAGAAGCTCGCCTTCTGCTAATTGAGGTTGGTCTGAAGAAAGAGGACCCAATTCAATTTCAAAGTCGTCCCTTTCTAAATTTAAATCCCTGAGGGTTGTTGAACCATAGTTATCATAAAACTCGGCATAGGCAGCTAAAACATGCCCTGTTCCAACCACTCTTGAGTTGTAAGAAAAGGCAATCTTCTCAGCCTCCTCCATTATTGCCCTAACAGTCGGGGTAAATTTTAAGTTATTATTTAATTTCATCTTCCCTATCCAATCTTTGTAAAAATGATTTCACCATAAGTGACCTAGTAGCATCTGCATCCTTTGAGTTAAAATTTGAGTCACTCAGGACAGAAAGCATCAGGTTTCCTTCTCTAAAACTTATTATCTTTTCTTCAAAAAGAAATTGAATTATATCTTGCGTTGCCTTCTCACTAAGGAGATCTGGTATCTTATCCTGCACCTCTTGCAAAAACAGGTGCCTGTTGGAACATCTGATCTTTACAATCCTGATGTAGCCACCGCCCCCACGTTTACTTAGAACTTCATAACCACGAAGTAAGGTAAAGCGAGTTTTTATAACATAATTTATCTGACTGGGAACAACATCAAAAGTCTCTGCCAACTCAGAACGCTTGATTTCAATTTCTGAAGCCTGGTTGAGAAGTTTTTTCAAATATTCTTCAATCAAGTCAGATGTATTCTTCCTACTCACTTTCATCCCTCCCTTCCCTCTAAACTTTATTGACCTATACTGACCTTAGTTTTATTATAAACAAATTTTATGAAATTTTCCATGAAAATACCTTGTAAAACTAGCCGTAAGGATAGATTAGAGCTTTAGGTAAAACAAAAGACCAGAAGTAAATCTGGTCTTTTATGTAGGAGTATTTTTAGGAGTTTTGTTTATTCGGGATTTCAAATCCCTTAGGAGTTTTGTTATTTATGAAAAAGTTTTACGACCTTGGTCGATAGATATATAATAAAACTTTTTACATGACCCTACATCAGTCTAAAGTACCATTTGTTTTCAATCAAAGACATCCAGGTCAGATAAATTCTCAAATAAAATTCCATAATGAGGATTTGACCTAAAATCATCTCTTTTAAATACTTCTTCTGCTTCCATTCTTGCCGTCTCTAAAACATTATAGTCAACAACAATATCAGACACAGTAAACTCTGGTAGCCCTGACTGGCGAACTCCAAATATTTCACCAGAACCTCGCATCTTGAGATCCTCTTCAGCTAAAACAAAGCCATTGGTCGTTTCAGTCATAATCTTCATCCTTTGTTTACCCTGATCACTTTTGGGGTTAGCCACAAGGATGGCATATGATTTTTTACTACCCCGACCAACCCGTCCCCTAAGTTGATGGAGCTGGCTGAGTCCAAAGCGGTCAGCATTCATAATAACCATAATCGTTGCATTAGGGACATTAACTCCAACCTCAATTACAGTTGTTGACACCAAAATATCATAATCTTTAGCCTTAAAAGAGGCCATGATTTCATCTTTTTCCTGGGCCTTCATCCTGCCATGCAAGAGGGCAATTTTGGCCTGATTTCCAAAGTAATCCTCCAAGTCTTGATAAAGATCTTGAGCATTTTTAAGATCCAAGCTTTCACTTTCTTCAATTAAGGGCGAAATAAAATAAACCTGGGCTCCTTTCTTAAGCTCATCTTTAATCCAAGCCAAAACTTGCGAAAATTGTTCCTGTTTGACCCACCTGGTTGTTATAGGTACCCGTCCGCTAGGAAGTTCGTCAATAATCGATACATCCATGTCACCAAAGGAGGTTATGGCAAGGGTTCGTGGAATGGGAGTTGCAGTCATCATAAGAACATCAGGATTTTCACCCTTCTCCCTAAAAAACTTCCTCTGTTTGACCCCAAAGCGGTGCTGCTCATCTGTAATAACTAGACCTAGCTTTTTAAATTCAACCCCCTCTTGAATTAAAGCATGGGTTCCAACCACCATATCAACTGAGCCATCAGAAAGACCTGCTAATACCTCCCTTTTTTCAGCAGGTTTCATCCCACTAGTTAAGAGACCAACCCTAAGTTCTGGAAAAAGTTCTTCCAGACTAATCAGGTGCTGGTTGGCTAAAATTTCTGTTGGTACCATCATAGCTGATTGAAAACCTGCCGTATAGGCCCCGTACATGGCTAAAGAAGCGACAGCCGTTTTTCCTGACCCAACATCTCCTTGCAGGAGACGATTCATATGACTGGGAGACTTTAGGTCCTGCTTAATTTCGTCAAGAGTTCTCTTTTGAGCCTTGGTTAGGTCAAAGGGGAGTTGATTTATCTTTTCATTTAAAAGGTCATCCTTATAAGGTAGGCTCATACCTGCTGTTAGTTTTTTCTCCCTATATTTCAAGGCCTGCATTTTAAGTTGAAAGTAAAATAACTCCTCAAATTTCATCCTTCTAAGGGCTTGCTTGTGGGCCTCGTCATCCTTTGGAAAATGCATGTTAAAAACAGCTTCCCTCCTTGAAAGTAGACGGTATTTTTCAAGAAGATAAGCAGGTAAAGTTTCCTCTATAAGATTAAGGGCACCAAGATCCATTACCTGTCTAATCAAAGAAACAAGTTTTCCTTGCTTAATCCCTTCTTTAAGACGGTAAACGGGTTCCTGGCCATTATCTACTTGGGCTAATAGCTTAATTCCTGAAAGGGCCGCTCTTCTAGCATCCCATTTGCCGTAAATGGCTAGAGTTGCTCCTACCTCAATCTTCTGAGCCAAATAGGCTTGATTAAAAAAACTAACTGAGATTACTAGATCATCCTGCTTGATTTTGAAATTCAGGCGATTTTTCTTATATCCATAGTATTGGCTGGAAGCTGGCGTTACAACCTCCCCAACAACCGTTGATTTTTCTCCGTCAACCAGTTCAAAAACTGATTTGCCTGAAAAGTCTTCATACCTAAAAGGAAAGTAAAAAAGAAGATCCTCAAGGGTTGAAATGCCAAGTTTCTGATAATTCTCAAGAGCCTTGGGACCCACACCCTTGAGATATTGAATTGAATCACTTAATTTCATATACTCTGCCAGATTGCCTGGTGTCCTTTCTCTAACTTTTCTTGCCTCCAGTATAGCATAATAACTACACTTTAAGCCGGTAGATGGTCAGTAAAGATAGTTGTACTCCTAATAAAAAAAGACAAATTAAGTTGTCTTTCTTAAAAAATAAATTTATCTTCTAAATACTTATAAGCAAATTTTTCATTATAATCCTGGACAGTAAAGGTTAGATCATCACCATGTCCTAAGACGACATTACAAGCACTTGAATCGTAGGTTATTCCGCCATCATAGAAGTCACCATTTAAAATATAAAAAATAGTAGTGGGATCTTCAAGATTAGCATAAATATGACCATTGAACTCCTTAGTCAGGCCCCTATAATTTCGGTCAAAACTTATTCGAAAAACCTTATTAATTACCTTAGATTCTCCTTCTTCACTTGTTTGGCAATAAAATTTAATCCTTGGACGGTAGTCATCAGCGACTAAAATTTCCCTCGAAAAAATTCGGAAGGTTTCTTCTAAGGTCTCGCCTGCCTGATTGTTCCCTTCATTTATGTTCTGACCTATTTCTTCTGTTGCAAGATTCGTAGTAATCCCTTCAGACTTAGCAATCTCTGCTGCAAGCTGCTCTTTAGTTAAGACCGGTGTAATATCAGCTTGACTACTTCCCTCCTGAGACTTAGAACTACCAGTTACTGTAGTATCAGAAGATTCCTGAATCTCTTTCCCCACCTGCTTACAGCCCATTAAAGAGGTGAGAGTAAAAGCTAAAATTATAATTGCTAGTATTTTCTTCATTTTAAACTCCTATCTACCTCTAACTCTACCACAAAATTAAATCTTTGTGAAATAAATATTTAATTTTATCCTTGAATCATAATAAAAGACCCCATAAGGGTCTTAGATTTATTATTCAACACTAAACAGATAAGGGTAAACAGGTTGGTCTCCTTGGTGAATTTCAACTTCAACTTCTGGATAGTCCTCTTCAATATCCTCAGCAAGACTTTCAGCAAGTTCGCGGCTACCATCTTCACCTATGTAGATTGTAACAATTTCACTTTCGTCATTAAGCATCTTATCTAGGGTCGCACTCATGGCATCTCCAATATCTGGAGTTGAAACGACAATCTTATTGTCAATCATTCCTAGGATATCATTTTCATGAATTTCAAGACCATCAATTGTAGTATCACGAACAGCATTAGTTACTGATCCACTAACAACATCAGAAAGGGCTTGAGTCATGCGTTCCTTATTTTCTTCCAGGCTACGGCTTGGATCAAAACTTAATAGGGCTGTAAAACCTTGGGGAACAGTTCTTGATTCAACAACAACTGCTGGTTTTTCAACAACCTCTGCCGCTGTTTGAGCAGCCATAAAGATATTCTTATTATTAGGCAGGATAATAATGTTTTTAGCATTGACGCTTTCAATGGCTACAACAATATCCTCTGTTGATGGATTCATTGTTTGACCACCACTTATAACATAATCAACACCCAGTCCCTTAAAGACCTTAGCTAATCCTTCCCCGGCAGCAATTGCAATCACACCAAACTCCTTAGCTTCTTCTAAAGGAGCTGTTGGAGCTTTTTGGGCTTCTTTTTCAAGAACGTCATCATGCTGGTTACGCATGTTGTCAACTTTCACTTTAACTAGACTTCCGTATTTAAGACCTTCTTGCATCACAAGACCCGGATCTTCTGTATGGACATGGACTTTTACAATCTCATCATCATTTACCACTAAAAGAGAATCGCCCAATTCATTTAAATAGGTACGGAATTCATCATAGTCAAATTCTTTTCTAGCAGTAGGACCCTTGCCTAGGGCAACCATGATTTCTGTACAGTAACCAAATTTAATATCTTCAGTCGCTACATGTCCTGCTACTGATTTGTGGTGTTCTGCATTTACCATCTCATCCATTACAGCTGGTGTCGCAACAAAATCAGTACTTTCTAGGTACTCACCAGTCGCTGCCGCCAAGAAGCCTTCATAAATATAAACCAGACCTTGTCCACCAGAGTCAACTACTCCAACTTCCTTAAGAACTGGAAGCATGTCAGGAGTTTTAGCAAGGGCTACATTTGCTCCCTCAAGAGCTGCACGCATAACCTCGATTGCATCATCAGATTCTTCAGCCTTTCTCAGGGCATAAGTTGCTGCTCCGCGGGCAACAGTAAGGATTGTTCCCTCAACTGGTTTCATAACAGCCTTGTAGGCAACCTCAACCCCACCTTGAAAGGCAGAGGCTAAAGCCTTACCGTCAAGTACATCAAGGTCTACAATTTGCTGTCCAAAACCACGGAAAAGCTGGCTTAGGATAACTCCACTGTTTCCACGCGCACCCATTAAAAGACCTTTTGATAGGATTTGTGCGACCTGTCCAACAGTTGCTGCCGGTTTATCTGCTACTTCCTTGGCACCATTTGTGATTGTCATACCCATATTTGTCCCGGTGTCTCCATCTGGAACTGGGAATACATTAAGAGAATTCACATATTCAGCTTGGTTATTTAGGCGTGTACTTGCTGCCTGAACCATTTCTTGAAATAAACTTGCATTAATTTTTGACATTTTACTCTGATACCACCTTCACATCCTGCACAAAAATATTCACTGAGTCGGCAACAATACCAAGTTGATTCTCTAAGTTAAACTTGACACGTTCCTGAATATTTTTAGCAACCTCATTTATTTTTACACCATAACTTACAACAACATAAACGTCAACAGTTATGCCTTCTTCTTTATTGGAGATGACTACACCTTTTGAATAATTTTCCTGACCTAAAATGACCTTAAAGCTATCTTTGACTGCACTTTTGCTCGTCATACCAACAACTCCAAAAATCTCAGTCGTGCTCGCACCAACAACTGTCGAAAGAACATCATTTTCAATTTCAACAGCACCGTTCTTTGTATTAATAGTAACAGCCATTTTTCTGCTCCTTAGAATTTAATTACTGTAATTTTATCATAATTCTTGAAAATAAAAAAGTCGCGACTCAGCACGACGGTCTTTTATTCTATTGATTAATCAATAATAAAATTAGATACGTTCAACTTTACCTGATTTAAGAGCACGAGCTGAAGCCCAAACTTTTTTAGGTTTACCATCGATAAGAACAGTTACTTTTTGAAGGTTTGGTTTGAATGTACGCTTAGTTTTGTTCATAGCATGTGAACGGTTGTTTCCTGATACAGTCTTACGACCAGTAAAATAACAAACTTTAGCCATTTTTATATCTCCTGTTAATTTTTTTTGTTAATCATAGATAACATACTTATCCATTTTATCATAATTATATCTTATTGCAAGGGATTTATAATATTATTTATATTATTCATATTTTAAAAAGGGAATAGAAGTCTTAAGCTACCCTACAAATAGATTATCTAAATTTTATGTAATCTTATCCATAAATCCAAAAATTCAGTAAAAATAAAAAAAGAAATCTTTATGGATTTCTCTTTTTACTGAAGTAGTCTTTATAATTTTTCCTAGAAGACTTTCCTGAGATATGCTGCTATTAAAATTAACGAGGGCTTAATAACCACTAAAGAATTATTCCAGGGAGATAAAACATTCCTACCCCACAATCTGCCAGCTTCCATCATTTTTTACGAAACATGGGAAGCTTCCCCCGTATTCACCTGGATAATTTTTTAAGGTAACGGTGACTGTAATTCCATTCTTATTTTTCAGGCCAATACCCAAGATCAAACCATATTTTTCATCGTATTCTTTTAGGCCTTCCCTAATAATTCTCATGGCAACTTCCTCATTTAAGGTAGATGCATCAACTGGGAAAGATGCTTTCCCGCGCGAACGACGAGGTAAACCATCTTCTCGAGGAGGCATTTGTGCATCAATTGCATCTATCTCCTCATCAGTCATACTTGTCCCATTGTATTCCTCATTGCGGGCAATATCTTCTGAGGTCAGACCAGCATTATAGTCTATTGATTCGTTTGTATTATTATTCGAAGTAGCTATAATTTCATTATTACCTGTTGAAACCGTGCTGACCGGTTCTTGATTTATCGAATTTTCTTGCGCCCCTTGGTATCCCCCTTCTTTACTTGTATCAGAACCTACATTTTCAACTTGGTCAATCTGAGTCTCTCTTTTATCAGACTTATTAGCTGCCTTTTTGTCAACTTCTTCAGTCTTCACACCACTGGTAGACTTAACTTCAGATGTCTTGTGATTTCCACAAGCTGTAAGAACCGCAACTGACGATAAAATAAATAAGTATTTTTTCATTTTTTACTCCATATAACTATTGATATATTTATGATATTAACTTCACAAAACAACCCTATAATTATAGTCCTTTTCCCGCTAAAAACAAGAATTTTTTAAAATAAAAAAAGACTCCCTTTTCAGGGAATCTTTCTTATTTTATTTCAATTTATTATTTTCCATGATTTGATCAATAAAGCCATAATCAAGAGTTTCCTGAGCACTCATCCAGTTATCACGCTCAGCATCTTTATTAACACGCTCAATTGGTTGACCTGAATTTTCTGCAAGAATTTTTTCTAAGGTATTACGGGTTTTTAGTAGGTGTTCTGCAGCAATTGCCATATCAGTCTGTTGAGTTCCGCCACCAGTACCACCCATTGGTTGGTGAATCATGTATTCAGCATGAGGTAGCATGAAACGTTTACCCTTGGTTCCACTTGAAGCGATAATAGTCCCCATTGAAGCGGCCATTCCCATAACGATTGTTTGAACATCTGATTTGATGAAGTTCATAGTATCAACAATAGCAAGACCTGCAGATACTGATCCTCCTGGAGTATTTACATACAGGTAAATATCTTTTGTGCTATCTTGGGCATCTAGGAAAAGAAGTTGGGCAATGATAGAATTTGCCATATTGTCTTCAACTTCTCCAGTAAGCATAATAATACGGTCTTTTAGAAGACGAGAGTAAATGTCATAGGCACGTTCTCCGCGGCTAGATTGTTCGATGACTGTAGGTACTAGATTCATAATTTCTCCTTTTTAGTTTAATAAAAATTAGCATGGTCACAAATCTTAAGCGACCTTTTTGTTAATTTTACACTTTTGGTCAAGAATGGTCAAATAGTTCGTATTACTGAGCGCAATTATTTTAAATCACCCCTTTTCAACTAGCTTCTACTAGCCTATATCCTACTAATAATGGTATAATTTCTCCATGAATATTCAAATTATTTTATCAACTTTAACCGGTATGGCCCTAGGAATCCTTGGAATGGGCCTAGGCTTTTACCTCTACCATCTTTATGACGAAAATCGTTACAAAAAACAGTTGGCCATTGACAAAAAATTAAAGGAAGTGGAAGTAAGAAATATTTTAAACAAGAAAATTAATGAACTTTTAAATCGTCCCCTAGATACGAGAGATGACTTTTTAATCATCCCCCAAAAGGATATTAAAATTCCCTTCTATGACTATAATTTTCTTAAAAATTTCACCTCCATGTATAATCGTTATCTTCCGGCCTACTTTTTAGAAACTTTTTTCAAGGACCTATCACACAGGCTTGCAACCTACTCAGACGAGGATGATATGAAAAACGGGGGCTACATCTTTAAAGATGCCCGGATTATCCTTGAAAATTTCTCAAAAGAAGTAACCCATGACATGGAGAAAAAACAAAGAGAACTTGAGAAGGTCGTAAATGTCTATCCAAGTATCTTGAAAAAACAGTATTTTGATCTCTAATAAAAAAACGAAGACCATCTGGTCTTCATTTTTTTATTTAAATCAATGACGAGAAAACTCCAACGACAAAGTTTTCTGGTGAAAAGTCTTCTAAGTCATCAATTTTCTCACCTAGTCCAACCAGTTTAACAGGAATCTGAAGTGTGCTTTCAATGGCAAAAACAATTCCACCCTTGGCACTTCCATCTAACTTGGTCAAAATAATCCCTGTCAGAGGAGCTACACTTGAAAACTGCTTGGCCTGCTCAATTGCATTTTGCCCTGTAGTTGCATCAACTGCTAGCAAGGTTTCATGAGGAGCACTTGGAACTTCCCTTTGAATAATACGAATTATTTTTTCAAGTTCCTTCATCAAATGATCCTTGTTTTGTAAACGCCCAGCCGTATCAATCAAAAGAACGTCATAGTCTTCATCGCGAGCTTTTTTGACTGCATCAAAGACTACACTTGCAGGATCTCCTCCTTCACGTCCAACTACAACAGGAACCTGGCTTCTTTGACCCCACTCAACCAATTGGTCTGTGGCTCCAGCCCTAAAGGTATCAGCAGCGGCTAGAAGAACCTTCTTACCTTCCAGACGGTATCGATTTGCAAGCTTACCAATGGTTGTTGTTTTACCAACACCATTTACCCCCACAAAGATAAAGACAGAAAGGCCGTCCTTTTGAAGATTTAAGCTGTGGTTTAGTCCATTATCATCTAAGGTATCAGCAAGCTTTTCGATGATGACATTTTTTACATCCTCACGCTTCCTAGCATTTTTAAGCCTTACCTCTTCCCTCAATTCTTCTGCAATATCAAGGGATAGCTCATAACCTACGTCACTTAAAATTAAAGCCTCTTCAACATCTTCAAAAAATTCTTCGTCTACTCCCCTGAAGTTAGCCATAAGGGCATTAAACCTATCTCCAAAAGAGCGGCTTGTCTTCTTAAGTGATTTTTGATATTTTTCTTCAAGCTTTTGCTCAGGTTCAACTTTTTTTGGTTGAGCAACTTCCTTGATTTCAACCTGCTCAACTTTTTCAAAGCTTGCAGGATTTGAAATTTCTACTTGTTCAAACACTTCTTCATCTTGAGACTTAGAAGCTTCTTCTGGCTGCTCAAAACTTGACAAATCCTTGCTGTCAGAAGAATGGCTATCCTCTTCTGACTTACCAACAGGCAAGTCTATAGGAAAATCATCAATTTGAACTTCTTCGACCTGTTCATTTTGCTCTATCTGCTCTTTGTCTTTATTTTTTCTTTTAAATAATTTATCAAATAAGCCCATAATATTCTCCAATTAAATCTAAATTTTACTAGTTAAAAATTTATAAAATATGTTCTTCAATCGCCCAAGCGACACCATCTTGATCATTTGTAAGGGGAATTGTATGGTTGGCTACTTGCTTGATTAAATCGACTGCATTTCCCATGGCCATACCGTATCCTGCCCATTCAATCATTGACAGATCATTTTCCTCGTCCCCGATGGCCATAACCTCTGATTGATCAATATTTAAAATATCGATTAACCCCTTAAGACCTGTTGCCTTAACCACACCCCTTGGCATAACCTCAAAAATTATGTCCCTTGATTTAAATGACTCAAAAGATCCCGCTAATTTTGCTTGAAGGTCTTTAACATGCTCATCAAGGGTAGTAACCTCGGCACAGAAAATAGCCTTATTATAAATCCGGTCAGAAGGCAAATCCTCAACTGATGATTCAAAATAAGTAAGAGCTGGATTAATCTTCCTATAATCAGTCGGTCCATCAAGTTCATATACTCTGTCATCACTTAAGATTGAAAGAGGCAGGCCAAAACTTGAACCCAGCTTATGAATTTCTTTAATTTCATCAAGACTTAGGGAAGATTTACTTAAAATCTCTCCTGTATTTCTTTGGACCAAGCCACCATTAAAGGTAATACTATACTCTTCTTGGTCAATTAAATCCAAATCCTCTAGGAGGTACTTAATCGATGTCAGAGGGCGACCTGTAGTGACCACTAGCTTAACACCTTTTTTTCTAGCCTCATCGAGTGCCCACCTATTTTTATCAGATACCTTTTTTTGACTATTTAATAAGGTACCATCTAAATCAAGGGCTAGTAATTTTATCATCTTATCTCCTCTTAATTATCTTCTTTTATATCCTTTAATTTAACAGATACAATTTTTGAAATTCCAAATTCCTGCATAGTTACCCCGTAGATAGAATCCGCTGCAGCCATGGTTCCCTTCCTATGGGTTACCACAATAAACTGATTGGCTCCATCAAAATTCGCCATATAATTACCAAAACGTTTAACATTCGCTTCATCAAGGGCTGCTTCGACCTCATCCAAGACTACAAATGGCACTGTTTTAACCTTTAAGATAGCAAACAGCAAGGCTAAAGCTGTAAGGGATTTTTCTCCCCCACTCATTAGATTAAGGCTCAAAAGTTTTTTACCTGGCGGTTGAACAACGATTTCAACTCCGGCTTCCAAAAGATTATCACTTGTCAGTTCAAGATCAGCCTGACCGCCGTCAAACATCTGTTCAAAGGTCCTCTTAAAGCTTTCCCTGACAGCTTCAAAGGTATTTTTAAAGCGAATTTTAACCTCATCATCCATTTGGAAAATTGTATCAAGAAGCATCTCTTTTGATTTTAGGAGGTCATCTTTTTGGGTACTTAAAAATTCATACCTACCACTAACCTCATCATACTGGCTAATGGCATCTAAGTTAACTGCACCAAGAGCTCTAATTTTCCTTTCAAGCTCCTTAAGTTCATGCTCAGCCGCCCTTAAATCTTCAAGGTTAGTCGCCTGATTTTGAGCCTCTTCAAAGCTCATTTGATAATGATCAGTAAGAATCAGCTGCTTGTCCATCAGATATTTTTTAGACTGCTCAAGTTCAAGCTCCAGCCTAGTATGACTATCACCGTACTCTTCACGGGCCTTAATATTTTTACTGCTTAGGTCTTCAAGGTCATCTAACTGCCCTTGAAGATCATCTAGTTCAAATTTTATTTGAATAATCTTATGGTCACAAGCAGTAAGCCTGATTTCAACTTCAGAAAGTTTGGCTGAAAAATTATCCCTGTCTTCTAAGCTGAGCTTACTACTCTCAGAAAGACTGATCTGGTAACTTGCTAGTTCTTTTTTAAGGTCAGAAATACCTACTTCAAGACGCTCTTTTTCTGAACTTCTAAATTTAATTTCACTTGTAAGTTCAGTAAGTTTCAAGCGGCTGGTTTGAAGTTTGTCCTGCAAATCTCCTCTGACTTCCTTGAGACTGGCCTGATTTTCCCTAAGAGCTTCAATTGACTTGTTAACCTGGTCTTTTTCAAGTTTAAGCTGGTCAAGGTCTTTTCTAATGGCTACTGCCTGCTCATCCAGCTGGTTAAGCTCCAGTAATTTATCCTTAGAACTTAATTTTGCCAACTGATTTTTTAGCTCAGCTTCTTCCTTGTGTAAGTGCTCTAGCTTAAATACCTGCTCCTGTTTCCTTAAACGAGCTTTTTCAGCAGATTCACGGTTTTGTTCAAGTTTTGCAAGTAGGGCTTGATCCTTATTTTGAAGGTCTTTAACAGTTTTTTCTAGAAGTTTAAGCTCTTCTTCTAAATCAGGTAACTTGGCTTTTAGATTTTTAATCTCAGCCTGAGTAAAGGTGATTGAATTTTTTCTCGTTGAACCACCTGAATATGAACCTCCAGGCATTAAAATTGTACCGTCTAAGGTTACAATTTTAAGCTTGTAGTCTATCTCCCTTGCAAGCTGGCTGGCATTTTCAGTCGTATCTACAATAACTGTTGTCCCAAGTAGATTAGATAGGGCTGGTAGTAGCTTCTCTTGAAAACTAATCAGATCAAGAGCCCGGCCAATAAATCCTGGTAGGCCCCTAAGTTTATTAAGGCTTGCCTGAGACAGATCCCTACTTTTAATTGTTGTCAGAGGTAGAAAGGTTGCTCGTCCTCCCCTAGTTTTTTTAAGGAAACTAATTGCTTTTTGGGCAGAAGCCTCATCTTCAACAATTAAATTTTGGGCATTACCACCTAAAGCAACCTCAAGAGCAACAGAATACTTGCTATCAAAGTTTATTAAATCAGCTACAGGACCTATAATGCCACCAATTTTGTCAGCATTATTAAGAACTGCCTTAACTCCCTGGTAATAATTACTGTGATTAGCCTGAATATTTTCAAGGCTTGCAAGCTTGGCCTTTTGATTTTTAAGTTCGTCAAGCTTGTCAAACATAATGGTTTGAGCCTTTTGATACTTGTGGTCAACAGCTTCTCTTTTTTCAGATAAAATTCTTCTATCTTCTAAAATTTCAGCAATTAACTCATCTGCTCCTACAACTTCCTTTTGAGAACGGGTAAGTTCAAGTTTAGTTTCTGAAAAACGGTCTTGAAGTTCTTTCGAGCTGTCATCTTGCTCCTTGGAAGCCCTTAAAATATTTGCTATGTCAGAATCATTTTTTACCAGTTGATTATTTAAACTTGCCTCTTTGTCAACTAGGCTTACATACTCCTGCCTAAGTTGCTCCATAAGGGCTTCTGGATCATCTGCATATTTTTCTTGGTCAGCTTCCATTTTTTTAATGGCTGCAAGTAGGGCTTCTTTTTCTAGATTATTTTCATCTAAAATAGCCGTAATCTTCTCTACCTGTTCTTGGTAGCCAGAAAGTTTTTTGCTGCTTTCAAGTAGACGGGCTTCAAGCTCTGCCTTACTTTTATCAGAAGCATCTTTTTGGCTATCAAATAATTCAAGCTTTCCTTGATAGTCAGCCTTCAGCTTGGTTAAATTAACCACCTCAGATTGGAGGTTTTCCCGTTCAAGGCTAAGTTTTCGTCTTCCTTCTTTAATAGAAGAAACCTTGTTTTCATAAGCTATTTTTTTCTGCCTTAAATCAGCTAAAATAGAAGAAATTTCTTCAAAGGCCTCATTTCGCGCTTCATATTTTATCTTTTCTTCTATCAGTTGGGCAACAACAACGGATAATTCCAGATTTCTTCTTGTCCCGTCTAGATCCTTATATTTCAGAGCCTTATCCCTTTGCACCCTTAGAGGTGCTAATTGGCTATCCAACTCATAAATAATATCTTCCAAGCGGTCAATATTTTCCTGGGTTCCGTTTAACTTGCCTTCTGTTTCCTTTTTCCTGGTCTTGTATTTTAAAACCCCAGCAGCTTCTTCAAAGATTAACCTGCGGTCTTCTGGCTTACTACTAAAAATTTCTTCAATTTTACCCTGAGAAATTATAGAAAAAGAATCACGTCCAAGACCCGTATCGGTAAAAAGATTATGGACATCCTTCAAACGAACTTTTTTTCCGTTTATTAGAAACTCACTATCACCATTTCTGTAAAGGCGCCTTGTTATAGTAAGGTCTGAATCAGAATTCAGGTATTTATCCCCATTGTCAAAACTTACAATGACTTCAGCAAAATTTAAGGCCTTGCGACTTTCAGTACCTGAAAAGATGACGTCTGGCATCTTTGTTCCGCGTAAACTCTTGGCTGATTGCTCCCCAAGAACCCAGCGCAAACTCTCTGCAATGTTTGATTTACCAGAACCGTTTGGACCAACGATTGCGGTAATTCCTGAATTAAAATCAATCTTGGTCCTATCAGCGAAGGATTTAAAACCAACCATTTCTATTTTCTTAAGAAACATTAGTCCTCCTTCTTCTGGTGGATAATACTTGTTTCAAGTACTAAATTATCGTTACTTTCAAGGGCATTTCTCGCAGCTGCTTGTTCAGCATTTTTCTTTGATTTACCAGCTCCGTGTCCAATTTCCTCACCATTGAGGTAGACTGTAACCTCAAATATTCTTTCGTGAGCCGGACCACTTTCCTTGACCACCTTGTAACTAATATCCACGTCTCCATTGGCCTGAAGAGCTTCTTGTAGGCTTGTTTTAAAGTCTACAATTTTTTCAAATTCGCCACTTTGAATGGTTGGAATAATTACCTGGTAGATAAAGGCTTCAGCTGCCTTGAAATTTTTATCCAACAAAAGGGCACCTAAAAATGATTCAAACAGATTTTCAAGGTTGGTATCCCTGTTTCTTCCACCACTTTTTTCTTCTCCGTGTCCCAAAAGGAGATACTTATCAAAATTACACTTACGTGCAAAATTGGCCAGACTTTCCGTCCTTACAATATTTGAACGCATTTTTGAAAGTTCTCCTTCTGGACGATCCTCATATTTTTTAAAAAGAAATTCTGAAATCGTTAGTCCTAAAACGGCATCTCCAAGAAACTCCAACCTTTCGTTGTTTGAAGCTTTTGGGAGACGTTGTTCATTTGCATAACTCGAGTGGGTAAATGCTTGTTCTAGGAGCTTAAGATTTGTAAAGTTAATTCCGTATTTTTCCTGTAATTCAAGGTTTAATTCTTCAATGTTATTCATTTTTTTCTCCTCTTTCCGTATTATATCAAAAAAAACGATTGAATTCTTCAATCGTCATTTTCTAGATATCAAATAGGGGACTTGCTTCAATATGAGAAGTATCATAGATTTTAATTTCTTTTCTCACATCAATATCATTTTGCATTAAGGTAGTCTCCATGGTCATGTGAGCCAAATCCTTAATGTTATTTTGTTGACTCCTATGTCCCAAAAATATCTTCTTGGTCCTATTACCCAAAACGTCCAGTGCTGCACGAGCCCCGTCCTCATTTGATAAGTGTCCGTGATCACTTAAAATACGCTGCTTGATTCTCCAAGGATATGAACCCATCCTAAGAATCTCTACATCATGGTTACTTTCCATCAAATAGGCATCTGCATTTTCAATGGTTTTAGCCACCCTTTCACTGACGTATCCTGTGTCAGTAAGCATAACAAAACTCTTGTCATCCTTCATAAACCTATAAAACTGGGGAGCTGCTGCATCATGGCTAACTCCAAAACTTTCAATGTCTAAATCCCCTAGGGTCATGGTCTGACCCAGTTCAAAAATATTTTTTTGTTCACTTGCAATCTTCCCGCAAGAATCCCCAATGGCATCCCAAGTAGCTTGGTTGGCATAAAGGTCAAATTTATACTTTCTTGCTAGAACCCCAAGTCCTGCAATATGATCCTTATGTTCATGGGTGACCAAAAGGGCATCAACATCTTTTAGATCTCTGCCAATATCTGACATAAGACCCTCTATTTTTTTACCCGAAAGTCCTGCATCAACTAAAATCTTCTTCTTGGGACTTTCTAGGTAAAAGACATTCCCACTACTTCCTGATGCTAAAATACTATATTTAAATGCTGAATCTTCCAATCTTTTCCTCACTTTAAAAACTGGGAATTTTATCCCCAGTCATCTTCTTCTGTAACAACCTCTGTTAGGGTTGGATTATATGGGAGAATAATGGTAAAGGTTGTACCATGCTCTCCGTCACTTGATGCCCAAATGTAGCCATCATGTAACTTAATTACGTCTCGCACAATGGCAAGACCCAGGCCAGTTCCACCCTGCTTCCTATTACGGTCCTTGTCAACCCGGTAAAAACGATCAAAAATCTTAGGTAAATCCTTTTTAGGAATCCCTATTCCTTCATCGGTAACCTTAAGTAGAATTTGATTGTTGGTCTCTTCTAAGGAAACGGTAATTGTTCCACCTTCAGGTGAATACTTGATGGCATTATTCATTATATTATCAATAACTTGACCCATCTGGTCGGTATCAATTTCAACCCACACAGGCTTCAAAGGAATCTTTCTTACAATTTTAATGGTCTTATCAAGTCCTGTACTAACAGACATCTGGTCAAAACGGTTGAGCTGAAAGTGAAGGAAGGCCACCAAATTGACCATCTCCTTGTCAGCAACCATATCCTCTCGGTCCATCCGTGATAGGGTCAAAAGATCACTAATCATCCTAATCATTCTATTGGTCTCATCAAGGGACACAGCTAGAAAGTTGGGAGCAATCTCTGGATCCATCCAAGCCCCTTCCTCCAAGGCTTCCAGATAACTTTTCACACTGGTCAAAGGAGTTCTCAGCTCATGGGATACATTGGCAACAAAGAGCCTTCTCTCCCGTTCTGCTGTTTCCTGCTCAGTTACGTCATGGAGAACAACTACAAGCCCTGAAATAAAGCCATTGTCCCTCCTAAAAAGAGCAAAATGAAGCTGAATACTTACATACTCGCCCATCTCATTTTCCCGGTCAATGATAACTTCAGGAGACTGGGTCAAAAGATCCCTAAAGCTATATTTGCTTGATAGCTTCAAGACATCAACAATCCTCTTGTTTAAAATCTTCTTTTCCGTGAATCCAAGCATGGTTAGGGCTGCAGCATTTGCTGTTACGATTTTACCCCGCCTATCTGTTGCAATGACCCCATCGGTCATATAGGTCAAGATCCCATTTAAACGGTTGTGCTGGCTCTCTAAAGTATCTTGCGTTTTTTCAATCTCTTCTCCCAGTCTTACCACATTATCATAAAGAAGGGTTGTTTCATTATTTCCTGAAATATTTTTTCTTTCGGAATAATTTTTGTTAGTATAATCTTCCACCTGCTTAGAAATCTTAAAAATTACACCCGAAAGCCTTTGGCTGACAAAAATTGCAACAACCAGACAGATTAAACTGAACACCATAAAGCTTCTATAAAGAATCAAATTTTGAATCAGTAAATCATAATTAAAGGCTATAAAAATCGAAAAAAGTAAGACGACCACAAGGGCTGCCTTAAAAACTATCGAATTGTAAAATTTTATTTTCTTCACACTTATCTAGCTATCCTTATCATTCTTGGCTTCACTTAAGTAGTAGCCAACACCGCGGCGAGTAGCCACGTATTCTGGGCGACTTGGAGTATCCTCAATTTTTTCTCTCAGACGACGAACTGTCACGTCAACAGTCCTTACGTCACCAAAATAGTCATAACCCCAAACCGTTTGAAGGAGGTGCTCACGCGTCATAACTTCTCCTATATGTTGGGCCAGATAATGAAGGAGTTCAAATTCCCTATGGGTAAGCTCAAGGGGCTCATCTCTTTTATAAGCAACATATTTTTCAGGAATGATTTTTAAATCACCCACAACAATCTCCTGCTTGGAATCATCTTCCTGAGCTAAATTTTGAGCAGCCTTAATTCTTCTAAGGTTGGCCTTAACCCTGGCTAGAAGTTCACGATTTGAAAAAGGCTTGGTTACATAGTCATCAGCGCCAAGCTCTAGACCAATTACCTTGTCAAATTCACTATCCTTGGCAGAGACCATAATGATTGGAATGTCGCTTGATTTTCTAATCTCACGCGCCACTTCTAACCCGTCTATCTTAGGAAGCATAAGGTCAAGAAGGACCAAATCTGGATTTTCTTCCTCAAATAATTTTAAGGCTTCTTCCCCATCAAAGGCCGTTATAACCTCGTATCCTTCTTTGGTCAAATTAAATTTTACGATGTCACTAATCGGTTTTTCATCATCAACTACTAATATTCTTTTCATAGTCATCCATCCATTCACGTATCTTTTGCCTTATTATACATTTTTTTAAAATTTATTACAAAAAAGGTGGCTATACTGTAAAAATTTCCAAAATTGTTCTAATTGGTCTAATTTTTCTGAATTTTTGACACATTAATATTTTTTTGTTAGAATAGGCCAATGTCAGAAAAAGTGACAATAAGAAAGGAGTTTTTATGGCACTTATTGAATTTAAAAATGTTGAAAAATATTACGGGGACTATCATGCTCTAAAGGACATTAATTTAGAGGTTGAAGAGGGACAAGTAGTTGTTCTCCTTGGTCCATCTGGTAGTGGTAAGTCAACTCTTATCCGTACCATAAATGCCCTTGAACAGATTGATTCTGGAGAATTAATTGTCAATGGCCACCATGTCGAATCCGCAACTGCCCAAGATTTAATTGATCTTCGTAAGGAAGTTGGAATGGTTTTCCAGCATTTCAATTTATATCCGCATAAAACTGTACTTGAAAATGTGACTTTAGCACCAATCAAAGTCCTTAAAGAAAGCAAAGCTGACGCTGAAAAAACTGCTAAAGAATATCTTGAATATGTAAACATGTGGGATAAAAAAGATAGCTATCCAGGCATGCTTTCTGGTGGACAAAAACAAAGGGTTGCAATTGCCCGTGGTCTTGCCATGCATCCAAAGCTTCTTCTTTTTGATGAACCAACAAGTGCTCTTGACCCAGAAACAATCGGTGACGTTCTTGAGGTTATGCAAAACCTTGCTAAACAAGGAATGAACATGCTTGTTGTAACGCATGAAATGGGATTTGCCCGCAATGTTGCCGACAGGATTATTTTCATGGCTGATGGTGAAATCTTACAGGATACAACAGACGTTGCCGGATTCTTTGATAATCCTACAGAGGAGCGTGCTAAACAATTCCTTGGTCAAATCATTTCCCACTAATGCAATCGGTTATTAATTCATTTTAAGTATTGTAAATCAAAAAGGAGGAATGATGAAAAAATTAAAAAAATCACTGATGATTTTTACTGGACTCCTCTTTCTTTTTTCTTTAGCAGCTTGTGGATCTTCTACAAAAACTAGTTCAGAAGGATCTTCTTCAGATACTAAGGCTTTAGATAAAATAAAAGAGAGTAAAAAATTTAGGGTTGGTGTTAAGCAAGACGTACCAAACTTTGGATTTAAGGATCCGGAGACAGGAAAATTTTCAGGAATTGAAATTGAACTTGCGCAGATGATTGCTGATGAGTTAGGGGCTACTCCCGAGTATGTTCCTGTAACTGCTCAAACAAGGGGACCTCTTCTGGACAACAATCAAGTTGATGCAGTCCTTGCAACCTTTACTATTACAGATGAAAGAAAGCTAACCTATAACTTTACAGAACCTTACTTTACAGATGAAGCAGGTTTCCTAGTTAAAAAGAAATATGGTTATGAAAACATTAAAGATTTAGATGGTAAAACAATTGGGGTTGCCCAGTCGTCAAGTACCAGAAAAAATCTTGAAAAGTTGGCTGCTGAAAATGGAATTAGCTTTAAATACACCGAACTTTCAGACTACCCTAGCCTTAAACTATCTTTAACAGCTGGTAGAATTGATGCCTTTGCTGTTGATAAATCAATCCTGACAGGTTATGTCGATAATGAGACTGAAATCCTAGACATCGGATTTGCCCCTCAAAAATACGGGATTGCAAGCAAAAAATCAAATACTGATTTAAATGATTACATGAACCAACTGCTTGAAAAATGGAGACAAGACGGTACCCTCGACAAATTATATACCAAATATAATTTAAAGGATGCCTCAACCAAATAAGCATTTATCTTAGAAAGGAGTTTCTATGAGCCCTTTTGCTCTTGAACGTTGGCAGGCACTATTCAATGATTTTGGTATCTTTGGTAAAGCTTTTCTTTATACTCTTGGAATATCAATCTGTGCCCTCATACTTGCCATGGCTCTTGGTATCGTTTTTGGTTCCATGTCAGCAAGTAAAAATAAAATTCTTAAAGGAATTAGTAGAGTTTACGTTGAAATTTATCAAAATATTCCCCTTCTCATCCAATTTGTGGTTGTCTACTACGGATTCCCTATTTTAAATGAACACCTCATGCTTAGTGCCTTTTGGACGGCTGTCCTCTGTGTGGGACTCTACCACGGTGCTTACATCTCTGAGGTTATCAGAAGTGGGATTGAAGCTGTACCCCGCGGCCAACTTGAAGCCGCTGAGTCACAAGGTTTTTCTTACCGGGAGTCTATGAGACTAATTATTTTACCACAAGCGGTAAGGATGATTATCCCCCCTCTAACCAACCAGGTCGTTAACCTAATTAAAAATACCTCAACTATCGCCCTAATCGGTGGTGCTGATCTAATCTTTACAGCCAAGAGCTGGTCATCAGGAAACCTAAGTTTCATTCCAGCCTTTATCGCAGTCGGTGTTCTTTACTTCGTACTCTGCTTCCCTATTGCTACATATGGTAGAAGAATTGAAGAAAGAAACAAAGATTCTTACAGCATTTGATGATTTTCATCAATAGAAAGGAGACAAATGTCATTATCTGAACAAGCACAACAAGTATTTACTCCTGCAAATATTAAATTCCTGATGGAAGGACTTATGCTAACTCTATGGATCTCACTACTTGCCATTGTATTTAGTACCTTCTTTGGAACGATTTTAGCTGTCATGAGAAACAGTAAAAACAAATTTTTAAAAATTCTTGCAGGTATTTATATCGAAATCGTCCGTAATGTACCCAATCTACTTTGGATTTTTGTAATTTTCCTTATCTTCAAGCTAAAATCAGTTCCTGCAGGTGTAACAAGTTTCACTGTTTTCACATCTGCTGCCCTAGCTGAAATTATCCGCGGAGGATTAAACGGGGTTCCTAATGGTCAGGTCGAAGCTGGTAAATCACAAGGTTTTTCAGACCTTCAAATTCTTACTATCATCGTCCTACCCCAGGCCATTAGAAAAATGCTCCCTGCGATTATTTCGCAATTTGTAACAGTCATTAAAGATACAAGTTTTCTTTATTCGACAATTGCCCTTCAAGAATTATTTGGTAGCTCACAAATTCTAATGGGTAAATATTACCAAGCTGGGCAGGTTTTCATGCTTTACGGAATCGTAGCCTTAATTTACTTCGTAATCAACTTTATTATCAGTCAATTTTCACGTAGACTTTCAAGAAGTTGGGCAGATTCACTTGAATAAAATTGCGTAAAAAAGCAACCTTAGTGTTGCTTTTTTTGTGAACTTTTTTAGTCTAAATTGCCAAAAACACCAATAAAACACAAGCTTCCCAGTAGATTTTTGACATAAAATTTTTGGTAGGGTAATATTTAATTAAAGGTAGCTCTTACTATATAGATCATATAATTCAAGGGATTCCTGACCAATAATACAAGGAGGATAAGATGGCTGAAGTTTTTTTTAATCCCTGGGATCAGACCTATAAATACCCCTTCGGGGCCTGTAAAAAAGATACTGACATTCACTTTAAAATAAAGGTTAAAAGTCCAAATAGAATTGACCTTAAACTCATTTTAAAGGGAGAAGATGATATCGAACAGAGCTTTTCCATGAACAAGTCTGAAATCGATAATTTCTATGAAATTAAACTGGCATCCTTTGACCAAGTTGGGACTTATTCCTACTTCTTTCAAATGGAAGAACATGAAGATGATAGGTGCTACCGCTTTTTCTACGGGGCAACAAATCCTAATCTAGGCAAGGGGCAGTGCTATGATAAAAAAGAGAAGGTTACTCCTTACACTCTTACAATTTTTTTAAGTGATGATAAGGCTCCAGATTGGTATCAAAATGCTATCTTCTACCAAATCTTTCCTGACTCTTTTGCCAAATCTTCTATAGAAACAATTGAAAACCCTTACAACAATATTCTTTTCTACGGAAAAACGACCGACCGGCCTTATTATGTCAAGAAAAGTGACGGCGACATTGCCCGCTGGACATATTACGGCGGGAACCTGGCAGGAATTAAGGAAAAAATCCCCTACCTAAAAGAGCTTGGTATAACTGCCCTTTATCTGAATCCAATTTTTATGGCTTCAAGCGTTCACCGGTATGATACAGCTGATTATATGAAAATAGATCCACTTTTAGGAAGCCCGGAAGACTTTCTAAGTCTTTTAAAGGAAGTACATGCCCAGGGTATGTACCTGGTTCTTGACGGGGTCTTCTCACATGTAGGAAAAAATTCAATTTATTTCAACTATGATGGTCGCTTTGGTTCACATGTAGGCGCCTATCAAAATCCCCAAAGTCCCTACATGGATTGGTTTAAGTTCGAACATTATCCTGATGACTACAAATCCTGGTGGGGTATCAAGGACCTACCTGAAATTGACAAAAATAACCCAACCTTCCAGGACTATATCTATAAGGGGAAAGACTCAGTCATTAATAAATGGACTGAGATGGGAATTGACGGCTGGCGACTTGACGTAGCCGATGAGCTACCCGATTTCTTCATTGAAGGAATTAGAAAGTCCCTTGATGCATATGAAGATAAGGTTCTAATTGGTGAGGTCTGGGAGGATGCTAGTCGCAAGATTTCTTACGGAGTCAAGCGAAAATATATCCTGGGTAAATCCCTTGAAGCTGTAATGAATTATCCTTTTAGGAAGATGATTATTGACTTCTTAAACCAACAATTTTCCTCTAAGGAAGCTTACAGTCAACTTATGAGTCTTAGAGAAAATTATCCGAAAGAAGTCTTCTACAATAATTTTAATAATCTAGGAACCCATGACACACCGAGAATTTTAACTGAACTTTCAGGGGATACGAAAAAATTAGAGCTAGCCCTGCAGATGCTTGTAGCCCTTCCCGGGGTTCCCTGCTTCTACTATGGTGACGAGGCAGGTGTCAGCGGTCAAGCAGATCCTGATAATAGATCCTTCTTCCCTTGGGATAGTGCCAATCAAGAACTTACTGCTAGCTTTAAAAAATGGATTGCCCTTCGTAAGGAAAATAAAGTTCTTACTCACGGCGATCTACTAGCTTTTTATACAGACAAGAGTCTAGGAATAATCAGGTACGATAATAAGGCCTTTACCGTCTTTATTTTTAACCCTAGTAATCAATCAGATTACATCACAAAAAATAATTTGAAATATTCACAAAATATACCTGACCAAATACTAAATATCTTCTTAAATGCTAGTATCCCTTCAAATAATGCACTTTATTTGGCAAATAATTGGGAATGAGTTCTCTTTTTCTAAATTATTGTTAAAAAATTAACGTTGATTATGTATTTTTAAAGATATATACTTATGATGAAAATTATTATTTTCACAATTTCAAAGGATAGGAGATAAGGGCACTGAGTAAGGCATATAAAACTTTTACCACTGGAGAAAATTTTAAGGCAGAAAATTACTTCGGCCATCACCGCCGCAAGCATGGTTTTGTCTTTAGAGTTTGGGCTCCCAATGCACTAAAAGTAGAATTGGTTGGCGACTTTACCAATTGGGTGGAAAACCGTCTGGCCATGAAGAAAATTAATAACGAGGTCTGGGAAATTGTGACCGACCTTCCATCAGAAGGAGATCTCTATAAGTTCCTTGTAACCCGTGCAAACGGTGAGGAAATAATGAAAATTGATCCCTACTCCCTGGAATTAGAAGAAAGACCTGGAACAGCATCAGTTGTTAGGGATTTCCCCAAGAAGGAATGGAAAGATAGTAGGTGGATCAAGCAAAGAAATAAAACAGACTACTCCAAAGAAGCTGTAAACATTTACGAGATTCATGCAGGAAGTTTTAAAACACATGATGACGGCAGTCCTTTAACCTTTAAGGATCTAAAGAAGACACTAATTCCCTACCTCAAGAAAATGAATTATACCCATGTAGAATTCATGCCTCTAATGGCTCATCCCCTAGGCATGTCTTGGGGATATCAGTCAGTTGGTTACTTTGCCCTTGAAAAAACCTTTGGTCAACCTGAAGAACTTAGGGACTTTATTGAAGCCTGCCACCTTAATGGGATAGGAGCAATTGTTGACTGGGTACCAGGACATTTTTGTATCAATGATGATAGCCTAGCCTACTATGACGGAACTCCAACCTATGAATACCAGGATCCAAATAGGGCCAACAACTACCGCTGGGGGGCTTTAAACTTTGATCTAGGAAAACCTCAGGTTCAATCGTTTTTGATTTCATCTGCTCTTTTTTGGCTTGAATACTACCACTTTGATGGAATCAGGGTTGATGCTGTGAGTAACATGGTCTATCTTGATTATGATGACGGACCTTGGACCCCCAACCACGAGGGAACAAATGTCAATCTAGACGGCTTCCACTTTCTTAGGAAATTAAATGCCGTAATTAAGAAAAAATATCCTAATGTTCTAATGATTGCTGAAGATTCTTCCAGTCAAATTAAAGTCACAGGAAGTCTTGAAGAAGGAAGCCTTGGCTTTGACTACAGGTGGAATATGGGCTGGATGAACGATGTTTTAAAATTTTATCAAATGGATCCCATCTACCGAAAACATAATTTTACCCTCCTAACTTTTAGCTTCATGTATATGATGAGTGAAAAATACATCTTGGCCCTGTCCCACGACGAAGTTGTCCATGGCAAAAAAAGTCTCATGCATAAAATGTGGGGCGACCGTGACCAGCAGTTTTCAGGCCTTAGAAATCTCTATGCCTATCAGATGTGTCATCCTGGGAAAAAACTGCTCTTTATGGGAAGTGAATGGGGACAATTTTTAGAGTGGAAATTCGACCACGCTCTTGAATGGGTTGATTTAGAAGATCCCCTCAATAAAAAAATGCAAACCTATACCAAGCATTTAAATAGCTTTTATCAAAAAAATAAATGTCTCTGGGATATCGACCATGATTACTCGGGAATTGAGATCATCGATGCTGATAATGTCGATGAAAGCGTTCTATCATTTGTTAGAAAAAGTGACACAGATTTTATTGTATGTGTCTTTAATATGACCCCTGTTGAAAGAAAAGACTTTACCATCGGTGTACCAATTAAGGGAGTGTATATCGAAATTTTCAATAGTGAACTTGAAAAATTTGGCGGCAAATGGAAAAAACATAATCCAAATACCAAAAGTGAAAAGGGAAAATGGAAGGATTATAAATCAACCCTAACATTTACCCTTCCAGCTTTTGGAGTCTCAATTTGGAAACTGAAATAGTTTTATGAATGAAAAAGAAAGGTATTCTTACTAATAAGAATTTAAGGTAGTTCAGATGTCTAATGGAATGCTCGCACTTATTTTAGCCGGGGGACAAGGAACCCGACTTGGAAAACTTACTCAATCAATAGCAAAACCTGCTGTTCCCTTTGGGGGACGTTACCGAATTATTGACTTTGCCCTCTCAAATTGTGCCAATTCAGGTATCAAAAATGTTGGTGTAATCACCCAATACCAACCTCTAGCCTTAAATGAGCATATAGGAAACGGATCATCTTGGGGGCTTGACGGGGTTGACTCTGGCGTATCAATTTTACAACCTTATAGCGCAGCTGAGGGAAATAAGTGGTTTGAAGGTACCAGCCATGCTATTTACCAAAATATTGACTATATTGACCACATTAATCCTGAACACGTTCTAATCCTTTCAGGAGACCACATCTACAAGATGGATTACGATGACATGCTAAAGGCCCACCGTGATAAACTAGCAAGCCTTACAGTGGCAGTAATCGATGTACCCCTCAAAGAAGCTAGTCGTTTTGGAATCATGAACACTGACTCTTCCAACAGAATTGTTGAATTTGAAGAAAAACCAGAAAATCCCAAATCAACTAATGCTTCTATGGGAATCTACATCTTTAACTGGAAGGAATTAAGGGAAACCCTAGTCAGTGGTGCTAAGAACGGCGTTGACATGAACGACTTTGGTAAAAATGTTATCCCAGCCTTTCTTGATGCCGGAGAAGGTGTTTACGCCTACGAATTTAATGGCTACTGGAAGGACGTCGGCACCATCGAATCCCTTCATGAAGCTAATATGGAATATATCTCTCCTAATAACAAACTGGATTCAAGAAACCGCCAGTGGAAGATTTATTCCCGCAATGAAATTGTTCCACCAAATTTTATTACTGAAAAAGCTGAAATTCAGGACTCTTTAGTTGTCGACGGATGTGTTGTCTCTGGTAGTATTAAGCATTCAATCCTATCAACTAATGTTCAGGTAAAAGAGGGAGCAAGGGTTGAGGACACCTTTGTTATGCCAGGAGCCATCATTGGTGAAAATGCTATTATCAAAAATGCCATTATTGGATCTGGAGCCGTTATCGGGGAAGGAACTGAAATTATTGGAGAAGACGAAGTTCAAGTTGTAGGCTATAAGGAAGTCGTGGGGGTACCAAGTGATGAAAATTGATAAATACTGTGCAATCTTAGGAAATGCTGTTGGAAGCCATGAAATGGGAGAACTCACCGAGAATCGCCCACTAGCAACCCTTCCCTTCGATGGAAAATACCGTCTGATTGATTTTCAACTATCAAATTTAATCAATGCCGACATCCACAATGTTTATGCAATTTTCCATGAAAACAAAGTAAATAGCGTTCTTGACCACATCCGAAATGGACGTGAATGGGGACTAAGTAGCCTGCTAAGCCACCTTTTCATCGGTTTTTACAACAAGGATTTCAACAGCCACTATGCTGATGATGACTACTATGAAAAACTTTTAACCTACCTCAAAAGAACAAGTAGCGATTACACGATTTTCTCTACCTGCGATATTCTTTGTAACATTAACTTGGGACAGGTCATTCATATCCATAGTGCTAGCGAACGAACCATGACTGTGGTCTACAAGAAGCTTCCAAGAGACAAGATGTCTTCTGAGAACCAGGTCCTTGAAATTGATGAAACAGATACTGTAATTGGAACTAAAAACTTTACTGAAGACTCAGCCTGCGAAGAAGAAACCATGTCAACTGGTATCTATGTGATTAATACCAACTGGTTGATCCAACAAATGGAAATGGAACAGGCCCAGGAAAATCCGCGCAAACTTCGCTACCTTCTTAGTAGTCTGGTTGCTGATGTTAAAGCCTTGGCCTATGAATACACAGGTTACCTATCAAACATCCACGACATCAATTCTTACTACCAGTCTAATATGGACATGCTCAACCCACAAAAATTCAACTCATTATTTTACAGTAGCCAAAAGGTCATTACCAAGGTTAAAAATGAAGAAGCTACTTATTATTCAGAAGATTCACAGGTTGAAAATTCTCATTTTGCTTCTGGATCAATTGTTGATGGTAGGGTTGAACATTCAATCGTATCAAGGAATTGTAAAATCAGTAAAAACTCAACTGTAAAGGATTCAATTCTCTTTCCAAGGGTTAACATTGGAGAAAATGTTTCCATTGAATATGCAATTATTGATAAGGGTGTTGTTATTTCTGACAACGTTAAGATTAAAGGTAGCCCTGATGCACCAATCGTTATTGCAAAATCACGCCAAATTACAGAGGATATTATTCTATGAAAATACTACTAGCTGGAGCTGAAGCCGCTCCCTTTATCAAGACGGGAGGCCTAGGAGATGTCCTTGGGGCCCTTCCTAAAAGTCTTAATAAAAATGACGACATTGATGCGAGAGTCATTATTCCCTACTACAAAAATATTCCGGAAAAATTCCGCAATCAGGTTGAAGATTTATTCTTTACTCATGTTGACGTTGGTTGGCGTAGGATGTATGCTGGGGTCAAACACCTCCACCACGGAAACGTTCACTACTATTTCATAGACAATGAATACTACTTCTACCGGGATGATGTTTACGGCTACTATGATGACGGGGAACGCTTTGCCTTCTTCCAGCAGGCCATCTTACAGGTTCTACCTCAACTAGGCTTTGTCCCTGATATTTTACACGTAAATGATTATCACACAGCCATGATTCCCTATCTTCTAAGAGAAAAATATTCATGGATTGAAGGTTATCCTCAAATGAAGACAATCCTTACCATCCATAATATCGAATTCCAGGGGCAATACAGTCCTGACATGCTGGGAGATTTATTCTCTATGGGACTTAATAAGTACCAGGACGGAAGTCTTGAGCAAAATGGCTGCCTTAACTGGCTTAAAGCTGGTGTCATCTACTCAGACAAGGTTACAACAGTCTCTCCAACCTATGCTAGAGAAATCCAAACCCAGGAATTTGGTAAGGGGCTTGACTCCGTTTTAAGGCTTGTTCAGGGTAAACTATCAGGCATTGTTAACGGAATCGATACCGAAATTTATGACCCAGCAACTGATAAAAATCTTGTTGAAAATTATTCCCTTAAGCACATGAAAGGTAAAAAAGTTAACAAGATGGAACTCCAAAAGCAGGTAGGTCTTCCTCAAAGAGATGACGTCCTTCTAATCGGAGTTGTAAGCCGCCTAACCTACCAAAAGGGCTTCCAGCTGGTGGTTGAAAGATTAAATGAAATTCTTTCTTGGGATAAAATTCAAATCATTATTCTAGGAACAGGGGACCCGAAATTTGAGCATGACTTTTCTTGGTTTGGCGGGGTCTTTCCCGATAAGATTTCAGCCAATATCAGCTTTAATCTAAAGCTTGCCCAAAGAATTTATGCTGGCTGTGACTTATTCTTAATGCCAAGCGCCTTTGAACCGTGTGGTCTTTCTCAGATGATGGCCATGCGTTACGGAACCCTACCTTTGGTCCACGAAATTGGAGGACTTAAGGATACAGTTACTCCTTATAATAAGTATACCCAAGAGGGTGATGGTTTTGCCTTTAATAACTTTGATAGCTACTGGATGATGGAGGTTCTAAAAAATGCCTATGACCTATTTATCCAGGATCAAAATACTTGGAAAAAACTGCAAAAGCAGGCCATGAAAAAAGATTTTTCTTGGGATACAGCAAGTCTTGCCTACCTAGAGCTTTACAGGGAAAGCAAATAAATTAACTCTTAATATTCTTAGTACTAAATAAACTTTACTCAAAAAGAGGTCACTTATGGAACTTACAAAAGAACAATTTATTCGCGATTTTAAAAATCAGCTACATGAAGATTTCATGATCAAGGCAAAAGATGCTACAACAGACGAACACTTTGTAGCCCTTGCTCACCTACTCAAAAATTATGCCAGTAATGAATGGATTAAAAGACGCCACGACTTAAAGAAAGATCAAGAGAAAACAGCCTACTACTTTTCAATTGAATTTCTACCTGGAAGGATGCTTGAAACCAACCTACTAAATATGGGAATTCTTGACTTGGTTCAGGAGGCCTTGGAAGAGCTTAATATTAATTTCGATGACCTAGCAGCGTCTGAAAATGATATGGCCCTTGGAAATGGTGGTCTGGGTCGTCTGGCTGCAGCCTTCATGGATTCTCTTGCTACTATTTCAGCTCCAGGTTTTGGAAATGGAATTCGTTACAAATACGGCCTGTTCAAGCAAAAAATTGTTGATGGTTATCAGGTTGAACTTCCAGATGCCTGGCTGGGCAAGGACGGAAATGTCTGGGAGATTAAAAAACCTCACTCAGCTGTTAACGTGCGTATCTACGGAGATGCCTTCTTATATCCAAATGATGACGGTTCATACGATGTTCTTTATAAGAACCATCGTAATCTAAGGGCTGTTCCTTATGACATCCCGCAAATTGGTTTCCAAAATGGGATTGTTAACAACCTTAGACTTTGGGACGTTGAAATCCCTGAAGAAGATGAACTTCGTTACCCAACAATTGAGAGCAGGAGGCAGGTCGAAGATATTACAAATATTCTTTACCCAGATGACACCTCTTATGAAGGAAAATCACTTCGCCTAATTCAGGAATACTTCATGGTTTCAGCAGGTCTTCAAACAATTGTTGAAAATTACCTTAAAATGGGACTTCCACTAAAAGATATCCACCAAAAGGTAGCTGTCCATATCAACGATACCCATCCAGCCCTTGCTGTACCAGAATTCATGCGTATCCTAATGGATGAGTATAGACTTAATTGGGAGGACGCCTGGCATGCTACTGTAAATACCATGAGCTATACCAACCATACTATCTTGTCAGAGGCGCTAGAAAAATGGGAAACCAATCTCTTCCTAGGAATCCTGCCTCGTATCTACCAAATCGTAAGTGAGATTGACAACCGCTATATTTCAGAGGTAAGTAAAAAGTTTGACTGCCAGGTAGTTGAAAATACTCGTATCATCAAAAATGATCAAATTCATATGGCAAATCTTGCTATTATTGGGGGACATTCCATTAATGGGGTAGCAAAACTTCATACAGAACTTCTCATTGATGATGTCCTAAAGAATTTCTATCAGGTCTATCCTGAAAAATTCAACAATAAAACCAATGGTATCGTTGTTCGTAGATGGTCACAAATCGCAAATCCTCTGATGTCTGAAAAAATTGACCAACTTATTGGAAGTGACTGGCGAAAAGATATCCACCAAATTCAAAATCTAGAGAATTTTATCGACCAAAAAGAGGTGCTTGAAGATTTTTATACCGTCAAAAGAGACAACAAAAAACGTCTGGCTGACTATATCGAAAACACCCAAGGGATTAAGGTCAATCCTGATGCTATTTTCGATGTCCAGGTCAAACGGCTTCATGCTTACAAGCGTCAGCTGCTAAACCTCCTTCATATAATCAAGTTGTACTGGGATCTTAAGGATAACCCAGATCTTGATATGACTCCGCGCGTCTTTATTTTTGGTGCCAAGGCAGCACCTGGTTATAAATTTGCTAAGGCTGTTATTAAACTTATCAACGAGGTCGCAAATCTTGTTAATAATGACTCTGAAATCAAGGATAAGATTAAGGTTGTCTTCCTAGAAAACTACAATGTAACCCTTGCTGAGTTAATTATTCCAGCTGCTGATGTGTCAGAACAAATTTCAACAGCAGGTAAAGAGGCCAGCGGAACTTCTAATATGAAATTTATGATGAACGGGGCCATAACACTTGCTACCCTTGACGGAGCAAACATTGAGATTAAAGACGCCGTTGGTGATGATAATATTGTAATCTTTGGAATGAATACAGAAGAAGTTTATAAACACTATGAAAATCATGACTATAATTCAAGGGCTATCTATGAAAATAACCCTGTAATTCGTAGGGTTGTTGATAGCTTTATTAATGGATCTATCCCTAATTCAGAGCGTGAAGGTCAAGAAATATATGATGCCTTGATTCTAAATAACGATGAATACTTCCTACTTGGGGACTTTGAGAGTTACGTCAAAGCCCAAGAATACATTGATCAAATCTACCGTGATAAATATTTATGGACTAAAAAAGCCATGCATAATATTGCCAAGTCAGACCGCTTCAGCTCTGACGATACCATTAGACTTTATGCAGATGAAATATGGAAGATTAAACATAATTAAAAAAACAGTAAGGCTTGACCTTACTGTTTTTTATTTGAGTTTTTTATCATCAAAATGTGGTTTATAAAGATTACGATTATCAAGGGCAAATATTCTTGGAGTCATCTCTCCTGGCTCAACTTGATTCAAGGCAGTTGTCATCATCATCATACTAGCATCTAAATTATCAATCATGTGGATGATTTCAGCTTCCATGATATGAGGACGAACAGGGCTTCCGTATTCCAGTAAACCGTGGTGGCTCAAAAGAACGTGGCGTAACAAGATTACATCCTCATCCATTTCGTCAATTTTAAGCTCAGCAACAGCCTTTGATACCTCTTCATCGATTAAAACAATATGGCCAATTAAATTTCCTGCAAGGGTATAGGTTGTATTAGTTACCCCGCTCAATTCAATTGTTTTTGCCATATCATGAAGGAGAATTCCTGCATACATTAAACTTTGATTTAATTGCGGATAAATTTCTGTTATCTTTTCCGCTAATTGAATCATTGTTACCGTATGAAAAGCCAACCCTGTTTCAAAGGCATGGTGGTTAACCTTTGCGGCTGGATATTTAAAGAATTCTTCATCGTATTTTTTGAAAATATGGCGAACAATTCGGTTCCAGTTGCCATTTTCAATCTTGAAAATAACATTTTGAACATAGTTCCTTAATTCTTCAGCTGAAACTGGTGGTTTTTCTTTAAAGTCAGCTGGATCATTTGGTTCTGTGTTTTCTGGTAGACGAAGGAAAATTTGATTCACCTGAGGCATTCCATTGTAAAGCTCTTTGGTTGCTCTCATATAAACAACTCGTCCAGGGATAAACTCTTCCACATTATGGGGCTGTGCGTCCCAAAGATTTCCTGATATGGTTCCTGTCCTATCCTGGAAGGTCATAGCCATATAGTTTTTACCTGCCCTAGTCTTTCGAACTTCTGCAGATTTTATAAGATAAAAACCTTCAAAGTGGTCACCCACCGATAAATCTTTTAAAAATGTCATAATTCTATTAAATCTCCTTGATTCCTAAATTTTTCATCACTTGTAAAGACAAATGTTTGTACGCTCTCCGAAAATTCCTCCAATAATTTAATGAAATTTTCCTTGCGTTTTCCGTCATACCTTAGGAAACTATCATCAAAAAAGACCGGAAAATTAAGATTTTTAGCTTCAATAAAGGCCAGTCTCACAGCTAATTGAAGCTGATCTCTTGTTCCAGTTGAAAGATCAAGTAATCTGATACTCTTAAGACTTGGTCCACTAACCTTTAAAAGTCCCTTAGAAATCTTAAGTTCCTCCCACTTGCCATCTGTCAAAATAGACAGGTAGTGGCTAGCCTTGGTTAAAATTTCTGGAAGACTATAGGTTGATAAACTTTGGGTTGCAGCCCTCAAGCTTTCAATCTGCCCTTCCTTGAGCAAGTAATCTGAAAGCATATCTGAAAGTTCACTTCTTTTCAGCTCAAGCTCTTGGTATAAATTTTCCAAACTTTGATCAGACTTTTGCTGGTCGATCTTAACCAAAATTAAACTATTTTGGTCAATCTGCTCACTTAATTGATTTCCCAGCTGATCAATCTTTTGGTCAATCGAATCTTTATCTTTAGCCATTTGATCAAAATCAGGCTCAACTTTTTCTCCGAAATCAAAAAGCTGATCCAACCTTCTTTCCTCCTGGACGAGGTATTTTTTTTGCTGGATGAAAGTCTCATGAAGTTTTATTTCCTCTTGAACTTGATCCAACTGCGGGTTTTCCCTTAGGTAGACATCAGACTTGGCATACAAGTTTTTAAGTTGCCGGTCATTTTCCCGGTTATCCAGACTTTCATAATTGAAGATAAGCTCTAAAATCCTTTCCTTGATTTCAAGAATTAGATTATAGCGCCCTTCAATGCCTTCTGGCAGGCGGTACCAGTCCCTAAAGTAGTCAGTTAGTTCAAAGTAATCCTTAGTAGCCTGACTATTTTTTGCTTCCTCATTTATTTTGCCCCATTTTTTTGAACTTGTAAGCAGGTAAACCATGCTAAAAATAATTTCAAAAACGAGCAAAATTGATAAAAAGATCTTCATTCCAGCAGGTAAAAAGATAAGGCCCACTAAGGTAGCTAGAACAATAAACATTAAGCCCAGTAAAAGGGTATTACTTCTTTCAATAGTTTTAACCTGCTTTTCTTTTTTTCCAATAACCTCTGGATATAAAAGCTCAATCTGCCTAATCAGACTCCTTGTATCGTCTTCTAATAAAAAATTGTCCCTAGGATTATTAAATTTTTCAAGTTGCCTTTCATTGGCAGCAATCTTATCCTCAAGCCTTCCTATTCGCGACTGCAAGATTTCAAAATTATGGTAGCTGGCAAGTAACTTATCATAGTCAATTTTTTCCTGCCTTTCTGCCTCAACCTTTAGCTGGTCCCTTAGATTTGTAAGCTCTAAATAATCAACCTTCGCAGCCAGTTTTGCCTGTAAAAACCTCTTGTCTCCTTCCAGCTCAGCTAGTTTCAGACGACTTTCCTTGATTTCCTGCTCCCGCCTTGCTCCCGCCTTAATCAGAGGCGCCAAAGTAAGTTCTTCTGCTTCCTTTGCAAGAATTTTTTCCTTAATCTGGTCAACATGTAAAAGAAGTTTGTTTAGAGGCTTAGTCAAAGCTCTTGGACTAGTATAAATCTGATTTTTTTCCCTAAGGATTTCCTGCTCCTCAGTGTAGAGTTCGACTGAACCTGTGGTCAAAGCCATCCGCCATTTTTCTTCCAAACTCTCTTCGTCATAATCTTTTTCCTGGTTTATTTGAAGATTGTCCTGGGTTACTGAGTAGATCTGATCAAAAAGCTTAGGGGTCATAGGAGAAACCAGATCCTGCCAATCGGTTTCCGTTAATTTTTGACCAGAAGCTATATACCTACCCTCAAAATTTTGGCTCCCGCTCTTACTCAGCTTGATTCTTTCAATTACAAGATCCTTGCCATCAATTTCAAGATAGATTCTTCCGCCATAAACCCTACTATCTTTTGGAGTAAAATCCCTATTCTTAGTGGTCTTATTCTCAAAACCAAAAATCATATATTTAATAAAGGACAAAAGAGTTGATTTTCCAGCTTCATTGGCACCCATGAAGATTGTTAGTTCTTCAAATTCATAGGAGCGATTTACTAGTTTACCAAATCCATCGATTTCAACTTTTTTAAGCTTCAAAATCACCCTCCTTTTTAAATACGAATTTATCATCAATGTATGAGGCTAGATTCTTATCAAGATCATCAAAAAATTCAGCTGATAGTATCTGCCTTATTTCCTTATTATTGGGAAGACCCTCTGTTAAATCTTCAAATTTTGGAAGTTGAAGATTGCTAATAGGAAGAGCAATCTTTTCAGAATTATTGCCCTCTTCTAAAGGAAGGAGGACAATCTTTCGAATGAGCATCCCTTGATCCATCAGGGCATCAATGAGTTCTCCGTTTTCAAGGGCCTCCATCAAATCCTTAGCTATCCACTTATAATTTTCAAGATAAAGACTATAAATCTCACTTGAATCAACCAGACTAGTTGAGATTCTATCCGTAAGCTCAGTAAGATTTTTAACCCCTAATAAGTTAATCCTTTTTTTAACCCAGTGAACCTGCGCCAAATCGATAAATTCAAGATTAAAAGATGTCTTTGTCAGATTAACTAAGGCTATCTGACTGGTAATCTCCTTGCTATTACGACCAAGGGGAGTCCCTGGATAGATGATATTATCTGCTAGTACAGTCTTTAGGTGAATATGCCCAAGAGCCCAGTAATCATAGTTATTTTCTTTTAAATCAAGAAGAGTGGTTGGTGCGTAATTTTCGCCGCCTAACTCCCCGTGGAAGATACCAATATGGTAATCGCTTATTGCGTCTCTTACTGGATAATCTTTGATTTTATTGTCCCCAATATGGGCATGATTATAAGAAAATGCCGATATAATAGCCCGTTCACCTTGAGCATTCTCAAAGGATTTACTTTCAACTTCTTCCTTGTAAAAAACCTCAACATTACTAGGGAAATTAAACCAATAGACATCTTCCCGGTAGTAATCATGATTTCCAAAAATCAAAAAGACCTTAATTCCCTGCTCTTTAAGACGTTCAAGTTGAGTCATAAAGTAGTTTTGCATCTTGATGCTAGGTTTTGACTGGTGAAAGTTATCTCCAGCGAAAATAACAAAATCAAGATTTTCGGCCAGTGCAAAATCGATAATATCTTCAAGGATTTGATAGGGACGATAGGATAATTCCTGACGTAAACCCTCAAATTCACGGTCTAAATGGAGATCTGCTACATGCAAAAATTTCATAATAACCTTCTAATCTAATCTTTGATCCTAAAGCGCTTTTTCAAGGGCTACCTTTAAACTTTGAATTCTTTGGTCGAGGTCTCCATTAAAGACATAAGAACCTGCCACAAAGACATTTGCACCAGCACTTTGACAAAGTTTTATGGTCTGATCATCAACCCCACCGTCAACTTGAATATCGTAGGAATAGGCATGTTCATCCTTAATTTTCTTAAGCAGGCGAACCTTGTCAAGGCATTCAGGAATGAATTTTTGTCCACCGAAACCTGGATTTACAGTCATAACTAATACCTGGTCAACCATTGAAAGAACTGGACTAATCAACTCAACTGGTGTACCTGGATTAATAACGACACCTGCCTTAAGACCAGCTGCCTTAATTTTTTGCAGGGTACCATGAATATGGTTGGTAGCTTCTGCATGAACAGATAAAATATCAGCCCCTGCTTCTGCAAATTCTTCTACATACTTATCAGGATTTTCAACCATCAAATGGCAATCAAATACAAGCCTAGTTGATTTTCTAAGAGCCTTAACGACACCTGCACCGAAGGTTAGGTTGTCAACAAAATGACCATCCATAACATCAATATGGATATAATCAGCTCCTGCTGCTTCAAGAAGCTTTACATCACGTTCAAAATTTCCAAAATCTGCGCTTAATATTGATGGTGCTATTTTCATAATTTAACCTTTCTTACTCCTATTTTTTGCATAAACCTGCCTCTGATTTTGAACCTCAGACAGAAGCTGCAAGTAATCATCATATCTACTTTGAAGAATTTCACCCTTAGCTACCGCTTCTTTAACCGCACAACTTGGCTCATGGGTATGGGTACACTCACGAAACTTACAACCATGACTGTAGTGGCGGATATCAATGAAGGCTTCATTGAGCCCCGGGGCATCTTTAACCTCATAGTCAAGGGAGCTAAATCCTGGTGTATCTGCAATCCATCCCCCTGCAACCTTGAACAGCTCCACATGACGGGTTGTATGACGACCACGACCTAACTTGTCAGATATCTCCTGAGTCGCAATTAGCAGTTCAGGGGCAATCTTATTCAAGAGGGTTGATTTTCCAGCCCCAGTTTGACCCATAAAAACTGTCACCTGGTCCTTAAAGTTTGGCAGAAGCTCCTCTGGCTTAAAGTAGATATCATAGCCAATTTTTTTATAGTCTTCTTGGACCTTTTCAAAAAAACTAAGATCTTCTAAAAGATCAAGTTTACTAATATAGATAAGGGGTTTAATATCCTTATGTTCTAATAAGACCAAAAAACGATCCAAAAGATTTAGTGAAAAGTCTGGCTCAACGGCACTCATAACTACAACAGCCTGATCAATATTGGCAATCGGTGGGCGAACTAGTGAGTTTTTTCTCTCTTCAATTTTTAGAATATAGCCTTCTTCGTCTTCCTTGGAACCAGCTGTAAATTCCGCAAAATCACCAACAACTGGCTTAACATCTTTTTTCCTAAAATTTCCACGCGCACGTGTTCTTTCAATCTTCCCCTGGTCTTCAATATAGTAAAATCCAGCAAGAGATTTAATAATTCTTCCTTTTTTTATCATAATTCTATTATACACAATTCTAACCTATCCTTCAGTATAAATAGTTATCTGTGGGTAAAAGCGGGTAAACCTTTAAACTCTTAAACTTTTTATACTTCTGAATTTCGGCAACTTCCTATTTACTTAGTTTTAGTTAAAGTATACTTTATTTACCCTTTTTAATGAATTATAAAATAAAAATGGGTAACCCCATTTTTATTTCCAATATTTATAAAGGGCATTTGCCAGACGGGCAAAATCCTCGATACTCAAGGCCTCTCCCCGAATACTTGGCTTGATATCAACCTCTTCAAGGGCCTTAGTTAGTTTTTCTTTGACCTCATCATCTTTTCCAAAGGATGCCAAAAGGTTGTTCCAAAGGGTCTTTCTGCGGTGTAAAAAGGCTAGTTTTGTCACCCTAAAGAAGAATGACTCATTGTCCACCTTCACAAGGGGCTCAGGACGGCGGACCATCTTAAGGATGGCACTGTCCACATTTGGAGCTGGAATGAAGACCGTACGCGGTACGATAAAGGCAACTGAAGCCTCCATGTAATATTGAACGGCGATACTTAGGCTTCCATAAGCCTTGGTATTAGGTTTTGCACTGATTCGATCCGCAACCTCTTTTTGCATCATAACGACAAATTCCGCAAATGGAATCTGGCTCTCAATCAGATGCATAAGGATTGGCGTTGTGATGTAATAAGGAAGATTTGCTACAACCTTGATTGGAAGATCTGGATTTTTGAAGTTCTTGATTTGACTTCTTAAATCAGCCTTTAGGATGTCTTCATTGACCACTTGAACATTGTCATAAGGGCTCAACGTTTCCTTAAGGATTGGAATCAGGCGGTCGTCGATTTCAAAGGCCATAACTTCTGCTGCCTCACGGGCCAGAAATTCAGTCAAGGCTCCGATACCAGGGCCGATTTCAATTACATTGACTTCACGACTAAGGTCGGCCGTTTCAGTGATCTTAGCTAAAATATTGGGGTCTGTTAAAAAGTTTTGCCCAAGACTTTTCTTGAAGGAAAAGCCGTGGCGCTCTAAGATTGCTCTTGTATTTTGATAGTCTGCGATATTACTCATTATATTCTTTCATTACCTTTCTTACCTCTTCTTCGTCAATGGCAAAGAGGGCTAAACGTTTGGGCAGCTGCTTAGCGTTAGTATAGCCAATTCTCAGCTCTTCACCTAGATATTCCCGGCGGCTCTTGCCGTCATCACTCATGATAAGGCCCAGTTCCCGAAGAACAGCTTGCGGGATTTCCGGAAAATCCTCTCGGGCATTGTGGGCACCTGACAGGGCCATTTTTAAATCTTCAAAAGAGGCATGTTCCACTCCCAGAGACCGTCCTTTTGAATGAGATGAAGGTCTTGCCTCTTCTCTTCTTAAGAAGGCCTGCTTGACTGATGGCAAGGCCTGGACGATTCTCTTTCTGATTTTCTCACCTGAAAAGTCAGGGTCTGTAAAGACAATAACTCCACGGAGCTGGTCTAATATTTCAATTTTTTCAAGATCTTCATCCGTTATGGCAGAGCCTCTGGTCTCATAGGTGTCGACCTCGAAAAACTGCTTCAGCCTCCTCGTGTCGTCCTTACCTTCCACCACTACAACTTCAGAAATTTTGATTTTTTCTTCTGGCTTCATAAAGCACTCCTAGAGTCCGATTTCTTGATCGGTCACAGGGCCCAAACCAAAAATACGGTGGGCATTTTCTGCCGTAGCACGCGCCACTTCCTCATAGGTTATTCCCCGCAACTCAGCAATTTTCTCCACAACCATCTTAGTATAGGCCGTGTGGTTTTGCTTACCCCTGTAAGGGACTGGGGCCAGATAGGGGGCGTCAGTTTCCACAAGGATTTTATCTAGCGGAAGTTTGGCTGTTGCCTCTTGAAGATCAGTGGCCTTCTTAAAGGTTACTACTCCTGAAATAGAGATGTACATGCCAAGGTCAACAAATTTTTGGGCCTCTTCCAGAGTACCTGAAAAGCTATGCATGATTCCACCGTGCGGACCGACGCCAGCGGACTCGATAATTCCATAGGTGTCATCCATGGCGTCCCTGGTATGGACGATAAAGGGTAGATTTACCTGTTTAGACAGTTCAATCTGCCTTCTGAAGACTGCTTCTTGTACTTCCTTTGGTGAGGTCATCCAGTGGTAGTCGAGACCAATTTCCCCCCAGCCGACAACTTTTTTATTATCCATCTTAGACAGGAGGTAGTCTTCCACCGCCTGGTCATAGTCTCCTGCCTCAGTCGGATGCCAGCCGATGATGCTGTAGATATTATCATATTTTTTAGAAAGAGCCAGGCTTTCTTCAATGGTTGGTTTGTCAAAGCCAACAACAGCCATTTCAGTCACATCAAACTGACGGGCTAGTTCCAATTCCTCGTCCGTTTTCCCAAGGAAGTCTTCCACATTAAGGTGGGTATGGGTATCAAAAATCATATTCTCTCTCCTTGCCTGCCTTCACTTACCAGTAAAATTTATTCCATTTTTCCAAATAAAAATGAAAGCACTAAGTACTTTCATTAATTATAACATAATTGAGATGTAGGCATAGCCAGATAATCCAGCCATAGACTAAGAAATAATGAATCCTAAATAACACTTCTTAAACGGGCATCTCTATTTTCAATAACTCTTACTGAGCGAGGAAGGAAGGTTCTAATCTCCTCCTCATTATATCCTATATTTAATTTTTTCGAGTCCATAATTATTGGACGTCGTAAAATTTGGGGATTCTCAGTAATAATTTTAACTACTTGACTAAATGTCAGCTCCTCAAAATCAATATTCAACTGCTTGACGTATCTGTTGCGTGTAGAAATAACACCATCAATTCCATCCTCTGTCATTTCAAGAATCGTTTGAACTTCTTCTTTAGTTAAGGGATTACTTATGATGTTTCTTTCAACAAAAGCAATTTGATGTTTGGTAAACCAAGCTTTGGCCTTTTTACAACTTGTGCAAGATGGGGCAGTATAAACAGTAAGCATAAATCACACTCCTTTGTAAAGGGAACCACTATCATGTGATTATTATATCATACGTTATTAATATTGCAAGCCTTTTCAGAAATTTAATTTATCGAAAATATATTTAACTGTTATTAATCTTCTATTTCAATTTCTCCAAGTTCCAAACCTAAATCTTCACTTTCAGCGGCCTTGGCTGGTTTATCCTTCTTAGAATCTGCTACTGGCTTATCATCTTCTAGCATCCCAAACTTAATTCGAACTTCCCTATCAATCTCATCAAAGACCTCAGGGTGTTCCTTAAGATAAGCTTTGGCTTTTTCAGAACCTTGACCGATTCTCTCACCCTTATATGAATACCAAGCACCTGATTTGTTGACAATGTCCAAATCTGATGCGATTTTTAACAGCTCTCCAGTTTGTGAGATCCCCTCACCATACATGATTTCAACCTCAGCCACTTTGAAAGGTGGTGCAACCTTATTTTTAACAACCTTAATCTTGGTTTCCTTACCAACATTTTGATCTTTTTCATCCCCAGTACCCTTGATTTGTGTATTTCCACGAACGTCAAGACGGATTGATGAATAGAACTTAAGCGCACGTCCACCAGGAGTTGTTTCTGGGTTACCAAACATTACCCCAACTTTTTCACGCAGCTGGTTGATGAAGATAGCAATTGTCTTAGTCTTGTTGATACTGGCTGATAGCTTACGCATGGCCTGACTCATCATCCGAGCCTGTAGACCCACGTGAGAATCTCCGATGTCGCCGTCAATTTCAGCGCGCGGTACAAGGGCTGCAACCGAGTCGATAACAACCAGATCAATAGCACCACTGTCGATTAGTTTTCCAGCGATTTCAAGACCTTGTTCTCCACTATCAGGTTGTGATAAAAGGAGTTCGTCAATATTAACACCTAGGGCTTGGGCATAGGCAGGATCAAGTGCGTGTTCGGCATCAATGAAGGCTGCAATCCCACCCTCTTTTTGAGCCTGAGCTACAGCGTGCAGGGCCACAGTTGTCTTACCAGATGATTCTGGCCCATAGATTTCAATAATTCTTCCTTTAGGGTAACCACCTGCACCAAGGGCAATATCAAGAGCCAGGCTTCCAGAACTCATAACTTGAACCTTCTGCTCAGCCTTGTCACCAAGACGCATAAGTGCTCCCTTACCGTAGTCTTTTTCAATTATTTTAAGGGCATCATTGAGGGCACGTTCCCTCTCGTCACCAAATTTCTTTGTAACTTCTTCTGTTTTTTTCTTAACTTTAGCCAATTTTTTCTCCAATCTTAAATTGTAACAAGGTAGGTCTATTATACCATTTTTAGGTCCATAGTTCATGTTAGACCACTTGGATAAAATACCCATCACTTCCCTTATTTACCCATTAGTTACCTATTCATACGAAAAAAATTAATTATTTTACCCTTAAAATTTTATTTATATTTTCAACTAAAATCTTAGTCTTTTTTTGGAAAAAGAACTATAATGGTCTCTATACATTTATTTAGTGGAGGAAACTTATGCCCTTATTAGAACTTAAAGATATTAAAAAATCTTACTACCTGGGAAAGGAAGAATTCCCTGTATTAAAGGGTATTAATTTATCCTTTGAACGAGGAGAATTTGCAAGTATTCTCGGTGAATCTGGGGGTGGAAAATCAACCCTCATGAATATCATCGGAGGACTAGACAATAAATTTTCCGGCGAGGTGATTGTTAATAACGTCAACCAAAGATCAAAAACAGAAAAGGCCATGGATGAATACCGCAGAAGTACCATCGGTTTTATTTTCCAAAGTTTTAATCTCGTTAATTATTTGACTGTTTTAGACAATGTCCTTTTAAGCCTTAAAATGACTAGCCTTTCCCACCAGGAACAGGTGAAAAAAGCTGAAGACTTATTAAGACAAGTGGGTCTCTTTGACCATCGAAAAAAGAAACCCAATCAGTTATCTGGTGGACAAAAGCAAAGGGTAGCCATCGCCCGAGCCCTCGCTAATAGCCCTGAAATTATTATCGCTGATGAGCCGACAGGTGCCCTAGACAGTCAAAATACAAGAGATGTTCTTCGGATCTTAAGAGAAATTGCTGAAAGTGGTACAACCGTTGTTGTCGTAACCCATTCGCAAGAGGTTGCTGACTACGGAACAAGAATTATTAGGCTTGCTGATGGGCGAATTGTTGATGATGAAAAGTTAAGGGATCCTTATCAGGTTGTAGAAAAACCTAAAAACTTCAAAGCCAAGGCCTTAAGTTTTGCAAGTTCCCTTGGAATGTCTTGGAAGCATTTCAAATATAACTGGAAGCAAAACCTTCTAATTTCAATTGGTACAGGGATTGGACTTTTTGCCGTTATGCTCTTTTTAGGACTTGGAAACGGAATTAGCAAGTTTGCCGAAAAGCAGGTATCTGAGCAACTCAATCCCAACCATCCAACTATTATGAGGAGGGTCTCAAAGGATGATAAAACTCCTAATGAATTAGCCCTACAAGAAAGCAGCCAGGCCGTCTTAACAGGAGATTCAAAAGTTTTATTTGATGATGCCTTAATTGCAAAACTTAAAAGTGTTAACCATGTCACAGCAGTTGAGGAAACTTACAGTATTCCTCTAGTCGTTCCTGGTAAAATCACCCTCAATGACCAATCTGAAAACTTCCAAACAGTAGTAAGTTGGGGAAGTAACCAGCAGGAAGCTTCAGTCAAAGAAGGACACATTCCAGGCGACAACGAAGTCCTTATAAGTAAACAAACTGCTATGAAATTTAATCCCGATGATTATAGTTCAATCGTTGGTAAAGAGGTCAAAGTTAACTATTCTACCCTTTCAAGTGACGGAACAAAAGCTGTTACCATTGAAAAAAATTACACTGTATCTGGTATAGTTGATTCTCTTACAAGTTCAAATATGGCTATCTTTAGCTATAAGGGACTTAAAGAGTCTCTAGAAGCTGCTGGAGCACAAACTAAGTCAAGTATTGTATCAGTTGATATTGACGATTCTAAAAATGTAGACCAAGTCCTATCTGATATTCAAAATATCAAGGTTGACGGTAAAAAAGCCTTCGTTACCCTGGGAACTGGTGACATTCTCAAAACAATTAATGGTTACCTAGATATCATTAAATATGTTCTTGCAGCTATTGCTGGAATCTCATTAATCGTTTCAATCTTTATGATTGTCGTGACAACTTACATGTCAGTTACAGAAAGAACCAAAGAGATTGGTATCCTTCGTGCCATGGGAGCCCGTAAGAAAGACATTCGCCGCCTCTTTACTGGAGAAAGCCTTATGTTAGGTCTTCTGGCAGCAATCATAGCAATTGCTGGAGCCCTACTAGGAGAATTTGGTCTTAATAAGGCCCTTTACGATTTAGCCAAATTTGACTTAGTTCAGGTTACAAGTAGCGATATAATCTTTGCTATACTTGTGGGTATTGTAATTGCCCTTCTATCAAGCATTGCACCATCAAGTCGTGCAAGTAAAATGAATACAATTGAAGCTCTTTCAGTTGATTAATAAAAAGCATGCCCAGGCATGCTTTTTTCTTATGGATTAAAACAAAAAAAGAAGCAGAATAATCTGCTTCTTTTGACCAGGTAAATCTTAAAGTTGTTTGTTGTAGAATTCTACGACAAGAGCTTCGTTGATTTCTGGGTTGATCTCATCACGTTCTGGAAGACGCTCAAGAGTACCAGTAAGTTTGTCAGCATCGAATGATACGAATGCTGGACGTCCAAGAGTAGCTTCAACAGCTTCAAGGATAGCTGGAACTTTTTGAGATTTTTCACGAACGCTGATTACATCACCAACTTGTACGCGGTATGATGGGATATCAACGCGGCTTCCGTTAACAAGGATGTGTCCGTGGTTAACGAATTGACGTGCTTGACGACGAGTAGTAGCAAGACCTAAACGGTAAACTACGTTGTCAAGACGTTGCTCAAGAAGAACCATGAAGTTGAAACCAAGAGTTCCTTCTTTGATTTTGCTTGCTTGTACGAATAGGTTACGGAATTGACGTTCAGTTACTCCGTAAGAGAAACGAAGTTTTTGTTTCTCAGCAAGTTGTAAACCGTATTCAGATAATTTGCTACGGTTGTTTGGTCCGTGTTGTCCTGGTACGTAGTTACGACGTGCGATTTCTTTACCAGTTCCAGAAAGTGATACACCTAAACGGCGTGAAAGTTTCCAAGATGGTCCTGTATAACGTGACATGTATGTCATCCTCCAAAATATTATTTTTTGAAGAAACAATGTTTTGAATAATTCCAGGTCCGTGCACTGCATCTTCACCTTTACAGCTTTGGCTACTTTAACTAACCAGATGCATTGTTGACGGGGTCCTTAACTATTCTGCTGCACTATTTCAACTTTACTAGTTTATCAAGATTATTCTTCTGTGTCAATATTAACTTCATCAATTTCAACCACTTCGACAACTTCTTCCTGATCAGCGTAGTGGATAAGAATATTTTCAGTTAAAATATCAGAGTAGCTGTAGCTAGCTCTTTCCTTAGGACGAGAGTCTTGATCGTAAACAACAATAAAAAGTGAATCGTAAACTTCAGAAAGGGTACCTTCCCTACGGTTTTCACGCTTACGACCGTACTGGCTTGTAATACCAACTACCTGTCCTTCGTGATTTTTTACGTCTTCCTTAATTTTTTTCATTTTTTCAACATCTTCGAATGCTTGTGACATAATATCCTACTTTCTAGTAATTAAAATTCTTCCATATTCGAAAGATTGACAAATTTATTATATTCCTTAATGAAGGCAAGTTTTACTGTTCCTCGCGCTCCACTACGGTTTTTTTCAATAATAACCTCAACTGTGTTATCCTCTTCAAGGGATTCAGACTCCTCACCTTCTCTAGCGTAATAGTCTTCCCGGTATAAAAAGGCCACAATATCCGCATCCTGCTCGATAGATCCAGATTCCCTAATATCAGATAAAACTGGTCTTTTATCCTGCCTCTGCTCCACCCCACGGGATAGCTGACTTAGGGCAATCACAGGAACCTTTAATTCCTTGGCTAAAATTTTAAGCTGTCTTGAAATTTCTGAAACTTCCTGTTGACGGTTCTCCCGGCCTGTCCCTGAAATCAACTGCAAGTAGTCGATTAGGATAAGACCAAGATTACCTGTTTCCTGGGCAAGTTTCCGGGCACGGGCTCTGATTTCTGTAATCTTAATTCCCGGCGTATCATCAATGTAAATCCCTGAGTTTGAAAGAGTGCCTGCTGCTATAGTCAGACTATTCCAATCATCCCGGGATAGGTTACCTGTCCGAAGATTATAAGATTCAATCCTACCTTCTGCAGCAAGCATCCTTTTGACCAAACTTTCAGCCCCCATCTCTAAAGAAAAGATGGCAACTGATTTATCAAGCTTTGTTCCTATATTTTGTGCAATATTAAGGGCAAAGGCCGTCTTACCGACAGCAGGACGAGCTGCAAGGATTATTAATTCCTCTTCATGAAGTCCAGTAGTTAAGTCATCAAGGGCCGGGTATCCTGTTGCTAGACCAGTAATTCGGTTGTCTTGCTGGCTAAGTCTATCGATTTCTTCAAAGCTATCATTAACAAGATCAGAGATTCTTTTAAAGCCAGAACGGTTTTTATTCTCAGCCACATCCATCAGCTTGTTTTCAGCTTCATTTAAAATATCATAAGGATCTTCTTCCTGGGCATAGGCTTTCTCTACACTCTGGGTTAAATTGCTAATTAAATTTCTTAGAAGGGACTTCTCCGCAACGATTTTAGCATAGTAGGCTGCATTGGCACTGGTTGGAACAGCACTTGCAAGTTCAGCAATGTAGGAAACACCGCCGATATTTTCAAGCTCTCCATCTTTTTCTAAGGCATTCCGAACTGTTAGGACATCAATCGGTTCCTTCTCATCAGAAAGCTTGATCATATTTCGAAAAATTGTCCTGTGGGCCACCTTGTAAAAGTCTGCCAAATCCAGATATTCACGGACTTCAATCAAGCGATCAGCATCCAAAAATATCGCCCCTAGAACAGCCTGCTCAGCTTCTAAATCTTGAGGAGGAACCTTCATAATATCCTGATCAGGCATTATGCTTCTCCAACGTGAACTCTAATTGTAGCTGTAACATCCCTGTGCAGTTTAACAGGTACCTTAGTCACCCCTAGACTTTTAATAGGATTTTCAAGCTGAATCTTGTGTTTATCTAATTTGACCTGATATTGGTCACTTAGGGCACTTGCAATTTTTTTAGAGTTGATAGCTCCAAATAATCTTCCGTCTTTACCAACTTTTTCAGTCAGCTCAACCATTGTTCCCTCTTCTTCAAGGAGCTCTTTTAATTTTTTAGCCTCTGCTAAAATTTCTGCCTCCTGTTTATCTTGGGCCTTCTTTTGTCCCTTTAATTCACTAATGGCCGCATTTGTTGCTTCCTTGGCTAGATTTTTTTTGATTAAGAAATTTTGAGCGTATCCAGAAGGAACCTCTTTAATTTCTCCCTTTTTTCCCTTACCTTTTACATCTGCTAAAAATATAACTTTCATTTTTTACTATCCTTCCCTGTCATCTATCTTGTCTTTTTTCTCATCTCTGAGAACCTCTAAAAGCTCTGCTTTAACCTCTTCAATTGTTTTCTCATAGACCTGAGCTGCCGCATTATTGAAGTGTCCACCACCACCAAAGGCACTCATAATTGTTTGCACATTATAATCCCCCCGGCTTCTTGCCGATATGGCAATGTATCCATTTTTATGGCGGGCAATAGCAAAGGCCATATTGATATTAACCATATCAACCAAAGTTTCAGCAGCAATGGCTGTTTTTACATTATCATATTTTTTATCAGGATTTCCGCAGGCTACTACTGTGTGTTCACCGACAAAATCTGCATTTAAGATAATCTCATTTACATCCTTATAATCATTATAGTTGGTTGCAAGAATGTCCTTGACTAAATTGCCATCAGCACCTTGTTCCCTAAGGAAGCTTGCTGCTTCAAAGGTCCTACTTGTTGCTCCCTTACTGAAACTTTTAGTATCAACTGAAATCCCTGCTAGAGTAATACTAGCCTCAAGACTTGTCATCTTTTTAGGATTAGTTGTCTGGTACTGAAGAAGCTCTGTTGCAAGTTCACTGGCACTACTTGCCCCACTTTCAATATAAGTCAGCATGGCATGATTTGGAAAATCTTCATCCCTCCTATGGTGGTCAATTACAACTAACTTATCAAAGGCCTTATAAAACTCTTCATTGAGGGTCATCTTCGGCTTAGAGTGGTCAACCATAATCAAAAGAGAATTATCTCTTCTGAGCGCCTTGGCCCTGTTGGTTGTGATAATATATTTTTTACCGTCCTCTGCCACATCAAGTTTAGCAATAGCCCTTTGAACATCTGGTAAAAGTTGCTTTTTATCGTAAACTACATAGGCAGGCTTACCTGCAAGATTTGCAAAAATCTTCATGGCAACCGCTGAACCTAGGGCATCCATATCAGGAAACTTGTGACCAACGATAAAAACATTGTCACTTTCACTAATAATCGTGTTGATGGCTGTCGCAATAGCACGCGCCCTAGTCCTTGACCTTTGCGACCTGCTAGCTGAATTTCCCCCAAAGTATCTAATGGGAGCAGAGTCAATATTTTCTTTGACAACAACCTGGTCACCCCCTCGAACAAGAGCTAGTTCAAGGTTATTAAGGGCTGTTCTACCGATTGATTGGTGATTTTCAATCCCGTAACCAACCCCTATACTATAGGTCAAGGAAACATTTTTTTCAGCAGCCTTCTTCTTAAATTCTTCAGAAAAACTAAAATTATCATCCATGATTCGGCTAAGAGTCCTATAGTCTGTAAAGAAATAGTAACGACCTGCAGAAACCCGCCTTGTAAAGATTTTATATTTGCTAGAAATACTATCAATGGAGTTGGTAATAACACTATTAATCGTTGTTCTTTCACTTTCAGAAATTAAATCAGTGGTATCATCATAATTATCAACTGATAAAACACCAATAACCGCACGACTATCAGCTATAATATTTTTTGCATCAAGCTCCTCACTGGCATCTAAAAAGTAAAGGAGATGCTTATCCTTGTCATGCTTAACAGTATACTGCTTGTTATCAAGACTCATATATTTACTGATACCTTCTTCAATTTGACTGGTTATTTTCCTAATTTCATCCCTGCTAAAATACTTTACGGCATCACCAAAAATTAAATCAACATAAGGATTAAACCATTCAATTTCATAGGTATCCGGCGTATATCGAACGACTCCTAAAGGCATCTTTTCAAGGGTTGAACTCAAAGAATTTTCAGCCATTTCATTTGCATTTCTAATAAAATCAACAGTGTTACTTTGGTAGACCTTTTTTTGGTACAGAATCACCGCAAGAACTGCTAAATTTAAGAAAAACAAAATCACCATTGAGTTAATTCTTGACTCAGAAACCCTAATGACAATACATTCTATTAGAAATAAAATCCCTAACATGATGGTCGTTGTTAGTGAAGACAATTGATCAAAACGTTTCATAATTACACTCCTGTCCGCAATATTTTATCATAAATACCGATAAAAATAAAGAAGCGGGCAAGTCATCTGAGAATCAAGAAAAGACAAAAAAGGAGCTTCTGCTCCTCTTATTTTTTATTTTTTCCTTCAAGGTAGACCATCAAAATACTGATATCTGCTGGATTTACCCCACTAATTCGACTGGCTTGACCAATTGTTTCGGGATTAATCTTTTTGAATTTTTGACGGGCTTCTGTAGCGATTGAATCAATGGCATCCCAGTCAATGTTAGCTGGAATCCTTTTAGCCTCAAGACGGTGCATTTTGTCTATCTGATCCATTGCCTTCTTAATGTAGCCTTCGTATTTAATTTCAATTTCTAGTTGCTCAATGATTTTGTCATCAAGATCTTCAGCAGCTGGTTCAATGAAATTAAGAAGGTCACTGTATTTAATCTCAGGACGCCTTAGGAAGTCCCTTGCTGTCATGGCATCTTTCAAAGGCTTATACCCGTATGATTCAATAATTTTATTGGTTTCTGCTGTCGGCTTAAGTTTAAGCTCAGATAAACGTTTATTTTCTGCTTCAAGCTTATATTTTTTAATCTCGTAAGCATCAAAGCGGTCAGCATCAACAAGGCCAATCTCACGTCCTAGCTCTGTCAATCGCATGTCAGCATTATCATGGCGAAGAATCAAGCGGTACTCAGCCCTACTTGTTAAAAGACGGTAGGGTTCAATGGTTCCTTTGGTAACCAAATCATCAATCATAACTCCAATATAGGCGTCACTTCTTTTTAGGATAAATTCAGGTTTTCCTTGAGCCTTTAAGGCTGCATTAATTCCTGCAATAATTCCTTGACCACCGGCTTCTTCATAACCTGAGGTACCGTTGGTTTGACCAGCTGTAAATAGGCCCGAAATAAGTTTGGTTTCAAGGGTTGGGCGAAGTTGATGAGGTAGGACTACATCGTATTCAATGGCATAACCAGAACGCATCATCTCTACCTGCTCAAGACCAGGAATGCTTCTTAAAATTTCAAATTGCACATCCTCAGGCAGGCTGGTTGAAAGACCCTGAACATAGACCTCGTCAGTATTACGACCTTCAGGCTCTAAAAAGAGTTGGTGGCGTGGTTTATCTGAGAAACGGACAATCTTATCTTCAATTGACGGGCAGTATCTTGGCCCAACTCCTTTTACAACACCAGAAAACATTGGTGCCCTGTGAAGATTATCATTAATAATCTTGTGGCTTTCTTCACTTGTATAAGTCAACCAACAAGGAATTTGGTCCTTGTCATAGTCAGCATCTCGAGATAGGTAGCTAAAGTGATTAGGCTCCTCATCTCCTGGTTGAATTTCAGTTTTGCCGTAGTCAATACTTTGAGCCTTAACACGAGGCGGAGTACCTGTTTTAAAACGGGCAATCTCAAAACCAAGATCACGAAGATTGTCAGCCAGGGTAATTGATGCTAGGGAATTATTTGGCCCTGATGAATATTTCAAATCTCCTAAGATGATTTCTCCGCGGAGGGCTGTTCCTGTTGTTATAACAACTGATTTTGCTCCGTATTTAGTTCCGGTAGATGTTCTAACTCCTACAACTTTTTCGTCTTCAACAAGGAGTTCATCAACAATGGCCTGACGAAGAGTCAAGTTTTCCTGAGCTTCAACAGTCCTCTTCATTTCCTGTGAATAAAGTTCCTTATCAGCCTGGGCACGAAGGGCACGGACGGCTGGACCCTTACCGGTATTTAACATTTTCATCTGAATGTAGGTCTTATCAATGTTGCGACCCATTTCACCACCTAGGGCGTCAATTTCACGAACGACAACCCCTTTGGCAGACCCACCAATCGACGGGTTACATGGCATAAAGGCCAGCATATTTAAGTTAATAGTTAGTAACAGGGTTTTTGATCCCATGCGGGCTGAAGCAAGAGATGCTTCCACTCCAGCATGACCTGCACCAACGACAATTACGTCAAATTCTTCTTGAAAGTTCACATTATCTCCTATACATATATACATACAAAAAAGCCAAAGCAAGAGCAGGTACGCCAAAAAAAGCATACATGACTCAGTACTTTGACTACTGGTTTTCATTTTAAAAATATTTTATCTTAAATTTAATAGTTGGTCAAGCCGGGCGTTTCTATTTTTTAACCTGAAAGAAGGAATCATCCTTCTTTAGGTAGTGCTTGCCGACTGTTAAATCATACTGAATCATTTTAAAGTCACTTACAATTTTTTCCTGATCAGCAGTCAATTCGCCTTTTGCTCCAAGCATCTGCTGGTTGGGCACTTGATCAAAATGATCTGTCTGAAGGGCATACCAGGGGCTAACCTTTGTATCTAGAAGCTCTAGTAATTCAGGAATAAAATCACTGGTCCTAACAATTGGCTTACCATTTTCGAAACCTTTTCTATTATTCCAGATGAAGTAATCGGTCTGATATTTCAAATTCTGATTTTTTTCAAAGGCTGACTGAGGGTAGATTCCTGGAAGATGATCCCCGTAAAAGACAACTGAAATATCTTTCGGGGCATCGACAAGTTGGCTTAAAAACTCTTCAGTATCCGTATCAGTCTGAGCTATTGAGTTTACATAGTTAGATAAGGTCTTGTTAACATCTTTTCCAGCTTTTGCAAGTTCTGCCGTTATATGTCCATCTACATCAACCCACGGCGAATGATTTTGAATGGTTATGAGTGAAAAGAACTGAGGATCAGTCGTCAGGTTATCTATGACCTGATTATAGCTGCTGGCGTCACTTGGATGAACCCCGTAATTTTCAACATCAAGTGCTAACATGTTCGAGTTAGCTAGGGTTATGAATTCATTATATCCCATTTGATTATAGACATTTCTTCTATTGTAGTTCTCAGCATTTTCCAAATGAATGGCTATCTTTTCCTTGAAAAAATCACTGAGGGTTGGAATAAAGCGCATGGCTGGCACAATTTCATTGTTTACAACCGTTATGGTTGGACTAAAATAATCCAGATTTAGACCAGTTAGCCCTTCAAATTCCATATTAGCTGTCCCCCCACCATAACCATGGGAAATCATGAGGCCTGAAGCCGTACCAGCCTTAATTTTGTCAATTTCAGGCAAAGGATTTTGGGATAACTTAACCTGAGGAATCCTATTGGGATTGGCTAAAGATTCTGAGAGGACGAAGATTACGGTCTTGTCGCCAATATTTTCCTTGCGACTTTGATTTAATTCCTCTGCTCGCTTAATATATCTGTCTCTTATCTCCATCACAGCCTTTTGACTATAACCTTCAGGCTCATCCATGGGATCAGTAAATAGCTGCCTATACCACACAAAAGATAGGGATTTCATATTAGCTGTAGGCGTGTTACCTAGCCAGAGAATATTCCCGTCCTGCCACTTTGAAAAATCAGACAGAACGGCAACCTTCAGATGAGGATTCTTTCTAGTATTGTCACCTATAAGCCACAGGCAAAAAATTGATGCTGCAAGCAGAACAATTCGCTTCCTTTTTCTTTGAAAGACCCTTCCCCTGAGAAACTTAGTTTGGAGGAAAATAGTAAGACCGACTACAAGTAACAGGACGATAAACATTCCAATAATCCTACCGCCATTGATAAAACTAATAAGTGATTTAAAATTTTTAAGCCAGGTAAAATCGGTCAAATAAACAGGTTCACCCCTGAGGCCAAATTTTTCAATATTTGAAAAAACCAAAAGACCTGTCAGCATTATAATTAATGAACTTGCGTAAATATACCGATTTACTAATAAATAAATCAGATAGTAAATCAGAAAAAGCGTTAAAATTTGAAATAGACTGGCTCCATCTAAAACAGAATAACCAACAATTTTAGTGTAGTTAGCAAGACTCAGCTGAATCAAGTAATTGGCATTAATAGCCAAAAAGATAGAACTTGCAAATGCAAGCTGCCAGTTTACATGATTCCTAGAAAATCCATTGATTCCTTTAACAAAAGAGCTTGCTACAACAACTACCACAAGAAAGAGGAAAATCTCCCTCAAAGTCAGATTAAGAAAGTCTAACAAAGTAAAGCGATCAACTGCAATCAGGTCAATATTATTAAGGGGGTTGAGGTAATAAAATTTAGCCTTTAACAATGAAAAAATCTCAGGACTCAAATAAATAAACAGTGAGAAAAGAGCTGTTAATACCTGTTCTTCTTTAAGGTCAAAAAAGCCAGAAAACCAACTATCATAAAGGGATGTTTTAAATCTTTTCATCCTGCTAAAAACAAAGAAAAGAAAGATTAAAAACCCTACATAAGCCACTATATTCCAGTCAACAAAGATTTTAAAGACAAGCTGTCCATCTAGCTTAAAATCCTTATCATTTACATTTTTTGTTAAAACAATCAGAAAATGAAAGATTCGACTGAGTAGATAAAGTCCTCCTGCCTTAAGAAGGGTTGACCAATTTGTTTTCTTCCCCAAAACAACAAGTAAACTGAATAAAATTGTCAAAAGAGGCACTAAAAAGCAAATTACCCCAACAATAGACTTGAAAAAAATATTTATCTTAACATTATCAACAGATTCAAATAACCATCCATTGATCAGGGCATATAAACCCAGGCCCAAGGATGCAAATAGGAGCCCAACTCCTCTTTTCTTCCACAAAAACTCTCCCAATAGCTCCTACCTCCGCTTTCCTTTTACTGGTACTGCATGACCTTACAGTCCTTGTAGGCGCGGTCAATCATGGCACCTCCCAGACATTCAGGACCATCATAGAATACTACGGCCTGACCTGGTGTGATAGCGCGAACTGGTTCCTTGAATAGGACTTCTGCCTTGTCGCCGTCGATCTTAACAGTTACCGGCACATCAGGTTGACGGTAGCGGAACTTGGCTGTACAGTCAAATTCGAATTTTTCAGGCATGTCACGGGTGAAGCTAACTTCACTTGCTTCAAGACTTGTTGAGTAAAGATGCTCGTGGTGGAAGCCTTGCCCCACATAAAGAGTATTTGTTGTTAGATCTTTTCCGACTACAAACCAAGGCTCATTGTCGCCTCCCTGTTGACCACCAATTCCAAGACCTCCACGTTGGCCGATTGTGTAGTACATAAGACCAGCATGAGGCCCCATATCGCGCCCGTCAAGAGTCATCATGCGGCCAGCTTTAGCTGGAAGGTACTTACTGAGGAACTCCTTGAAGTTTTTTTCTCCAATGAAGCAGACTCCTGTTGAGTCCTTTTTCTTGGCTGTGGCAAGACCAGCTTCTTCAGCGATCCTGCGAACTTCTGGTTTTTCCAGGTGTCCCAGCGGGAACATGGTCTTAGCCAGTTGTTCTTGCGATAGTTGACTTAAGAAATAAGTTTGGTCCTTATTGTTGTCATTACCACGTAACATGTGGACTGTTCCATCTTCGTCTCGACTTACTTGAGCATAGTGGCCTGTTGCCACATAGTCTGCCCCCAGGCTCATAGCATAGTCTAAGAAGGCCTTGAACTTGATTTCCTTGTTACACATAACGTCAGGATTTGGGGTTCTTCCTGCCCTATATTCAGCCAAGAAGTACTCAAAAACCCTATCCCAGTATTCTTTTTCAAAGTTTACTGTATAGTAGGGGATGCCGATTTGATCAGCTACTGCTGCCACATCCTTATAGTCCTCAGTTGCCGTACAAACGCCGTCATCATCAGTATCATCCCAGTTTTTCATAAAGATTCCGACTACGTCGTAACCTTGTTCTTTTAAAAGAAGAGCAGTAACACTGGAATCTACTCCTCCGCTCATTCCAACAACAACACGTGTTTTTGAATTGTCCATATACACCATCTTTCTTGTAAAGTGAGATTAAAGGTCTACTTTACTTACCATTAATTTTTGCTTTGCATTGAAGGTGCAAGCCTTCGTATTATAACAAAAAAAATTAGCTAATAAAATAATGCTAACTAACAATTTTATGACATTTTTATTTTATAATTCAAAAGAAATTGATGTAATTTACAATTAGCTCAAAAGGTTGTACACTAGGCCTATGACTACAAAGGAGCGTAAAATGAATCATTATTTTTTTGACTTAGACGGAACCATTATCAATAGTGAAATCGGTATAAAAAATACTTTTAGGCATACCTTTAAGGAGCTGGGACTTGAAGAGCCAAGTGATGAAACTCTGACCTCTTTCATTGGTCCTAGCCTTGAGGTTACCTTCTCTCAGATGGGAGACCAGGATTTTGTTAATAGGGCCCTTGAAATTTATCGTTCCTACTATACCAAGTATGGGATGTTTGAAGCAGAAATCTACCCTGATATCCTTGAAACCATTGAAGAATTAAGAAAAAATGGTGCCAAAACCTATATTGCTACCAGTAAATATGAACCAGTTGCCCAAAAAACCCTTGAAGTTTTCAAAATAAACGACTACTTTGACGACTTAACTGGAAGCTTTGAAGGAAGACACACCAAGACTGCTGTTCTCAAAGAAGCCCTCAGAAAATCTCAGGCAGATAAAAACCAGAGTCTGATGATTGGTGATAGGTCCTACGATATTACTGGAGGCTCTGAAAATGGCCTACAAACAGTTGGCGTTCTTTACGGTTTTGGTGATCTGGAAGAGCTTGAGGCAGCAGATGCCAGCTATATTATTTCAAATCCCAAGGAGCTACTAGAAATCTAATGGAAAATATAAAATTTAAAAGTGTTTTTGATATCATAGGCCCTGTTATGATTGGACCAAGCTCCTCTCATACGGCTGGAGCAGTTAGGATTGGAAAAATTGTCCGCTCAATTTTTGGCGAGATGCCAAGCCAGGTTGATATTCACCTCTACCAAAGTTTTGCTAAAACCTATAAGGGGCATGGTACTGATGTTGCCCTAGTTGCAGGCCTCTTAGGTATGGATACTGATGACCCCCAGATACCTGAATCTTTAAAGATTGCCCACGACCAGGGAATGGAAGTATCTTGGATTATTGACCGGGAAGGAAAGACTAATCATCCCAATACTGCAAAAATTATCGTTAAGGGACAAAACCGAAGCATGTCTATTACAGGAATTTCAATCGGAGGTGGAAATATCCAGGTAACAGAGCTAAATGGTTTTGATATTGCCCTTAATATGAACACCCCTACCCTGATTATCGTCAACCAAGATATACCAGGAGTAATTGCTAAAATAACTAACTTTCTATCCCAAGCTAATATCAATGTTGCCCAAATGAATGTAACCCGTGAAAGTGCAGGAGAAAAGGCAATCATGATGATTGAGGTTGATTCACAGGATATAGGTGACGCCTTAGAAAAAATTAAGGCCATTCCCCATATTGAAAACGTCAACTTCTTTAAATAAAAACTGGAGTCTACAAAATGTTTTATTCAATTCAAGAATTAGTCTACCAGGCTAATCTTAACCACCAGGGAAGTATCCCTGAACTTATGATTGCAACCGAAGAAGAAATGACTGGTTGCAGCCGGGAAGAGATCATAAGCCTCATGGAAAGAAATCTTGAGGTAATGGTTGATTCTGTTAAAAAAGGCCTTGATCCCAAGCCATCGCCAACTGGACTTTCAGGAGGGGATGCTGCAAAGCTTGACCGCTACCTGCAAAAGGGAAGCAGCCTTTCTGACACAACAATTCTCTCAGCAGTCAGAAATGCCATGGCTGTCAATGAATTAAATGCTAAGATGGGACTAGTCTGTGCTACTCCTACAGCAGGTTCTGCCGGATGTGTTCCAAGTGTCCTTGTTGCAGCCAGCGAAAAGCTAAAGCTAAGTCCTAAAGAACAAATTGATTTCCTATTTACAGCAGGAGCCTTTGGACTTGTTATTGCTAACAATGCCTCGATTAGTGGAGCTGAAGGTGGTTGTCAGGCCGAAGTTGGTTCAGCCAGTGCCATGGCAGCTGCAGCCCTCACTCATGCAGCAGGAGGCTCAGCCTTTGAAGCTTCCCAGGCAGCAGCCTTTGTTATCAAAAACCTTCTGGGACTTATCTGTGACCCAGTTGCAGGGCTTGTTGAAGTACCCTGTGTTAAAAGAAATGCTCTAGGGGCAAGTTTTGCCTTTGTGGCAGCTGATATGGCCCTTGCTGGTATTGAATCAAAAATTCCAGTTGATGAGGTAATTCAAGCCATGTATCAGGTTGGTGTTGCCATGCCAACTGCCTTTAAGGAAACAGCTGAAGGTGGACTTGCTGCTACCCCTACCGGTCAAAGACTAATGGAAGAAATTTTCGGCCAATAAAAAGACGGAGAGATCCGTCTTTTTTATTTTGATTATTAAATTTATAAGTAACAAGAAAAACTATTACAGTTTGTAATACATCAGTTCTCCTATAAGATCAGCAAATAAGGTAAATAATTATTAGATTAAGAGGAAAAATTTACTTATCTTTCCCAGATTCTATTGTAATTACTAAAGAAAAATAGTATTATCGTTATACATTCTTTTTTTGGGCTATTTTTTTAGCTATATATGTTTGTTATCTAACAAACTTCGTATATTATAACAGATGAAGGAAAAAACTTTAGGAGAAGCTTATTTATGAATATTTTAAAGATGGCAGTTGAAACCCTAACCAAGGTTGAAGTTTTAAGTGCCATTACATCGACTGTCTTTATTATCCTTCTTGGATATTTTTGTAGGAAAAAGGGTATTTTCGATGCCCATGTTGGGAAAACTCTCTCAAAACTCGTACTTACTGTTGCCCTACCATGTCTTGCCTTCAACTCATTTATGCAAGATATCGACCCAGTAAAACTAGAACAAAGTATAAATGTTTTGATTTGGGGATTAGTTATCTATGTCCTTCTCATCTTCCTTTCAAAGCCATTATTTATGAAATACAAGGGTGATAAGCAAACAACCCTTAGGGTTCTAACAATTTTTGGATCAACTACCTTCTTTGGAACACCGATTGTCAGTGCAGTTTACGGTCCTCTTGGGGTTATGTATTCAAGCGTCTTTAATATCGGTTACCGTATCTTCCTTTATTCTTACGGCTATATTAAAATGAGTGGTCTTAAGATGGAAGCTAAGAATATCAAAACCATGTTTATGAACCCAATAATCATTGCAACCTTTGCAGGTCTTCTTATCTGGCTTTTCCAAGGATACCTTCCACAAACACATGTTACAGTAAATATTCCAGCGAGCGTTGAAAAAGGAAAGGTTGTAACTGAACAAGTTGTTAAAAGTTTTGCCATCCTTCGAATCGACCAAACCCTTCCTTGGCTCTTTAAACCAATGACCTTCCTAGCAGGACTTGCATCACCTCTTGCATGGTTATCAATTGGTACAACCCTTGGTGAGGTTGAATTCAAGAAAGCAGCATCAGATAAAACTTCTTGGTACTATTCATTTGTTAAAGTTATTATCGTGCCTCTTATTAATCTGGTTGCTCTAACTATTCTAACAGCAACAGGAATATTTAAAGTTGACTCAACAGCTCTTGCAACAATTGTTATCATGATGGCAGCACCTACTGCAACAGTCGCAGCCGCTTATGCCATAAGTTTTGACAGAGAAGCTGTCCTTGCATCCAATGCTTCGCTTATATCAACGGTACTTGCTGTTATTATGACACCTGTTTGGATTGTCGTCCTTCAAATGATTGGCTAACCAAGCACCTCAAATACTAATATTTACAACTTAAAGACAGAAAGGTCTAGGTTTACATTATGTTAAAAATCGCATGTTACGGGGTTCGACCAAATGAAAAACCCTACTTTGAAAAACTCAATAAATATAACTATGATTTAAGTTTAATCGAAGATTTACTGACCCATGATAATATAGATACTACAAAGGGGCAGGACGCCGTTTTACTTCGCGGAAACTGTGTTGCGGACAAGGAAAATCTTGAAAAAATGAAGTCCTTTGGAGTTCGCTATGTCTTCACTAGAACTGTAGGATTTAACCATATTGATCTAGATGCTGCAAAAGAATTGGGACTACTTGTTGCGCGTGTTCCTGGGTATTCTCCAAATGCAATTGCAGAACTTGCCCTAACTCTTGGGATGAGCCTTTTAAGAAATGTTTCTTATACTGTTGACCGTACTTCGCAAAAGAATTTTACAGTAACCCCTCAAATGTTTAGTCGCGAAATCCGCAACTGTACCGTAGGGATTCTTGGAACTGGTAAAATCGGTCTTGTCGAAGCTAAGTTGTACAAAGGTCTTGGAGCACGCGTTGTAGCCTATGATATTTACCAGTCTGATGAAGCTAAAGAGGTTGTTGAATTTTTAGAATTAGATGAACTACTTGAAACAAGTGACATCGTAAGCCTCCATCTTCCTTACTTCCCTGGAAAAAATGATAAATTGGTCAATCAGGACTTCCTAGCTAAGATGAAAGATGACGCCATCCTCATCAATACAGCAAGAGGAGAACTTCAGGATAACGAGGCCATTTTAAAAGCCCTCCAGGAAAATACCTTGGGTGCCTTTGGAACAGACGTTATGCCTAACGAAACAAGCATCTTTTTCAAGGAATTTTCACCAGAAAATCCAATGCTTGATAGCCTAGCTGAACAACTGGTAGACCTATATCCAAGAGTTCTTATTACACCGCACATTGGGTCAAATACGGACGAAGCCCTTAAAAATATGATTGAAATCAGCTTTGATAATTTTAATGATGTTGAAACCACAGGAACTTGTCCAAATCTAATTTAATAAATAAAAAAGCAGGCCCAAAGCTTGCTTTTTTGCTGGCCTAAAAACCTGGCTAAGACCTATTTCTTTTGGTTTCTTTGTTAATTTTTTAATTTTTTTGCTATAATCATACCATGAAAAAATTATCAGAATTTATTAAAGAAAATAAGCTACCACTTCTGGCAAGCTTTTTTGTACCGGCCTTTTTACTTACAGTTATTTATTCAATTTTTGGCATTTTTTGGGACGGGGGAACGACCGTTCTAGCTGGAGATTCTTACCACCAGTATGTTAATGCCCACTCCCTCTATCGGGATATCATGCACTCTGGTAAAGGTTTTTTCTATACCTTTACCAGTGGTCTTGGACTGAATCTCTATTCATTTTCATCCTATTACTTGGGTAGCTTTTTCATGCCCCTGACCTATTTTTTCACGGCGGAAAATATGCCTAATGCCCTCTATCTGTTTACCCTTTTAAAATTTGGGACAATTGGGCTGACAGCTTTTGTAAGCTTTAAAAATATGTATAAAGGCATTTCAAGCTGGCTTATTTTACCCCTATCAACAGCCTACTCCCTCATGAGTTTTTCAAGTAGTCAGAGTGAGATTATCATGTGGCTTGATGTTTTCATCTGGCTGCCACTTATTGTTTGGGGGCTTCACTCCCTCATGGATTCTGGCAAGAAAAAACTCTATTTTATTAGCCTGACCATTCTCTTTATTCAAAATTATTACTTTGGATTTATGATGGCTATTTTTCTGGTAGGATACTTTCTGACCAGATCAACCTTTAATTTTACCAGGAAAAAATTCCTTAAGAATTTTAGGGACTTCTCACTTACATCAATTTTAGCTGGAATCAGCTCCCTGATAACCATTCTTCCCATGTACCTTGACCTTAAAATCAACGGTGAAGCCTTAACCCCCATCACTAGGTTATTTACTGAAAAAAGTTGGTACTTTGATTTCTTTGCTAAAAACTTTCTAGGAGCCTTTGATACCACTAAATATGGTTCAATTCCTATGATTTATGTCGGACTGGTTCCTCTAATCCTTGCCATCTTATTTTTCCTTGCCAAAAGCATCTCGCTTAAGACAAAATTTGCCTATCTAGCTCTTTTGATCTTTATCAATCTAAGCTTCCACTTAGAGGCGCTTGATCTTCTATGGCAGGGGATGCACGCGCCTAATATGTTTTTACACCGCTATTCCTTTACCTTAAGTCTCTTAATTGTTCTTATGGCCCTTGAAAGCTTAAGCAGGATTAATGAATTCAGTAAACGGACAATTACCTACGGGTTTATCTTCTTAGCTACCGGATTTAGCTACGTTCTGGTAAGTGAGCGCTATAACTTTTTAAATAAATACAATATCATCTTAACAATATTCTTCCTACTTGCCTATTTCCTTCTAGCCTGGGCCTTTAAAGAAAGGAAAATTAATACCCAACTTTTAATGCTGACTCTCCTTTTTCTTATGATTGGAGAAACAGGTATTAACAGTTACTACCAAATTAAGGGTCTTTCTAGCGAGTGGGGATACGCTAAAAAATCCCACTATGATGAGCAATACGACAAGATTGATCCCTTGGCAAAAAGTCTCGATTCTAAGACCTTTACCCGGATGGAAAATCTTGAACCTGACACAGCCAATGACGGAATGAAATATGATTACAATTCCCTAGCCCAATTTTCAAGTGTCAGAAATCGTAAATCAAGTAGCACCCTTAATCTGCTTGGATTTAAATCCCTTGGAACAAACTTAAATCTAAGATATCCAAATAATACCCTGATAGGTGACGGAATTTTTGCCATTAAATATAATATCACCAACAACCTACAAGAAAACAAATATGGTTTTGAAGATACCGATTTTGATAAACTAAAGGAAAACACCCTGGCCCTAAATCCTGCTATTTTTGTTGCAGGAGGTTATGAGGACGTTGAATTAGTAGAAAACGAAGCCCTTGAAAATCAAACCAAGATGCTCAACCAGCTCTCAGGCCTGGATCTTAACTATTTCAGCAGTCAAGCTAAAGGAAGCGAGAGCATTTCAGGAAATATCAGTGCAAATGATACCCGGGTTACCCTTAGGAAAAAAGATAGTGAAACGGAGCTATCCTTCTCCTATTCAATCACTGCACCAGCCAAGAAACAACTCTATTTAAAGATGCCTAATATCAGCTTTTCTGGTGATAAGGGCAAGGATATAAAACTTACCATAAACGATAGGTCTTATACCTTTAATCCTTTAAATACTGGTGCTTTCTTCAATCTAGGTTATTATGATACCTCAACACCGATTGACTTTAAGTTAACCGTGCCAAATAATGATAATATCTCCTTTGATAAGACCCAACTTTGGGCCTTGGATGTTGAAAACTATCAAAAGGCCATTGAAAAAATAAATTCTAATAAAACTGATGTCAAGGTCATTAAAAATGGCCTAAGCGTTGACTATGATGCCAAGACTAGCGGTGACTTGTTTCTAACTGTTCCCTATGATCAAGGTTGGACTGCATTTGTTGACGGTAAAAAGGTGACTATCGAGCAGGCCCAAACTGGCTTTATGAAAATTAAGGCTCCTGCTGGTGAACACACAGTCAAATTAAAATTCCTACCTCAAGGATTTAAACTTGGACTTGTGGCTTTCATTCTGGGCATAAGCACCTTTATCCTCTATGAGGGGAGTTTTACCTCTTATCTACTTGATAAATATAAAAAGAAAAAAGAAGGAAAATAATCCTTCTCTTTTTCTTTTAATCAAAAATGCAATTGCATTTAACCATGACCTCACTTGTCTTATGATCTAAGGCATCCCTTAGGATTTCGAGATCAGCTTCAGTAAAATCACTAATTTTAATCAACTCTGCAATAGCCTGCACCCTTTGTTTGGTACAAATTTTATCAGCGAGTTCATCTGCCATTTCACGGGCCGCTTCACCCTCAGAAAGTCTAGCTGAATAGATATACCTTCGCCCCTCCTTTTGAGTGGAAAGCATCTCTTTTTTTACTAGCCTACCAAGAAGGGTTTTTATGGTTGAAAGCTGCCAACCGTGGCTTGGATCAATTTTGCTGGCAACATCGTCAACAGTGGCTGAACCGTTAGTCCAAATGACCCGCATAACATCCCATTCTGCATCACTAATTGTATTAATCATGCTCTACCTCCTCTATCTTTATAACAAGTTTACAGCTGTAAATGTTCTTTGTCAAGGTATCGGTTTAACCCTTAAAGGCAATAGCTGTTTCCTTTTATTTAAGAAACTTATTCGCTATAATGTAGGTAAATCAGGTATTCAGAACTTAATAAAACTTATGAATAGGAGAAATATGTACGAAGATAAAATAATTTTTGCCCATAGGGGGCTTCCTCTTAAGGCTCCTGAAAATACTATGGCATCTTTTAGGCTATTAAAGGATTATAATATAAAATGGTTTGAAACAGACGTCACATCTACAAGTGACGGTGAACTAGTTATTATCCATGATGATTTTTTAGACCGAACAACAAACCTACATGGTGAGGTAGCAAGGACATCCTATCAGGACCTTAAAAATCTGGATGCAGGCTTTTGGTTTTCCCAAGAATTTAAGGGGGAAAAATTACCCCGGATGGAGGATTTGGTAGATTTTATTAATGACAGTAAAATCAATCTAAACCTTGAACTAAAGGGAATTTCTGGTCCCCGTGGAAACCTTCTGGCTGATAATTTGGTGGTAAAACTTAAAAAACTTTTGGCCCAGATTGATCCTGAGGTTAAGATTTTAATCTCATCCTTTAATTCAATTATGCTGGCCAAGATGCAGCAGATTGCTCCTGAATATGAATACGCCATCCTCTTTGAAAGACATACCTTGTATCCAGACTGGCAACTAATTGCAGATGCCTGCGGCGCAAAAACAGTCCACCTCGAAAATGAACTTCTTACCTATGAAATGGTCAAGGAAATTAAAGATCGTGGTTACAAGGTCAATGTTTGGACGGTAAATGATCCGTCCCGGGCCAACCAACTCTTTAACTGGGGGGTTGATGGTATTTTCACTGATCAGGCCGACTACTTTACAGGAAGAAGAATGGAAAATTAAAAGCAAGCAAATAAAAAGGACCTAGGTCCTTTTTATTTGCTTTAGCTTTATTAGTTGGCAACAATATTTACAAGTTTTCCAGGTACAGCAATAACCTTTCTAACTGTTTTACCTTCAATATTTGCCTTAATCTCATCATTTGCTAGAGCTAGGGCTTCAAGTTCATCACGAGATAAGTCTTTAGCAACAACGGCTTTAGTTTTAACCTTACCGTTAACTTGAAGAACAATTTCAATTTCAGACTCTACAAGTTTAGATTCATCATAGGTTGGCCAGGCAACGTATGAAATTCCTTCAGTTCCACCAAGTTTAGCCCACAGCTCTTCACTTAGGTGAGGTGCAATTGGAGCTAGAAGTTGGATGAATCCTTTAGCATATTCAAGTGGGAAGACCTTAGCCTTGTTAGCTGCATTGACAAAGATCATTAGCTGGCTGATTGCTGTATTAAATTTAAGGTTTTCTAGGTGATCCCCTACAAGTTTAACTGTTTCATTATAAACCTTGTCCAAGCTTCCATCGTTTTCGTCCTTAATGTTATCACGAAGAGCTCCGTCCTCAGTCACATAAAGACGCCATACACGGTCAAGGAACTTACGAGCTCCGTCCAGTCCTTCTTCAGACCAAGCGATTGAAGCATCAAGTGGTCCCATGAACATTTCATAAAGTCTTAAGGTATCAGCTCCGTATTCGCGGACAACATCATCAGGGTTGATAACATTCTTAAGCGATTTACTCATCTTAGCTGGACCTTGTTCAAGCTCCTCACCAGTTTCGATATGAATGAACTTGTCCCCTTGTTTTTCAACCTTATCACTTGCTACAAGAGCTCCCCTTGAATCGCGGTAGCTTGTTCCAAGAATCATACCTTGGTTGAACAGTTTGGCAAAAGGTTCCTTAGTTGGAACTACTCCTAAATCATAAAGGAACTTGTGCCAGAAGCGAGCATAAAGCAGGTGAAGCACGGCATGTTCAGCTCCTCCAATATAAATATCTACTGGTAGCCATTCCTTAATTTTTTCAGGATCAGCAAGAGCTTCTGTATTTGTTGGATCAATGTAACGAAGGTAGTACCAACTTGAACCAGCCCACTGAGGCATAGTATTAGTTTCACGGCGTCCCTTACGGCCATTTTCGTCTTCTACATTTACCCATTCAGTAATATTTGCTAGGGGGCTTTCACCAGTACCTGAGGGCTTAATATCATTTGTTTTTGGAAGAACTAGTGGGAGCTCTTCAACTGGAACAGCTGTTGTTTCTCCGTCTTCCCAGTGAATGATTGGAATTGGTTCACCCCAGTAACGCTGGCGGCTAAATAGCCAATCACGTAAGCGGTAGGTAACCTTCTTAGATCCTACTCCCTCTTCCTCTAACCAGCTATTAACACGATTGATGGCTTCTTCCTTGTTCAGACCATCTAGGAAACCTGAGTTGATGTGAATACCATCTTCAGTATAAGCTTCTTCTTCAACATTTCCACCCTCAAGAACCGGAATAATATCAAGGTCGAATTGTTTAGCAAATTCCCAGTCACGAGTATCGTGAGCAGGAACGGCCATGATAGCACCTGTTCCGTAGCTTGCAAGAACATAGTCAGCAATCCAGATTGGAATTTCACGACCATTAATTGGATTAATAGCATAGGCACCAGTGAAGACCCCAGTTTTTTCCTTGGCAAGGTCTGTACGGGCAAGGTCAGATTTAAGGGATGCAATACGTTTGTATTCAGCAACAGCTTCAGCCTGTTCAGGAGTTGTAATTTGGTCAACCAGGGCATGCTCTGGTGCCATTACAGCATAAGTTGCTCCAAAAAGAGTATCAGGACGAGTTGTAAAGACTGTAAAGTCACGATCTGAGCCCTTGATTTTAAAGTTTACATCAGCTCCAGTTGATTTACCAATCCAGTTCCTTTGCATTTCCTTGATTGACTCAGGCCAGTCAAGCTCATCAAGGTCTTCAAGTAGACGTTCAGCATAGGCTGTAATTTTAAGCATCCACTGGCGCATTGGTTTTCTAACTACCGGATATCCACCACGTTCACTGGTTCCATCAGGAAGAACCTCTTCATTTGCGATAGCTGTTCCAAGCTCTTCAACCCAGTTTACAGGCACTTCAGCCTCGTAGGCAAGTCCTTCTTCGTAAAGTTTTGTGAAAATCCACTGGGTCCACTTGTAGTAGTTTGGATCAGTTGTATTAATTTCACGGTCCCAGTCATAAGAGAAACCAAGGGAATTGATTTGACCCTTAAAGGTATCAATATTTTGTTGGGTAAAAATAGCTGGATCATTTCCAGTATCAATAGCATATTGTTCAGCAGGTAGACCAAAAGCATCCCAACCCATTGGATGAAGGACATTATAACCTTGGGCACGCTTGTAGCGGCTTAGGATGTCAGTAGCTGTATATCCTTCAGGGTGTCCTACGTGAAGACCTGCTCCTGATGGGTACGGAAACATGTCTAGGGCATAGAATTTTTTGGCACCTGGTTTTTCACCAGTTTTAAAGGTATGGTTGTCAGCCCAGTACTTTTGCCACTTCTGCTCAATTTCTTGATGATTGTAGTTCATAGTTTTCCTCATTATCAATTAATTTAATATTTTTATTCTAACACAAATAGCCTGAAAATTGCCATAATCTATTTAAAATATTCAAAGATAATTACCCAGACAAACAAAAAGGATAGCCTCATGATAAGACTATCTCCTTTTATTTTTTAAAACTTGTGTGGTGCTTCAAATAGTGGTGAAAGTGGACGTTTCTCGTGAATACGAATAATCGCTTCAGCAAGAAGTCCTGAAGTTGAAATTTCAACAATCTTGTCAATCTTGCGATCTTCAGGTAGATAGATTGTATCAGTTACGACTAATTGTTTGATGGCTGAGTTTTCGATACGCTCAAGCGCAGGTCCTGAAAGAACTGGGTGAGTACATGATGCATAAACTTCTGTTGCTCCGACCTGTTTAAGGGCGTCAGCAGCAAGAGTAATTGTTCCAGCAGTGTCAATCATGTCATCAATCAGGATACATTTCTTACCTTCAACAGAACCAATGATGTTCATAACTTCAGCAACATTTGCCTTAGGACGACGTTTGTCGATGATAGCAATTGGAGTCTTAAGGAACTCAGCAAGTTTTCTTGCACGAGTCACTCCCCCGTGGTCAGGGCTTACTACAACCACGTCATCTCCGCAAAGTCCTTGACGATCAAAGTAGTCTGCGATAAGTGGCGCACCCATTAGGTGGTCGACCGGAATATCAAAGAAACCTTGAATTTGTGCAGCATGTAAGTCAATTGTTAGCAAGCGGTCAATCCCAGCTACTTGAAGCATATCAGCTACAAGTTTAGATGTGATTGGCTCACGCGCACGTGCCTTACGGTCCTGTCTAGCATAACCATAGTAAGGCATAACAATGTTGATTGTTTCAGCACTAGCACGTCTTAGGGCATCAACCATGATTAAAAGTTCCATCAGGTTGTCATTAACTGGTGCTGAAGTTGATTGAAGGATGTAAACGTGTGAACCACGAATACTTTCTTCAATATTGATTTGGATTTCTCCATCAGAAAATTGCTTAACTGTAGATTTTCCAAGCTCAATACCCATGTTGTCAGCAACTTTTTGGGCAAGATCCTTGTTTGAACTTAAGGCAAATAACTTTAAATCTGAATAACTCATTACATCCTCCGCGATTTCTAGCTTCTATTTTACGTTGATTTACATAAATTTTCAAGTTCTTGTTAGTTAAAGTTTCATTAAAAATCTAGCTTTTAAAATAAATCATCAAAGAGACTCAGTTGATTATCCTCAGGCATATTGCCAAGGATTCCCATTTCATCCATTTTTTCAACCAAAGTCTGAGAAACACCTGCCCTTTTTCTAAGCTCTGTTTTCGATAAAAATTCTCCGTTTTTGCGGGCTTCAACAATCTGATAGGCAACTGATTCGCCTAGACCGTCCATGGCTCTAAATGGTGGAATTAAGGTATCCCCTTCAATAATGAAGTTTGTTGCGTCACTTCTATAAAGATCAAGCTTACCAAATTTAAGGCCACGTTCAAGCATTTCATTACAAAGTTCTAGGGTTCCGTAAAGATCTTTTTCGACCTTCGTTGCCTCATAATTTTTATCCTTTTCACGGATTTCAGCCATTTTAGCCTTAACTTCTGTAAGACCACTTCCCATTGTTTTCAGATCAAAGGCCTTGGCCCTAATTGAAAAGTAGGCTGAATAGTAAAAGATAGGATAATGAACCTTGAAGTAGGCAACACGAAGGGCCATGAGAACATAAGCTGCCGCATGGGCCTTGGGGAACATATATTTAATCTTGCTACAAGATTCGATATACCATTCTGGAACATTATTTTCCTTCATGGCCGCTAGATACTTATCTCGCTCCGCCTCATCCATCTTATTCCAAGCACCCTTACGCACTCGTTCCATGATATTAAAGGCCATCCCCTCTTCAAGACCAGCATGGATAAGGTAAACCATAATATCATCCCGACAACCGATTACCTCACTTAGGTTAGCAATTTTTGCCTTAATAAGCTCCTGGGCATTACCTAGCCAAACGTCAGTTCCGTGTGATAATCCGGAAATCTGCAAAAGTTCAGCGAAGGTTTTAGGTTTTGTTTCTTCAAGCATACCGCGAACAAAACTTGTCCCGAACTCAGGTACCCCAAAGGTTCCCGTTTTTGAAAAAATCTGCTCGGGTGTAACCCCAAGAACCTCAGTCCCTGAGAAGATCTTCATAACATCTGGATCATCAGGTGGAATGGTTGAAGGGTCAATTCCAGAAAGATCTTGCAGCATCCTAATCATGGTCGGATCATCATGACCCAGGATATCAAGTTTTAGGATATTATCATGGATGGCATGGAAGTCAAAGTGAGTGGTCTGCCATTCAGCATTCAAATCATCTGCTGGATACTGGACAGGTGAAAAGTCGTAAACATCCATATAATTAGGAATTACAATAATTCCCCCTGGGTGTTGACCTGTTGTCCTTTTAACTCCAGTACTTCCCTGTGATAGCCTATCAATTTCTGCTGCCCTATAGTATTTACCGTAATCTCTTTCATAGCCCTTAACAAAGCCATAGGCTGTTTTATCAGCAACTGTACCTATGGTTCCTGCCCTAAAGGCATAATCTTTTCCAAAAATATCCCGAACATCCAAGTGGGCACTGGCCTGATCTTCTCCTGAGAAGTTCAAATCGATATCAGGTACCTTATCTCCGTAAAATCCTAGGAAGGTTTCAAAGGGAATATCCTGGCCGTCTTTATTAAGCCTGGTTCCGCACTGGGGACAATCCTTTTCTGGCATGTCATAGCCTGATCCGTATTGACCTTCATCATAAAATTTAGAGTACTGGCAGTTAGGACACATGTAATGGGGAGCTAAGGGATTAACCTCAGTAATTCCAATCATAGTAGCTACAAAACTTGAACCCACAGATCCCCTACTTCCAACCAAATAGCCCCGGTCATTAGACCGCTCTACTAGCTGCTGGGAGATTAGATAGATTACAGCAAATCCGTTACCGATAATACTATTGAGCTCTTTTTCAATCCTAAGATCAACCAAATCGGGGAGGGGATTACCGTAAAGGGCGTGAGCTTTTTCATAGGTAAGTCTTGCCACTTCCTCCTCTGCTCCCTCAATATAAGGAGTATACAAATCACTTCTAACAGGGGTCACTTCTTCAAAGCTATCAGCCATCTTTTGTGTATTTTCAATTACAATTTCACGGGCCAGCTCTTCCCCTAAAAATGAAAACTCATCAAGCATTTCATTGGTTGTTCTAAAATGAACATCTGGAAGATCTGCAGGCATGGCCTTTTCCCCGCGTCCTATCGGCCTGTTAATCATAGCCCCAGGACCCAGAGACCTAACAATTATTTCCCTGTAAAGGGCATCAGTCTTATCTAGATAGTGAACGTTTCCTGTAGCTAGTACAGGCTTTCCTAGGGTCTTCCCAAGCTTTACAAGCTGCTTCAAAATATCCTGCAGCTCCATTTCATCCTTGATTGTTTCCTTGGCTATCAGTGGTTTGTACACAGATGGGGGCATGATTTCAATAAAATCATAAAAACTTGCAACCTCTAGTGACTTTTCAAAACTCTTAGTTGTAACCGTATCAAAGACTTCACCCTCTGAGCAGGCTGATCCCACCAAAAGACCTTCCCTATGGGCTTCAAGGACACTTTTAGGAATTCTTGCTACCCCTTCAAAATAGTCAACATTTGAATAGGAAACCAGCTTGAAAAGATTTTTAAGACCAGCCTGGGTCTGGGCATAAATTGTAGCATGCTTAACTCGTGCCTTCTTATAAGAATCCTTGGCTACCACCTTGGTATTTAGTTCGGAAATTTTACTTACCCCAAATTTTTCAGCTACGTCTCTTAGGAAGATAAATAGAAGTCTACCTGTAGCTTCGGCGTCATAATTGGCCATATGGTGGTGGTCAAGGGCTATACCAAAGCGTTTGGTCAAAGGTCCTAAACCATGGCGCTTGTATTCAGGATAAAGATTTCTTGCGAATTCAAGGGTATCAATTACTGGCTGAGTAATCTCCGGTAAATTATTACGCGAGTAATTAATATTCATAAAACCTACGTCAAAGCTTGCATTATGGGCCACTAAAATGGAACCCTGGCAGAATTCCTGGAAGTCTTCAAGAACCTGTTTAAGTGGTTTTGCATTTCTGACATGATCATCTGTAATTCCTGTCAATTGAGTTGTAAATTCACTTAAGGGATGCCCTGGGTTAATAAATTCATCAAACTCTTCAATGACATTACCCTTGTACATCTTACTGGCAGCGACTTGAATAAGTTTATTATAAACTGCCGAAAGTCCTGTTGTTTCCACGTCAAAAACAACATAAGTTGAATCACTTAGGCTCGAATCATCTTCATTGTAGGTAATCGGTACCCTGTCTTCAACCAGGTTGGCCTCAACCCCGTAAAGTATCTTAACCCCATTTCTTTTCCCAGCACTATGGGCTTCAGGGAAACCCTGAAGACCAGCATGGTCTGTAATGGCTATGGCCTTGTGGCCCCATTTTGCTGCCCTTTCAACCAAAGCCCCAGCTGACTCAATAGCATCCATGGTAGACATATTTGTATGGGCATGAAATTCAACTCGTTTTTCATCATCAGGCATAAGGTCCATTCTAGCCTTCTTTTTGACTTCAATTAGGTCTTGGGCTTCAAGGACCAGATCTCTTGTAAAGGTGTTCATAACAACATTACCCCGAGCTCTAACCCACATACCAGTCTTTAATAAATCAAAAACCTTGGCCTCATCATCATTTCTGGCCCATTTTTGAACGACAAAAGAAGAACTATAATCCGTCATTTTAAAAATTAAAAGATGACGTCCATTTCTAGTCGTTTTCCTTTCAACATCAAAAACATACCCTTCAAAAATTAGGCGATTTTCCTCAGTTGTAATTTCAACCATTTGAGTTAGGAGTTCATTTGATTTAATCTCCCGGCCCATCTGAAAAATTGTAGGGGTCGATCCCTTCTTCTCTTTTTTACTGGCTGCAGGAACTTGAGGTTGACTAAGCGCCTGACTTTTAATTTTTTGGAGCTGATTATTAGTTGCCTCGGTTACCTGTTTTTCATGCTTTTTGGCAAGCTTCATTGATAAATCTTGATCCACCCTAGTAAAAATTTTTATGTCCTTAAACCCAAAATTTTTATAGGCATCTTCCATTAAAGGTAGGTACTTATCTTCAAAGTATTTGAGATTAGATAAATCCGCTGTTACAAGATAGACCTTTGAATTTTCCGAATAAAGCTTATAATTTTCAAAGATATTTGAAAATGACGGACTACTGCATCCTTCCTCACCAAAAATTAAAGGATAGTAATCATTTAAGTCCTCATCAGAAAAACTTGCATCTTCTGCTAAAACAGTTAATTTAATCCTTGCAATATTACTAAAAGCTTCTTCCAAATGACCCTTTAAAGATTTGTAATCCTGAACCCTTAAAAGTCTTGGAAACTTTAAGTAAAAGTGCCACAAATTACTGATTGTATGAACTTCAACGTTCGCAATGTCGGCACCTGAAAAATCAGCTGATTGTCTAATCTCTAAGGGGAGATTTATCTGATCCATCAACCTTTCAAAAAGTTCATTCATTTATTTTCCTCATGTAAAGGCAAGAAGGAGCTAAAAATAATTATTTTATTACTTTTAACTCCCCTTACTTATTTATTTAAAATTTTAATTGTATCGATTAATTCATCCTTGTTAATCTCAATTGTTTCACCAGTTGAGCGAATCTTAACTTCAACAATTCCTTCATTTGCTTTTTTACCAACGGTAACACGCACTGGAAGTCCAATTAAATCACTATCAGCGAATTTAACACCTGCACGTTCATTACGGTCATCAACTAAAACCTCATAACCAACTTCACGAAGCTTGCTTTCAAGTTCATTAGTTAATTCGACGGCTGCCTCATCCTTAGTATTCACTGGAATCAAATGCACATCAAATGGTGCAAGACCTTTAGGGAAGTTGATTGACCAGCTATACTTGAAATCACCCTTTGGTGTTTTTTCAACATAAACACGGGCAAATTGTTCAAGGATGGCTGAAAGCATGCGGCTGACACCAATTCCATATGAACCCATAATGATTGGAATTGCACGGCCATTTTCATCAAGAACCTTAGCATCCATTGACTCACTGTAGCGAGTTCCAAGTTTAAAGATATGACCAATTTCAATACCACGGGCAAATTTTAAGTTACCACGTCCATCAGGTGACACTTCACCTTCTTTGGCTGTACGAAGGTCAACATACTCTGAAACCTCGAAGTCGCGATCACGGTTGGCATTAATATAGTGGAAGCCATCTTCATTTGCTCCAACTACAACATTATCCATTGTTTCAATTAAACGGTCAGCAATTACATAAGTGCCTTCCTTAAGACCAACTGGCCCAAGAGAACCAAAGTGAGCTCCAAATAATGTAACAGCTTCATCTTCTGTTGCTGGACGAAGATCACTTGCTCCCAGGTGGTTAGTAAGTTTAACTTCGTTTAGTTCGTCATCCCCGCGTAAAAGAATAACAACTGGTTTTTCATCAGCTACAAGAAGTAAGGTTTTAACAGTTGTATCAACTGGAAGGTCCAAGAAGGCTGATACTTCGTCAATTGTTTTAACATCAGGTGTCGCTACTTTTTCAAGCTCAAGAGGCTCAGTATATGAATTTGATTTTTTAAATTCACTTGTTGCCATTTCAAGGTTGGCAGCATAATCTCCACCATCAGCATAAACAATAGTATCCTCACCAGCAACAAGCCATGAGGTTAATTCTTCCTTAATGTTGTTAAGAACTTCCTCTGGAATCTCATCTAAAGAAGCGATACTTTTATCAAGGATTAACCACTGGTCAAGATCAGTACGGCTTGGGGTTATGGCCATGAATTCCTGACTATCTTTTCCTCCCATAGCCCCACCGTCACCGATAATTGCCTTAAAGTTAAGACCGGCACGACTGAAGATATTTTCATAGGCTGTTTTATAGTCGTTATAAGTTTCATCTAGACTGTCATAGCTTGAATGGAAGCTGTAACCGTCTTTCATGATAAACTCACGGCCCCTTAAAAGACCATAACGTGGACGTTTTTCATCCCTGTATTTTGGTTGAATTTGATAGATGTTTAGCGGTAATTTTTTGTAAGAAGTAATTTCATCTCTTACAAGGGCTGTCATTGTTTCCTCATGAGTTGGTCCCAAGATAAAATCTGAGTTATCACGATTTTTAAGCTTGTAAAGATCCTCTCCGTAAGTATGGTAACGACCACTTTCCTTCCATAAGTCAGCTGTTAAAAGAGCAGGTACAAGAAGCTCAACAGCTCCGATGGCTTCAAATTCCTCGCGCAAGATATTCTTAAATTTTTCAAGAACACGATTGGCAAGAGGAAGATATGAGTAAATTCCTGCTGAGATTTGGCGGATATAACCTGCACGTACTAAAAGGGCATGGCTAATTACCTGGGCATCACTTGGCATCTCCCTTAAGGTTGGGATTAGCATTTTCGATTGTTTCATTTATATATTTCCTTTCACTTACTAAAATAGTCTCATAAAGTCATTCCAGGTTACAGCAATCATTAGTATAATCATAAAGACCATGGCAACTGCTGTAATTATTCCTTCTTTTTCTGGGCTTATTGGTTTTCTACGGATGGCTTCAATTATGTTAAAGACAATTTTACCCCCGTCAAGAGCTGGGATTGGAATTAGGTTAAAAATTCCCAGATTAATTGATAAAATTGCCATAAATTTAACAACTGTTGAAAGACCCGCCTGGGCTGCTGTTCCACTCATTTGGTACATGGCAACTGGACCACCCAACTTATTGATATTAGGTTTTACGATCAAATCTCCCAAAGCCTTAACAATCGCTGTAGAAGCACTTAGTGATTCACTAAAACCGTAGCTTATTTTATCCATAAACCCTGTTTTAATATGGGGGGCAATGCCGACCAAGTAACGGTCTTCCACCTTGTTCGGAGTTATTTTAAGCTCCTTACTTTGTCCGTCTTGAACAACGTCAAAAGTTAGGCTAGCTACTTGACTTTCCCCTATATTTTTAGTCAAATCATCCCAATTTGAGATAGAAACACCATTAATTTTTTCAATGTAGGCACCTGATTCAAGGCCTGCTTGAGCTGCAGGAGAGTCACTTGCGACCTCGCCAATTTGATTGGTTGAAAGATCCTGAACACCACCAGCTAGAAAGGCCGCTAGAATAAAAGCAAGGATTCCCAAAATAAAGTTATTCATAGGCCCTGCAAAGTTTGTCATCAAGCGCCCTTTAAGGCTTGCATTTTGGTATTGAACGTCACTTGGTGCAATCCTAACCTCTGTCCCGTCAGCTTCAATAATTGTTGCATCATGATTTACTGGATAGATTCTTTCGTCACCTGCAACCTCACCGGTAATGGTTAGAGCATTCTCAAAATCATAAGAGGTCACAAACATGGGCAGCTCTTCCAAATAGCTTGTTCCCTGCCTTAGATTAATCCTTGTCACAAGACCATCAACAAGAGTAAGACCAACTGGCGTACCTGTTTTAATTTCTGTGTCATCATCACCCCAGCCGGCCATACGGACATAGCCTCCAAGAGGGAGCATCCTAATACTGTAGGCTGTTCCATCACGACCTATATGACCAAATAACTTGGGGCCCATTCCAATTGAAAATTCTCTGACAAGGATCCCTGCTTTTTTGGCAAAGTAAAAATGACCAAACTCATGAACGATTACAATTACACCAAAAATTATAATAAATGTAACTAGTGTTTTAATAACTTCCATTCTCTAACCTCCTTGAGATTCAAAGCCTACATCCTTATTTTTAATCCATTCTTTAACTGATTTTCTGGTTTGTTGATCAATTGCTATCAGTTTTTCAAGACTTAATTGGGCTACTTCCGTGTGACGAGCAACTGCCCTTTCAATGACAGTTTCAATTTCTAAGAATTCGATCTCGCCTGCTAAAAATGAAGCCACAGCTATTTCATTTGCTGCATTATATACAGCAGGAAAGCTTCCACCAAGGCGACCAACCTCAAAGGCTAAGGCAAGCATAGGGAAACGTTCATAATCAACTTGTTCAAAGTGAAGGCAGGCCATATCAGCCAGAGAAAAATCCTTTTCCTTAATCAAGGGTTCATGGTTAGGATAGGTAAGGGCGTACTGAATGGGTTGCCTCATATCACTGGCTCCAAGTTCTGCAAACATAGCCCCGTCATGGGTAGTTACAAGGGAGTGAACCACACTTTCCCTATGCATAAGAACATTGATTCGCCCGTAATCAAGATTGAAAAGGTGATGGGCTTCAATGACCTCAAGCCCCTTATTAACCATGGTAGCACTATCAATTGTAATCTTTGCTCCCATAAACCAGTTGGGATGATTTAAGGCATCCTCAACGCTAACTCCTTTGAGTTCTGAGCGTTTCTTATCTCTGAAACTACCTCCGCTAGCTGTTATGGTTATATCCCTTAGGTCAGAATTTTTCACCCCTTCAAGAAGTTGAAAAATTGCTGAATGTTCACTATCAACAGGAAGTATTTTTACTCCCTTGGCCCTTGCTGCTGGCATGATAAAATCTCCTGCAACAACTAGGGTTTCCTTGTTGGCAATAGCAATATCCCTTCCAAGTTCAATAGCCCTCATGGTTGGAAGAAGACCAACACTTCCCATCACAGCATTTAAAAGTAAATCATAGTCAACTTCAACAAGCTCAGCTAGCCCTTCATCACCATAAAAAACCTGTAAACCTGGATAATCCTTTTTTAAAAGACTAGCATTTTCTTCTGATTGGGTTGCTACATAAAGAGGCTTAAATTGTTCAATAATGGCGCGAGCCTTGGCTAAATTTTGTCCAAAACTTATTGCAAGCAGCTGAAATTTATGGGGATTATTTTCAATTATATCTAGGGTACTTGATCCAATTGATCCCGTAGCACCCAACAAACAAATTTTTTTCATTGCTTTCATGTCCGAATCTTAAAAGAGACCAAAAAGGTGCATTATTGGAAAAACAAATAGCAAACTATCAAAACGGTCTAAAATTCCCCCGTGACCTGGTAGAATGTCACCTGAATCCTTAACCCCGTATTGACGCTTGATAGAGCTTTCAACCAAATCTCCTAGCTGAGCTACCACACTAAAGATAATAGTTAGGAAAAGAAGCTTCCCTAAAGAGATATTTGGTGCATACTTAGAAAAAAGAATGGCCATAAGAAAACTTGTCACGACAGCCGATAAGATTCCCCCAAGGGATCCTTCAATTGTCTTATTAGGAGAAACTGAAGGAATTAACTTGTGCTTGCCGTATTTACTTCCTGCAAAATAGGCACCGATATCAGTCGCCCAAACGATAAAGAGGGCTAAGAATATAACAAACAAACTATTCAACCTAGCATTTAAAAGACTCTGAAAACCAATTCCAATATAGAAGGCTGATAGGAAAGGAAAGCCAATATTTTCATACTTGTATTGACCCTTTGAAAAGACCATACCTGCTAGTAGGCTAAAGACAAAGAAGGTAAAGAGCATGAGTTGGCTATCCACTCCAAGTTTTGGAAAATAAGTGTTCATCGGAAGAACTAGAGCCAAGGTAGCAAGGGAAGACAACCCACCTTCAAGTGATAAAAATGGCAGATTTGCCATTTTGAATAACTCACTAAGAGCTATAACAGCTAAAGCTGCTACTAAAAGGTTTAAAATCAAGCCACCCTTGAGAATTGCTAGAATAAAAATCCCTCCAGCTACAACTCCAGTAATAACTCTTTCTCTCATCTATTTAATTCCTCCGTATCTTCGATCACGTTTTTTATAAATTTCCACTGCTTTTTCAAGCTCTGCCTCATCAAAATCAGGCCATAAGGTTGGGGTAAAGTAAAGTTCACTATAGGCTGCCTGCCAGGGAAGAAAATTACTAAGTCTTTCCTCACCGCTAGTTCGAACAATAAAATCAGGATCCCAGTACTCTTCTGGTAAGATAGAGGTCTCTAGATTTCTTGAAATCAAATCTTCATTGATATCTTCTAGACTAATGCTTCCTTCTTTTACAGCCCCTGCAATTTTTTTAACAGCCTGGGTAATTTCGTTACGACCCCCGTAGTTCAGGGCAAAATTTAAGATCATCCCAGTATTATCTTTAGTATCAATACTTGCCCTATCAATAGCATCAAGGGTTGACTTAGGAACACCTTGTCTTTCCCCAATCATTCTAATTTGAATATTTTCCCTATTTAAAACAGGAACGAATTTTTCATAAAAATCGATGGGTAGGCTCATAATGAATTTTACTTCTGCCTCAGGTCTTGCCCAATTTTCTGTTGAAAAGGCATAGACTGTCATGACCTTAATTCCCATTTTTTGACCATGAATGGCTGCCCTTTGGAGGGAATCCATACCTGCCTTATGACCTAAAATTCTAGGTTTCCCCTGTCTTTTAGCCCATCTTCCATTCCCGTCCATAATTATCCCAATGTGATTAGGAACTGGAATATCAGCTAAATTTTTTATATCTTTATTTTTAAACAGATTTAACATAATCACTCCACATACTTAATATCCTATTTTACCATAATTAAATTATTTTTAATACAGATAAAAGAGGGCCTAGGCCCTCTTATTTGTCTTCTTCGATTGGTGTGTCGTAAGGTCTTTGGCTCTCTTGATCAGCTTTTTCTTCACTGTCAGCTACAAATTTTTCTGCCTCGGCCTGTACTTGAGCTGGCTCTTTTACAGTTTTAATAGCAGACTTGTCAAAGGTTAAAATTACACCTTCACAATCAAGTTCAATAGTTCCAAGGTCATCATTAACAGCAAAAAGTGTACCGTGAAGTCCTCCGATGGTTACAATTGAACTTCCAATTTTCATGCTATCAAGTAAGTTTTTACGACTTTCTTGAGCTTTCTTTTGCTGTCTTGAGGTCATGAACATCATTCCCCCAACCATGACTAACATTACTAAAATAAATGGGCTACCCATATCTACCTCCGATTTTTATGTTGCTTTCTACAGTTTACCAAATTTCTTGGCCTTTAACAAATTAGAATTGCTTGGCATTTTCTTTGTTGTAACCATAACGTTCACAAAAGTCTTCCCTAAATTCAAGAAGGTTGTCATCCATAATGGCCTGACGAACCTGTTTCATAAGGTTTAAGAGGAAGTGAAGATTGTGAGTTGAGGTCAGGCGCATACCAAAAGTTTCATCACATTTTATTAAATGACGGACGTAAGCTCTAGTATAATTTTGACAAGTATAGCAGTCACAATTTTCATCAATTGGCCTAAAGTCTTCAGCAAACTGAGCATTTTTTACAACCAAGCGTCCATTACTTGTCATACAAGTTCCGTTCCTTGCAATTCGAGTAGGTAGAACGCAGTCAAACATATCAATTCCTCTAATTACACCATCGATTAAAGAATCCGGTGCTCCTACTCCCATTAAATAACGGGGTTTATTAGCAGGTAGCATAGGTGCTGTAAAGTCAAGAACAGCATTCATCTCCTCATGACTTTCACCAACAGCAAGACCTCCGATTGAATAACCTGGAAAATCCATGCTAATTAAATCTTGAGCTGACTGACGGCGAAGGTCCTCAAACCCTGCCCCTTGAACAATCCCAAAAAGACCCTGGCGATCTGGATTTTCATGGGCACGAAGACCCCTTTCAGCCCAGCGGCTGGTTCTTTCAATTGATGCCTTAACATAGTCATAAGGCTGGTAGAATTGCGGACATTCATCAAAACTCATCATAATGTCAGAACCTAGATTATTCTGAATCTGGATGGCCTTTTCAGGACTTAAGAAAAGTTTTTCACCATTTAAGTGGCTCTTGAAATTAACTCCTGCTTCTTCAATATGACGACTTTCAGCCAAACTAAAGACCTGAAAACCTCCTGAATCAGTTAAAATCGGTTGATCCCAGTTCATAAACTTATGGAGACCACCAGCTTTTTTAACAAGTTCATCACCAGGGCGTAACCACAAGTGATAGGTATTGGCAAGAATAATCCCACTTCCCATGGCCTTAAGCTCTTCTGGGCTTTGAGTTTTAACAGTTGCAAGCGTTCCAACTGGCATGAACATGGGTGTTGGAAAAGTCCCGTGGGGAGTTATAATTTCTCCTAAACGGGCTCCTGTATGTTTTTCTGTCTTAATCAGACGATATTTTATCGGTGAATCTTTCATTTTTCCTCCGGCTCTTGAAAAAACAGTTCAAGGCATTTTTTTATAGCTTCTTACTTAGCTACAGCTCTACTATTCTAACAAATTTGACTTGGGCCGTAAAGATAATAAAAGATTAATCACCTGACTTTAACCTGCTTGAAATATTTAAAATAAGCTTTACTAGTGTTTGACAAAGCTTAGGCAGGAATCTCCTTCATGCTTAGAATTAGACCGATAGCAAGAACTACTAAAAGTCCTAGACAAATTGCTGCAGGCATGATTCCAAGGGAGCTAGCAACAGCAACAAGAGCGATGGATAAAAGTCCCGGAAAAACAACAGTGATTGTTGAAATAGCTGATTGAATGGCTCCCATAGCTTTTTCTGGAATCAGGCTAAAGACTGCCTTCTGCAACCTAGGACTTAAAACCCCAACTGAAAGGGCATTTCCAAAGGCACCAATTATAATCAGAAGAAAACTTTGATTTGCAAAACCAAAAATTATCAAAAGCTCCATAAGTTGGCATAAATAGATGGAACTTCTTGTCGTCATCTTCTTCAAAAGGGACCCACTTAGGAAGCTACCAAAAACTAGCCCCACAAGCTCCATGACCGTCAAAATAGCAATCGACTGTCCATTTTCTAAGCCGTAAAAACTTGTCTTTAAGAGCACAAGGGTTGATAGGGGAACAAGGATGCTCATAACGGCCTGGCTAATGGAAAGAATTCCTAAAAGCCTGACCACATCTTTTAAACCAAATAATATTTTCAACGACTCCTTCAAGTGATCTAAAAAGCCATTAAAGCTCATAGGACGACCCGGAGGAATTTCCTCTTCATACTTGATTAGATCCTTTTTAATCAAAAGAATTCCTAGAAAAACTAATAGGAAGGTCAAGGCATTAATTGCCGCAAAATTTCCGATACTAATAAAGCCTACTAAAACTCCGCCCAAGAGATTTCCAAACATCCTAACTAAGCTAGAGGTGGCCTGCTTAAAACCCATGGCTTGGGTCATATCATCACTTATAATTCGCATATAAATTGGAGTTAACATGGCCCCAGAAAAAGTACCTAGGGTGTCAGATACAAGATTAATACCACAAATTAAAAAAACTGATAGGATACCAAATTCGCTTCCAAGTAAAATTATAGCTACAAAGGTATAAAGAATAAATTTAATGAGAGCAATTATTGTATACTTTTTTATTCTATTTTTTTGAAAATCTGCTGCTACCCCTGTAAAGATTTGAATAATCTGGGGAATTGTTTCTGAAATGGTAATTAAAAGGACCGCCAGGGGAGCAAATTTATAGGCTGACACATAATTAATAAAGGCCAAATAAAACATTGTATCCCCTAAGATTGAAATCCATTCATTTATCGACATCTGCCTAAAATCTCTATTTTTTAAAAATATATTCATCCACTAACCCCTTTTATTATAATTTATTATAAAAATCATACCATTTAAGAGAGGAACTTCCAAAAATTTACTGGAAACTTTCATTATATATGAGAATTTCCGCAGCCAACAAAAAAATACCCAGGAATTAACCTTGGGTATTTTTTATTTATTAAAAGTTATTAAAGTTAGCCTTTATTCAGTAACTTCAACTACTTCTTCTGTTTCTTCGACTACTGGTACATGAGCTTGTGGCTCGATGTTACGGTAGCGCTGCATACCTGTACCCGCTGGGATAATCTTACCAATGATAACATTTTCCTTAAGACCAAGTAGGTGGTCTTTCTTACCACGGATGGCAGCATCTGTAAGGACACGAGTTGTTTCCTGGAATGATGCAGCTGATAGGAATGAGTTAGTTTCAAGTGAGGCTTTTGTAATCCCCATAAGAACTGGACGTGATGTCGCAGGAACTCCACCCTTGATAAGAGTGTCTTCATTGGCATCAGAGAAGTCTGAGATGTCCATAAGTGTTCCTGGTAGAAGATCAGTGTCCCCTGGATCCATAACGCGAACCTTACGAAGCATTTGACGGACCATAACCTCAACGTGTTTGTCGCCGATTTCTACCCCTTGAGAACGGTAAACTTTTTGTACCTCTGCAAGTAGGTAAGTTTCTACAGATAGGGCGTCACGTACTTGTAGTAGGTGTTTAGGTTCGATTGATCCTTCAGTAAGTGGAGCACCACGGTGAACGAAATCACCAACTGCAACCTTCATACGAGATGTGAATGGTACAGTATATGTACGAGTATCAGTTTCACCTTTGACAGTTACTTCCTTAGTACGTGTGCTTGCTTCTTCAGTGATTTCAACAACTTCACCTGTAACTTCAGTGATGATTGCTTCCCCTTTAGGATTACGAGCTTCAAAGATTTCCTGGATACGAGGAAGACCCTGAGTGATATCTTCACTTGAGGCAACCCCACCCGTATGGAAGGTACGCATTGTAAGCTGTGTTCCTGGTTCCCCGATTGATTGGGCTGCAATTGTACCAACTGCTTCACCAACTTCAACCGCGTCACCTGTAGCAAGGTTGACACCATAACAGTGTTTACATACACCGTGACGAGTACGACAAGTAAATACGCTACGGATTTTAACTTGTTCAATACCAGCTTTCACAATAGCTGAAGCAATATCTTCTGTGATAAGCTCATCCATACCAATGATTACTTCACCAGTTTCAGGATTAGTTACAGTTTGTAGAGTATAACGTCCTGCTAAACGCTCATCAAGTGGTTCAACCATTTCTTTACCGTCAGTGATAGCACTGATGATAAGTCCGCGGTCAGTTCCACAGTCGTCTTCACGGATGATTACGTCTTGGGCTACGTCTACTAGACGACGAGTCAGGTAACCTGAATCGGCAGTCTTAAGAGCCGTATCGGTCATACCTTTACGAGCTCCGTGGGTAGAGAAGAACATCTCGAGGACTGATAGACCTTCACGGAAGTTCGAGATGATTGGAAGTTCCATGATACGTCCATTCGGAGCGGCCATAAGTCCACGCATACCGGCAAGCTGTGAGAAGTTTGAGATGTTACCACGGGCTCCAGAGTCCATCATCATTACGATTGGGTTCTTAAGATCCTGAGTTTCAATCAGACGTTTCTCAAGCTCTTCTTTGGCACCACGCCAAACGTTTGTAACTGCTTGGTAGCGTTCATCATCAGTGATTAGACCACGACGGAATTGTTTAGTAATTGTTTCAACTTTTTCATGGGCTGCGTCGATGATTTCATGTTTTTCTTCAACGACTGGGATATCTGCGATACCCACTGTAAGACCAGCTTTTGTTGAGTGATGGTAACCTAAGTCTTTCAGACGGTCAAGCATTTCAGATGTTTCTGTAGTACGGAAACGTTTGAAGACCTCAGCGATTACATTACCAAGATATTTTTTCTTGAATGGAGCTACAAGATCAAGATTTTCAATCGCTTCTTTAACATTTCCTCCTGCAGGAACGAAGTAACGATCATCAGTCTTACTTGTAAGGTTATCCATAGTTGGCTCATTTAGGTAAGGGAACTCAGCAGGCATAATTGCATTGAAGAGAATCTTACCAACTGTTGTAAGAAGGATTTTACCTTCTTGTTCAGAAGTCCAAGGTTTTTCTAGTGAGTTAGTTGCGATACCAACACGTGTGTGTAGGTGAACGTAACCATTGCGCCAAGCGATGATAGCTTCGTCAGCGTTAGAGAAGATCATTCCTTCCCCTTCACGTCCAGCTTCTTCCATAGTTAGGTAGTAGTTACCTAGAACCATATCCTGAGATGGAGTTACTACTGGCTTACCATCTTTAGGGTTAAGGATATGCTCAGCAGCAAGCATAAGGATACGAGCTTCAGCTTGAGCTTCTTCAGAAAGTGGTACGTGGACGGCCATTTGGTCTCCATCGAAGTCGGCATTGTAGGCCTCACATACAAGTGGGTGAAGGCGAATTGCGCGTCCATCGATAAGAACTGGTTCAAAGGCCTGGATACCAAGTCTGTGAAGGGTAGGTGCCCTATTAAGTAGAACTGGGTGTTCTTTGATTACATCTTCTAAAACATCCCAGATGTCTTCATCCATACGCTCAACCTTACGTTTAGCTGCACGAACATTGGCTGCCATCTCGCGTTTAACAAGTTCAGCCATAACAAATGGTTTGAATAGCTCAATTGCCATCTCTTTTGGAAGACCACATTGGTACATCTTAAGAGTTGGTCCTACGACGATTACTGAACGTCCAGAGTAGTCAACACGTTTACCAAGCAAGTTCTGACGGAAACGTCCTTGTTTACCTTTAAGCATGTGGCTTAGAGATTTAAGTGGACGGTTACCTGGTCCTGTGATTGGACGACCGCGACGTCCGTTATCGATTAGGGCATCAACAGCCTCTTGAAGCATACGTTTCTCATTTTGAACGATGATTCCAGGAGCGTTAAGCTCAATCAGACGTTTAAGACGGTTGTTACGGTTAATAACACGGCGGTAAAGGTCGTTAAGGTCACTTGTGGCAAAACGTCCACCATCAAGTTGAACCATTGGACGTAGATCTGGTGGAATAACTGGAAGTACATCCATTACCATCCAGTCAAGCTGGTTGTCAGATTTACGGAAGGCATCAAGGATATCCAGACGACGAACAGCCTTAACACGTTTTTGTCCACTTGCTGTTTTAAGTTCTTCCTTAAGTTCAGCGATTTCACTATCTAGGTCAACATCCATAAGAAGGTCTTGAATAGCTTCAGCACCCATCTTAGCAACAAATGATCCGTAGCCGTATTCCAGCATTTTTTCACGGTATTCGCGTTCACTTAGAAGTGTTTTCTTCTCCATTGGAGTGTCTTTTGGATCGATTACCACGTATGATGCGAAGTAGATTACTTCCTCAAGGGCACGTGGGCTCATATCTAGAGCAAGACCCATACGAGACGGGATACCTTTGAAGTACCAAATGTGAGTTACAGGAGCTGCAAGCTCGATGTGTCCCATACGTTCACGACGCACTTTAGCACGGGTAACTTCTACACCACAGCGGTCACAAACGATCCCTTTATAACGGATACGTTTGTATTTACCACAGGCACACTCCCAGTCTTTTGTAGGACCAAAGATACGTTCATCAAATAGTCCTTCACGTTCTGGTTTTAGTGTACGGTAGTTGATTGTTTCTGGTTTTTTTACTTCACCGTAAGACCAAGTACGGATTTGGCGTGGTGAAGCCAGAGATATTTGCATACTCTGAAATTTATTAACATCTACCAAGATTTCTTCTCCTAGCTATATAAAACTTGATAAAGGGCATCTGTGCCCTTTATCAACGTCAGTTCTCAAAATCTATATTATTTATTTTTACTGAAGTTAAATCCTAACTTACTTGCCATCTGCATCAGATTCAAGTTCGTTTGCTTGAACTTCCTTGATTTCTTGAGCAGCTTTTAATTCTTCTGCAGCAAGATTTTCAGCACGTAATTTTTCTTGTTCCTTACGGGCTTTTTCAAGGGCATCAACGTGGATTCCATCATCTTCATCATCATCAAGATCACGAAGTTCAAGTGTGTTGTCTTCATCATCAAGTACTTTCATGTCAAGACCTAGAGATTGTAGCTCTTTAACAAGTACGCGGAATGATTCAGGAACACCTGGACGAGGGATGCGTTCTCCCTTAACGATTGCTTCGTATGCCTTAGTACGTCCTGTAACGTCATCTGACTTGTAAGTCAAGATTTCTTGTAGGATATAGGCAGCTCCATATGCCTCAAGGGCCCATACTTCCATTTCCCCGAAACGTTGTCCACCAAATTGAGCTTTACCTCCAAGTGGTTGTTGGGTAACTAGTGAGTAAGGTCCTACGCTACGGGCGTGAAGTTTATCGTCAACCATGTGGTGAAGTTTGATCATGTACATGACACCAACTGATACACGGTTGTCAAATGGTTCACCAGTACGTCCGTCGTAAAGGACAGTTTTTGCGTCATCTGCCATACCAGCTTCTTTAACTGTGTTCCAGATGTCGTCATCGTTTGCTCCGTCGAAGACTGGAGTTGCGATGTGGATTCCTAGTTGGCGGGCAGCCATTCCTAGGTGAAGCTCCATAACCTGTCCGATATTCATCCGTGATGGTACCCCTAGAGGGTTAAGCATGATATCGACTGGAGTTCCGTCTGGAAGGTAAGGCATGTCTTCAACTGGAAGGATGCGTGATACAACCCCTTTGTTTCCGTGACGTCCGGCCATTTTATCCCCAACGTGGATCTTACGTTTTTGAACGATGTATACACGAACAAGCATGTTAACACCAGTTGCAAGTTCGTCCCCATTTTCACGGCGGAAGATCTTAACATCGTGGACGATACCGTCAGCTCCGTGAGGTACACGAAGAGATGTGTCACGTACTTCACGTGATTTCTCACCGAAGATTGCGTGAAGGAGGCGTTCTTCTGCAGAAAGTTCGCTTACACCTTTTGGTGTAACCTTACCAACTAGAAGGTCACCTTCTTTAACCTCAGCACCGATGCGGATAATACCGAATTCGTCAAGGTTCTTAAGTGCTTCTTCACCAACGTTTGGTACTTCGCGGGTAATTTCTTCAGGCCCAAGCTTTGTATCGCGTGTTTCTGATTCGTATTCTTCAATGGCAATAGATGTATAAACGTCATCTTTAACCAGACGTTCACTCATGATTACGGCATCCTCGAAGTTATACCCTTCCCATGTCATGAAGGCAACTAGTGGGTTTTGACCAAGGGCCATTTCCCCATTTTCCATAGATGGTCCATCAGCGATGATCTCACTTGCATCAACCTTATCTCCAACCTTAACAAGAGTGCGTTGGTTGTAAGATGTTCCTGAGTTTGAACGGCGGAACTTAGTAACGTTGTAGATATCAAGCTCACCAGATTCACGGCGGATACGGATTTCAGCAGCATCAGCGAACTCAACAGTTCCTGCGTGTTTTGAAATCAGAGCCGCTCCTGAGTCGTGGGCTGCCTGGTGTTCCATACCAGTTCCGATGAATGGTGCGTGTGGGTCAATAAGTGGTACTGCCTGACGCTGCATGTTCGCTCCCATTAGGGCACGGTTAGAGTCATCGTTTTCCAAGAAAGGAATACAAGCTGTCGCTACCGCTACTACCTGTTTAGGAGATACGTCCATGTAATCAATAAGTTCAGTTGATACCTCAATATTGTTACCTGTGTGACGGGCCATTACAGTATCATTTGCAAAAGTTCCATCTTCATTAAGCGGAGAGTTTGCCTGTGCTACTGTGTAGTTATCTTCCTCATCAGCTGTTAGCCAGTGAATGTCGCTAGTTACAAGACCTGATGCACGGTCAACCTTGCGGTATGGGCTTTGGATGAATCCGTATTTGTTGATTTTTCCGTAGCTTGAAAGGTTGTTGATAAGCCCGATATTTGGTCCCTCAGGGGTTTCAATCGGACACATACGACCGTAGTGAGTGTAGTGTACGTCACGGACTTCATATCCGGCACGGTCACGTGTAAGACCACCAGGCCCAAGGGCTGATAGACGACGTTTGTGTGAAAGCTCTGAAAGCGGGTTATGTTGGTCCATGAACTGTGAAAGCTGTGAAGAACCAAAGAATTCTTTGATTGCAGCTACAACTGGACGGATGTTAAGTAGAGCTTGAGGAGTCATGTTCTCATTGTCTTGACTTGACATACGTTCACGGATAACACGTTCCATACGGCTAAGACCGATACGAACTTGGTTTTGAAGTAGTTCACCTACTGAACGGATACGACGGTTACCAAGGTGGTCGATATCGTCAACCTTACCAATGTTATCATTTAATCCAAGCCAGTAGTTGATGCTTGCAATGATATCAGCCGGTGTAATTGTACGAACTTCAGAGTCAATTTGACCGTTACTGATCACGTTAACCACACGTTCTGGGTCAAGAGGTGAGTAAACTTTAACTACTTGAAGGTTAACAGCTTCGTTTAATACTGCATCATCTGATGGGTAGTAAGTAACTGTAGCTAAACCATTATCAAGAGCTTCAGTGATATTATCAAGAACTTCACGAGTTACAAGAGTATCAGCCTCAACTAGGATTTCTCCTGTTTCTTGATCAACTAAAGGCTCAGCAAGTGTAAGACCTAAAAGACGGTTCTTAAGAGCTAGTTTTTTGTTTACCTTGTAACGTCCAACTGGTGCTAGGTCATAACGACGTGGGTCGAAGAATCTTGCCACAAGAAGGTTACGAGATGAGTCAGCAGTTTTTGGTTCACCTGGACGGATACGGTCATAGATGTCTTTAAGAGCTTCTTCAACACGAGTGTCGTTTTGGTTTTTGTGGATGTCTTTTTCGATTGTGTTACGAAGGATTTCTGAGTCCCCAAGAATCTCGAAGATTTCTGAGTCAGCTCCAAATCCAAGAGCACGCATCATTACTGTAAATGGTAGTTTACGAGTACGGTCGATACGAGCATAACCGATATCTTTAGCGTCTGTATCAAGTTCGAACCAGGCACCACGGTTAGGGATGGCAGTGTGGCCATATCCAACTTTACCGTTTTTATCTACTTTATCGTGGAAGTAAACACCAGGGCTACGAACCAACTGACTTACGATGATACGTTCCGCTCCGTTGATAACGAAGGTTCCCATTTCAGTCATAAGTGGGAAATCACCAAAGAAAACTTCCTGAGTTTTGATTTCTCCAGTTTCCTTATTAATAAGGCGGAAGGTTACAAAAATTGGTGCTGAGTAGTTAGCATCGTGGGCACGAGCTTCTTCAATCGTATATTTAGGTTCACGCATTTCGTAACCAACGAACTCAAGCTCCATTGTATCTGTGAAGTTATTAATCGGAAGCATTTCTTGGAATACATCCTTAAAGCCTTCATCAAGAAATTGCTGGTAGCTATCTGTTTGGATTTCAATTAAATTTGGCAAATCAAGAACTTCTTTGATTCGCGAAAAACTGCGTCTTGTACGGTGTTTACCGTAGGCAACATCATGTCCTGCCAATGTAGTTTCTCCTCTTTCCTATTTTACAAATCATTGCTTATAAATAGTTATTTTAAAGTAGTCTGAAAATTTAGAAGCTTTAAGTTTCAGTGACTTAACCTGAAAAACAAGGTCTAAAACGGCAAAAAAAGCAACGGTCAATTCCTTCACCGCTGCTCACTACACCCGTATGGACAATATTTCATACCAGGTGCACCGACAAACTATTTCTTCCTATTATACACTACTTTTTGGTAATGTCAAGAGTTTTTCTTATTTTTTATTATTCTTACTTATAGAAGTTTCTTACCAAATTTTAACCCTATCCTCTGGCGCGCGCCACATAGGATCTCCTTCTTTAACATCAAAGACCTCAAAGAATTCATCTAAGTTAGTTGGTTGGACATTTGCACGAAGTTTGGCCGGAGCATGGACATCAGAACTTAACAACATTTGTGTGTACTCATCCTTGGCCTTGTTACGCCAAACAGTAGCCCACTGTTCAAAGACCTCACGCAGATTAGCATCTGGTTCCAGTTGACTTGCTGTCATGGCTGCTGTTAGCCCTCCAGCATCTGCGATATTTTCACTAACAACAAGTGTTCCATTAACCTTGCCACCTGCAATTTCAAGTCCTTCAAACTCATCAATCATCAGTTTTTGTTTTTCCTCAAAGGCTTTGAAATCTTCTTCAGTCCACCAGTTTTCCATGTTACCGAATTTGTCAAAAAGAGCACCGTTATTGTCAAAGGCGTGTGAGATTTCATGGGCAATAACTGCCCCGATTCCCCCGTAATTTTGACTACTGCTTTGACTTACACTATAGAAAGGTTCTTGGAGAATAGCTGCTGGGAAAACAATTGTGTTACTGTCTGGACTAAAGTAGGCATTTACCATGTGAGCTGGCATATGCCATTCAGTCTTGTCTACATCCTCAGAGTATTTTTCATAGTGCCTACGAGTGCGGATTTTACTAAATTCTCGAACATCCTCATAGATACTAGCATCTCCTACCCTAAATTTGTTATAAATCTCAGGTAGCTTATCCGGATAGCCAATAAAGACTGTCATTGCATCAAGTTTTTCAATGGCTTTATCAATTGTTTCCTTAGATAACCAATTATTGTCACTTAGACGCTCTTGGTAGATCTTAATCATTTGAGCAGTCATTCTTTTGACGTCCTGCTTGGCCTCTTCCCCAAAATACTTGTGACCATAATAAAGTCCAACTGCTTGAGAAAATTGCCCTGTAGCAAGATCATAGGCGTGTTTTTCCTGACTGCGGGCCTCAGAAATACCGCTTAGGAAACGACCAAAGGCTCCACCTAAAATTCGAAGATCGTCTGATAAATAACCTGTCGCAGATCTTGCTGCCATAACAAGCATGTATGACTTGATAAGTTCAAAATTTTCTTCATTTACGATGCTATTAAAATTTTCAAAGAATCTTTTCTCATAAACAAGAACTCGGTCAGGAAGCTCCCCAATCAGCCCTCTCATCAAACGGTCGAAATCAACTGTTGTAAGCTTGCCTACAAATTCTCCAATCTCAACTGGATTATAAAGGTCTGCATATTTAGCCCACTCTTCACTTGTATTTACATAAGGAACCAAGAGAGAATCAAACTTCAATGTATCATCAGCTAATTTTTCAGCCCTGTCCTGGTCATAGCCAAACTCCTTTAAAATATCAATGGTATTTTGACGGTAAAAGGCTAAAAGTTCATCCTTTCTAGGATGATTTTCCGCATAATAACTTGTATCAGGCAGGATAAGTCCAACACTTGAAAAGTATAAGGCATTATGGATGGCATCCTTCATATCAGGAGACACTGAAAGTCCAAAAGGCGGTGTTGTACTTGAATTTAAAATAAGATCTGTCAAATTTTCATCAAAGTCAGAAAAATCTTTGATCTCTTCAATTCGAGCTAAGTCTGCTTTTACAGGCTCCACTCCAAAATTTTTACGAGCTTCAAAATCTCCTGCTTTTTTATAAAATTTAATAAATTCATGCATTACAGGTTCTGCAAAATCAACAGGACCTGAAAAATCTTCCATGAGTGTTTTCTCATTATTAATAACTAATTCATCGAAGGCAGATATTCTTGGTTTGTCACTTGGAATTTTACTTTTTTCCAACCAATCCTTGTTAACTGCTTCAAATAAATCATCTTGTATACGAACCATATCTTCCTCCTTTATTTTAATAGTATTGTATCAAAAATTCTGAATAATTTCTAAACTTATAGAGACTATAGAAAAAACACCCGTAAATTTAAACGAGTGTTCCTTTTATAATAATTTATTGCGGTCAACCTGTTCAAAGCTTGTACTGCCATCCTTAAGTTTATCCCAAAGAATAAGGTGCCCTGATTCAAGTGATTTTTTTACATCAATAATCCTTTGATTGCTTGATCCCCTAAACTGAAGAAGAAGATTCTTTTTATTAATATCAAAACGGCCATCGACCAAAATATCAATATTCTCCAGTAGTTCAAGTTTATCAGAGCTATCAAGCAAGAGTTCCTCCCAGGTATAGCCTGTCCATGACCAAATATCTTTTTGAGGAAGCTCCCTTCTGATTCTTTTAACCAGGGGAAGGACTACGCCTGTGTTCAAAAAGGGTTCACCGCCAAGAAGGGTCAAGCCTTGAACATAAGATTCTCTCATGTCAGCCATAATCCTCTCTTCAAGCTCCTTAGTATAGGGGCTACCAAAGCGGAAACTTTGAGCACTTGCATTATAGCAGCCCTCACAGGCGAAAGGACAACCTGATACATAAAGACTATTTCTCACACCTTCGCCGTCAACAAAGTTAAAGGGCTTATAATCAGCTATATAATTCTGGCTTAAATCTTCTGCTAGCCATTCTTTAGGCTTTGGATTCTTCATTAGCTTGTCCTTTTTTACCAGCTAAAAATTTAGCACGCATCTCTAAAATTCGAGCCTGCTTGTCTGATTTTACATTAGAATGTTTCTCGTGGAACTTTTGATTTTGAGCACGTCCCTTGTCATCTAATTGATATTTTCCCATAACTACCTCCTTATCTTTTTTAAATACTTATTCCTAATTCTCTAAGGTTCTATTAATTAATGTTCTCTTTTAGATAATTAACCAACTAATTAATCAGCTAAAATATGACCAACTGAACCATTCATATGCTTAACTCGGCTGGTGATTTCCTTGTGGCGACCATTCACCATTGGACGGGCCTGAGGATTTCCCAGGTAACCGCAGGTTCTTTTAACCACATCAACTGTTGCAGGGTTTGAATTACCGCAGTTAGGGCATTTAAATCCTCGCTCAGTTGGTGCAAAATCGCCCTCATAATGACATTCATAGCATTTGTCGATTGGGGTATTGGTACCAAGATAGCCAACTCGGTCGTAGGCATAGTCCCAAACAGCTTCTAAAGCTTTGGGATTCTGCTGGAGCATTGGATACTCACAGTAGTGGATGAATCCGCCGCTGGCATAGACTGGATAGTCTTTTTCAAAGTCCAATTTCTCAAATGGAGTTGGGTTCTTTCTGACGTCATAGTGGAAACTGTTTGTGTAGTATTCCTTGTCTGTGATGTCTTCAATGACACCAAATTTTTCCGTATCAAGCTTGCAGAAGCGGTCAGTCAGTGACTCTGAAGGAGTTGAATAGACTGAGAAGTGGTAAGCATACTCATCTGACCAGGCTTCAGCGGCCTTCTTCATGCTTCTTAGGATATCCAGGGTGAACTCTTTAGCTTCAAGATTTGACTCCCAGTCCCCCCCATAGAAAACTGTCGCAACCTCATAAAGTCCAATATAACCCATGGAAACTGTAGCCCTGCGGTTTTTGAAGAGCTCGTCAACTGAGTCTGTTTTAGCCAGGCGTCCCCCGAAGGCCCCATTTTGGTAAAGAATCGGGGCATTTGCTGGAGTTGCTTCTTTGACACGTTCAATACGATAAACGAGAGCATCACGCAAGATGTCCAAACGTTCTCCAAAAATATTCCAGAAGCGGTCCATGTCACTTTTTGACTCAAGAGCAATCCTTGGTAAATTAAGTGTTACAACCCCCAGGTTCATCCGACCTTCTACCTCGTCTTCACCTTGGGCATTTTTCCAGCCCTGTAGGAAGGACCGGCAACCCATTGGAACCTTATAGCTACCGGTAAGTTCGACAATCTTGTCATAGCTTAAGATATCTGGGTACATCCGTTTTGTGGCACATTCAAGGGCTAACTCTTTGATGTCGTAGTTTGGTTCATCGGCGTGTAGGTTCAGCCCGTCTTTTAGGGTGAAGATAAGTTTTGGGAAGATGGCTGTACGACCCTCGCGACCAAGTCCCTTTAATCTGATTTCTAAAATGGCCCTTTGAATCTCACGGGCAAACCAGTCTTCTCCCAGACCAAAACCAAGGGAAGTGAATGGGGTTTGACCATTTGATGTGAAAAGAGTGTTGATTTCATATTCCAAAGACTGCATGGCATCATAGATGTCTTTTTTCGTCTTGGCATAGGCATACTCTTCCTGGCGGTCTGCTGCCACCCACTCGCGGGCATCAGCCAAGTGTTTTTCAAAGTTCAATTTGGCGTATGGTGCTAAAAGCTCATCAACCCGGTTGGCTGAACATCCCCCGTACTGACTTGAAGCCACATTTGCGATGATTTGACTCATCTGAGCTGTTGCCGTTTGAATCGACTTGGGTGATACCACCTCAGCATTACCGATGTTAAAACCGTCTTCTAGCATTCCCTTGAAGTCGATCAGACAGCAGTTGGTCATCGGCGTATACGGATGGTAATCAAGATCATGGTAGTGAATGTCACCCTTTTGGTGGGCATTGGCCACATGACTTGGCAAAAGACGTAGCCCGATTGATTTTCCAACAATTCCTGCAGTCAAATCTCTTTGAGTGTTAAAGACATCGCTGTCCTTGTTGGCATTTTCATTGACCACAGCCTGGTCCTTGTTTAAAAGTTTATCAATAGTGAAGTTGATATCAGTAGCCTGCTTACGGGCCAAATTCCTCTCGACCCTATAATCACTATAACCCTTAGCTAACTGATCCTCCTGATTTTCCAGCAGGACTTCCTCAACGATTGCTTGAATTTCAAAAACCCCAATCTTTTGGTCAAAATTATTAGCAATTTCTAATAAAACCTTATCGACTAATTGGGAAATTTTTTCAGGGTGATCGCTTTTATTCAATCCTTCTGATTCTTCTGAGCTACTAGCCTTAAGTAGGGAAGTGTAAATTTTTCCTGCTTCAAAATCAAGCACCCTACCATCACGCTTGATGACTTGAATATCCATAACTTTATCCTCTAGTTTTTCAATTAAATCCATTAGACTCTCCTTGTATAGGTTTAAGTATAACAAAATAATATTTAATTTCAATCTTGACTACCACTATATATTGTGTTACTTATCTAAAAAACGTCAATATGGCACAATATGTAGTATAGATAGAGATTAGTTATTATTTTGATATTCAATCTATTTATGATAGATTAGAGGGAAATATTATTCTAAGGACGGGACTCAATAATGCAGTTGCCAAAAATTTTCACCAATAGATTAGTTATCAGACCCTTAAAAACTACCGACTATGAAGAATGGTTTACTGGATACTCCAAACGTCAAAAATCACAGAATATTTTCGATGAAGGTTTACTGGATATGAGTATTTGCAATCAAGAATGGTTCAACAATTTGGTCAAAAAGCATGACAAGCTTAGAGAAAATGATAACATCTACATTTTTGCTATCTTTGATCAAAAGAGCGGGCAGCATATTGGTATGATTGATATTGCAACCCTTGCTAGAGGAAATATGGACTGGGGAGAAATCGGTTATCTCATCCACAACAACTTATGGCGGCAAGGTTATGCTTTTGAAGCACTACAGGCTACCTTAAAATTTGCTTCTGAGCACCTAAAGTTTCATAGAATTGAAGCGCATGTAAGTCCTGAAAATACTCCATCTAAAAACTTGCTGGCTAAACTTGGATTTACTTTTGAAGTTACCAGAAAAAATTTCATGTTTGAATTTGGCAAATGGTCAGATAAGGATATTTACTTTTACAATTTTAAGAATACCAATCCATAATTTAATCCAAAGTGAAATAGGCCCAAAAGTTTTCAAGATTTAGTATGACCAAGAAAAAGCAGCGACACTTTAATATATAAAAAACTTATGTTAGAATGGACTTGACTTTTAGGAGGTTAGAAATGAATATTAACGAAGAACAATTTTTATATGAACTAAGTAATGCCGATGGTATTGCCGGTCATGAGGGTGAAGTCCGCGAAATTTTCAAAAGAGAAGCTAAAAAATATACTTCTGACATTGAATTTGATGGTCTTGGAAGTGTTGTTGCACGCCTAGGTCAAGAAGGACCACGTGTCCTTATGGCAAGCCACATGGACGAGGTTGGATTCATGGTAACAAAAATCACGGATAATGGATTTATTGAATTTCAAACAATCGGTGGTTGGTGGGCACAGGTAATGCTTGCCCAACAGGTTACCATTACAACCAGAAAAGGTGACAAGATTCAAGGTGTTACAGGATCTAAACCACCACATGTTTTAAGCGCTGAAGTTCGCAACAAGGTTTATGACATTAAAGACATGTTTATTGACCTTGGTATGTCAAGCCGTGAAGAGGTTGAAGCCCTTGGAATTCGTCCTGGTGACATGATTACACCAAGAATTGAAGCAACTCGTTTAAATGGTGGTAAATTCCTCCTTGGTAAGGCCTGGGATAACCGTATTGGAACTGCTATTGTCCTTAAAGTTCTTGAAAACCTTAAAGGTGACGACACAGTCCACAATCAAATGTTCCTTGGTGCTGACGTTCAAGAAGAAGTTGGTCTAAGAGGGGCTCAAACCTTGACTCACTTAGTTAACCCAGACATCGCCTTTGCTGTTGATACTGGTACAGCTGGTGATACTCCAGGAATGACTCCTAAAGAAGCTGATAGTATCCTTGGTAAAGGACCTCAAATTCTTATTTTTGATGCTTCAATGATTCCTCATCAAAAACTTTTAAACTTTGTAACTGATGTAGCTGATGATTTACACATCCCTTACCAATTAACAGTAATTGCTGGCGGTGGAACTGATGCTGGTAAAATGCATCTAAGTCATAATGGTGTACCAAGCCTTGCTGTAACTGTTCCTGTACGTTACTTACACAGCCATACTTCAATCATCCACGAAGACGATTACTTAAACACAGTTAAACTCTTAACCGAGGTAGCCCGTCGTTTAGACGATAAAACTGTCGCTGAAATTAAAGAATACTAAAAATAAAAATCCTACTCGCGTAGGATTTTTTTAATTGCCAGAATCTATATCTATATCTGTGTCTGTGTTTGTGTCTATAGGCATTTCATCATCAGATATAATCAGTCCGCTGACATCAATAGTCTCTGAACTAGCTTCAGGTGTTGACTCACTAGTAGCTGGTTGATTAGCTGAATTAGCAGGCTCATCAGTATTAATCGCCTTTTCATAGATATTAAAACTTGATGTCTCAGATTGAACCTGCAGGTAGGCCTCCTCTAAAACTCGAGCTAAATCTTCTGAATGTTCCTTTTTACTGTCAATAATAATAAATTTAGCTGTTTTCTCATTTAAACGGTGGTTAAAATCACTTGTATACTTGGCTGGATAGTAGGCTGGAACTGGCATAGCTACAGCCACCCTTTCAGATAGATTGTAAATATCCTTACCATCATCAATAACAAGAATTTTATCATCGCTTTTACTTGAACTATCAATAAGATTAGCAACCATTACTTCCTGATTGTAAGAATCAACACTTTGCACAAGGCCCCAAACAGAGTATCCCCCAAGAGCTAAAATACCTACAAGTGGTAAAAATTTATTGGCTCCAAGGTAGCTAACCAGATTAAGTTTTCGTCTGGGAACGTCCTTAAGCATTGTTGGTATAAAAGGCATCACTAGAGGAAGAATGATAATTAATGACGCAAAAGAATTATCAGGTAAGAAAGCCAAGATAAGAATTGTAAGAACTGCACTTACTACCAAGGTTAAAAAGAAGGGCTTTCTAGCTTTTAGACCACTTACAATCTTAAATCCAAATAAACTTACAAAGGCAAGAAGATAGATACCAGCAGTTTTTAAACCTTCTGCATCAAAATTCATACCTTTAAATGGAAGGACAAACATTTGCTCATAGGCAAGACCTAAATATTGATCTTTTAAAGGCAAGTAACAAGCTGGATAAACAACAAGCATAGCACCTAAAATTAGTAGCATGAGCTGGTAGAAAACCCGGCTGAATGAACTCTTTCTAAAACCTTGGACCAAATAGGCAAGGATTGCTACAAGAGCAAAAATAGAAACCACAGGCATAATAAGAACTGCCAGAGAAAGGTAAAGACCTAATAGGAAGAATCTCCTATCAGAGATATTTCCCTTAAAATAATCAAGTAAGATATCAACAGACGCTATTAAAGGTAGCACAGCAAATTGGGCTGATGAATCTCCTCCTCCAGCTAAAACAAAAATGAGTAAGAGGTTAAAAACACTAGAAATTCTAGCTAATTTATAAGACCCCCCGTTTTTAAGGACGAGTCTACCAAGCATGACCGAAGAAAAAATCAGACAAAATAGCTCAATCCCCCATAGAACCCAGGTATCAGAAGTAATATTTCCCAATTGATTGATTAAAAAGAAAACAATCCCATCATTTGAGTAAAAATTTTCATAAGGAAATTGTCCGTGATTCATAGCAAAACCAGAATAAAGGTTTTCAGCAACCTTACTTGCTGGGCTAAAAGGATTTAAGGGCATTGATTTAAAAGTAAAGGACACCAAAATAGACAGAAGGATTACCAGAGGGTAAGTCTTAAGCTTTCTAAAACTTTCAACATATTCCTGGTTATCATCGTAAGCTGACCGGCTCCTTGTCGTCTCTTCTTCCAAGAAATCATCCTCCTGGTACTCAAGGGTTGATTCTAAATTTTCGCTATCCTTCAGGGATTCATCTATGGGTTCATTGTTATCATGCTCGTTTCTATTGAAACGACGGGCATAGGTTTTTCTACTCATCTTAACTCCATCTCCAAAATATTAAGTCAATAATAGCAAAAAAAGGAAGTTTTCGCAATCAAGCTAAAAAAAGGTCTACTAACTTTTAAATAATAGCACGATTCAAAAATAAAAAATCTTGGGATTACTCCCAGGATTTTTTTATTCTTCTGTTTCTTCAACAAATGAATTAAATACTTCTTCAATCATATTCCATTCATCTTCAGCATCCTCAGCGATTGGTTGAAGCTCTCCTTCAACTCCGTTTTCATCTTGAGTATAGGCATAAGCTTGAATTTCAATTTCGCCGTTTTCATCTTCTTCAGCTCCACTTGGAACAACAAGAATATAATTTTTACCAAACTCTTCTTGACCGTCAATAGTTAAAAGAATTTCGTAAAGTGACTCATTACCTGCTGCATCAATCAAAGTGATAAATTCTTGATTGTGGTCGTGATTATGATCATGATTGTGTTCTGTCATTGTTTTCCCTCTTCTAATCTCTTACTTATATTTACTTGCCTATCTATGTATCTCTAGATAGTTTTGCAAGATAATTACCGCAGCTAGTTTATCAATAACCTGCTTACGTTTACCGCGACTGGTATCATTTGAAATAAGCATCCTTTCAGCTTCTGCTGTTGATAAACGCTCATCCTGATAATCAACTGGAAGGCCGTAACGCTCTTCTAAAAGAGCACCGTATTTTTGGCTAGCCTCAGCCCTTGGACCAAGGGTGTTATTCATGTTCTTAGGTAAGCCCAAAACAAAACGGCCTGGTTTTTGCTCTTTTACAAGCTCATCCATACGCTCTAGGCCAAAATTACCAGCTTCTTCGTCAATCTTTATGATTTCAAGACCCTGAGCAGTAATACCAAGCAGGTCACTGACAGCCACTCCTACAGTTTTACTACCCACATCGAGGCCTAAAATTCTCTCCATCAAATATCTGCACCTTGATTCTTTAAATATGATTTGATTAACTCTTCAACAATATCATCGCGGTCAAAACGACGGATCATGTTCCGAGCATCATTGTGACGAGGGATATATGCCGGATCACCTGATAAGACATAACCTACCATTTGATTAATTGGACTATAACCCTTTTCTTCAAGCGCCCTATAAACGGAAAGGAGAGTTTCACTCATCTCTTTTTTGCTTGAATCATCAAATTCAAAGCGAACTGTTTCATCTGTGAATCCCATAATCTCACCTCTTTCTTAACTATAGGTCTAATTATAAGGTATTTTAGAGATATTTTCAAATTATCCTACCCCAAATAAAGCCTATAAAAGCTTTCTGCGTGAGTGGATAAAAACTTTTAAAAATAAAAAAAATCGCAAGCGCTCGAGTTCGCTCTACGATTTTTATTTAACTATTATGCAGAGATTACTGCACGTCCTTTACGACGACGAGACGCTAATACGCGACGTCCGTTTTTAGTAGACATACGTTTACGGAAACCGTGTGTTTTTTGACGTTTACGTTTACTTGGTTGGTAAGTACGTTTCATTTCTTGATTCCTCCTGTTTTATTCTATTTATGTCTAGCCTAGGCTTTACTTGTTCGAATACTAAACATACCAAACTATTTTAATATATTTTAGTCTGCTTTGTCAATACCATCTTTCACAATTTTATCCCCTAAAGCTAACCTGTAGTCTGTTATTTATTTTCCTTGCAAACAATAACAGATCTTTTTGAATCCTGGCCTGTCGAATAGCTCGTGATTCCCTCTTCTTCAGAGATAAGATTATGAATAAATTTTCTTTCATGGGACTGAAGATCCTCAAGTTCAACAATCTCTCCAGCCAGAGCCTTTTCAACTGATTTTCGGGCCAAGGACTTGAGGTAAACCTCTCGTTTGACTAAATATCCCGCAACATCGATAGTTATCTTGATATAATCTTTAGCAAGAAGGCTTGCATAGGCCTGGGTTAAGACCTGAAGACTTTGTAAAATCTTACCATGCTTACCAATTAACAGGCCTCCCTGGTCAGAATTTAAATCGATTTTTATAAGCCTATCATCCTCCATGTAAGAAGAATCAATAGAGGCCTTGATACCCATATTTGAAATTATTTCAAGTAAATACTCTTCGACCTCAATTAAAATCTTATTTTGGGGTTCAGCTGTTTTTTCTGAAATAACTGGCGTAACTAGATCTTCTTTAGGAACCTCGGGAACTGTTTCCTTTAGCTGAGGCAAATTTATATCCAGGGCCAGATTAAAACTTTCCCTGGCCTCCTTCATGATCAATTCTTTTTCCAGATCACTTAGTCCAGCTTGACTTTCTTTTTCAGCCAGGCGGACAGCCTTAACAACATGACTTAATTCAAGGGTTAAATCCTTATTACTTTTAACCTTCTTATTACGGTCAAAACTTTTTATTCGACTTCCCTTGAGAACCTCATAATCGGCCCTTCTCTGGGTCTCTTCATCGATTATTTCAATATCTACACGGGCCCTTCTAACTCCAAAACCAAGAAAGCCCTTTCTCTCATGCTGAACAATACTTATATGAACTTTTTCACGGCCAACATTCAGTCTCCTAAGACCTCTTTCAATTGCTTTTTCAACCGTTTCACCAGTAAAAATAGTCATATTTTCTCCTTCAAACTCGTTCTCCTATATAAATAAACTATTAGCTATTATTTTTTCTTCTTAGCCTTCTTAAGGGCTTTTTCCTTGGCACGAACCTTGGCTTTTTCCGCCTCAATGCTTGCTTCCCGCTCCCTTTGAATCTTAAATGGATTATTTAAAATCAAGGTCTGGAAGGCTTGAAAGGCATTTGATACTGTCCAGTAAAGGGTTACCCCACTTGCCATATTTAAGGACATAAATAGAATCATCACAGGCAGTAAATAAGTCATGCTTGTAGTCATACTATTTTTCTCACTTGTAGCCTTCATGGTCAACCATGAACTAATAAAGGTAAAGACAGCTGCAAGAATAGGCAGGATATAGTAAGGATCCTTTTGAGAGATATCAAGCCATAAAAAATGACCATCCCTTAAAAAATCAACACGGGTTAGAGCTTGGTAAAGCCCTGTTAAAATTGGAAGCTGAATTAAAAGCGGAAGGCATCCAATCATTGGATTGGCGTTATTTTCTGAATAAAGAATTTGTGTTTCTTCACTAAGAAGTCTACGGCTCTCCGGATCTTTTCCAGGGTACTTAGCCTGAAGGGCCTTTAATTGGGGCTGAATCTCTTGTAATCTTCTGCTTGACTTGATTTGAATATTCATCAAAGGCAAGAGGGCTGTTCGAATTATTAGGGTAAATAAAATAATACCAATACTAATTGAGCCACCAAAAGATAGGAATTTAATTGTTTGGGCAAAGGCATAAACCATCTTTTCCCAAATTCCAGGCGAGGCTGCTGTAACATCACTTCTTCCGCATCCTGTAAGGACTAGAAGCATTGCTAGACTTCCTAGGCCAGCTAATTTCTTTTTCACTTAATCTAAATCTCCATCTCTATAAATATTTGCGTGTTTCAAGGCATGCTTTAGGTTCTTCTTAAGATCTACAAAGTTTAAATCCTCAGCACCCGCACGTGCGATAACTAAAAAATCAAAATCCTGAATATTAGGAGAAAATTCCATTAGGGCATGGCGAATGAGTCTTTTTACTCTGTTTCTAGCAACCGCATTACCAAGTTTTTTTCCTACCGATATCCCCACCCTAAAATTATCCTTTTGGGCATCATCCTTGTAGATAACAAATTTCTTATTGGCAAAACTGTTCCTTTTTCCTAAGATTCTTTGAAAGTCTTGGGAACTTTTGATTCGATATGATTTTTTCATTGAATCCTCACTTTACTAAACTACATTCAATCTCCTCGATTATAACATAAAAGCCTAAAAACGTACACAGACGGTACATTTTTAGGCTTTAATTCCTTAAAAATCTTGTTTTTGGGCTCTTTTTATCTGATCCCTAACTGAGTCAAATCCCGTTCCTCCGTAGGAATTACGTCTGCTAACAGCAGTCTTAGACTCCAGGTAGTGATAGATATCATCCTCAATTAAATTTGACAAACTTTGATAGTAATCAAGTGGTAAATCTTGCAGGTAACAGGCTCTTTTACTGCATTCTAGGACCAAGTTTCCAACAAGCTCATGGGCCTTTCTAAAAGGCAGGCCCTTTGCTGCTAGATAATCAGCAAGCTCTGTAGCATTTGAAAAATCACTTTTTGTTGACTCTTCCATGACATCCTTATTTACTGTCATAGTCTCAAGCATCCCAGCCATAATATCGATGGATTTCATAATGGTATCTGCTGTATCAAACATCCCTTCCTTATCTTCCTGTAAATCCTTGTTATAGGCCAAGGGAAGAGACTTCATTACTGTTAACAGACCCATTAAATCGCCGTATACCCGGCCTGTTTTACCCCTGATTAATTCTGCCATGTCAGGATTCTTCTTCTGGGGCATGATACTTGACCCTGTTGAAAATTTATCAGAAAGGCTTATAAAATTAAATTCATTACTGCACCAAAGAATTATCTCCTCACAAAAACGACTCAGATGCATCATAAGAATACTTGAATTACTTAAAAATTCAAGGATAAAGTCCCTGTCACTTACAGCATCCAAGGAATTTTCATAGGGTTTTTCAAAACCTAGTAAATCTGCTGTAAGCTTTCGGTCTATCGGAAATGTTGTCCCTGCAAGAGCTGCTGCTCCTAGAGGTGACAAGTCAGTATGCTTTAGATTAAATGTAAAACGCTCAGCATCCCTTGTAAACATTTGATAATAGGCAAGAAGATGATGACCAAAACTTATGGGCTGGGCATGTTGCAGGTGAGTATACCCAGGCATAATGGTTTCAGTATGCTCACTTGCAAGTTTTAATAAAACCTCTCGCAAATTTGTAAGCTTTTCATTAACCATTAAGAGAACTTTTTTAAGATACAGGTGCATGTCAGTTGCAACCTGATCATTCCGGCTACGAGCCGTATGAAGTTTGCCTGCTAGAGCTCCAATTTCCTTATGCAGATGGACTTCCATATTCATATGGATGTCCTCATTGGATTTATCAAATTCAATCTCTGAGGCCTCATACTTAGCTTCAACAACCTTAAGTCCTGCCCCGATAATCTCAGCTTCTTCCTTATTTAAAATTCCAGTTTGAGCAAGCATTTTTAAATGGGCCAGACTTCCTGTTAAATCCTCCTGAGCCATTTTTTTATCAAAATCAATTGATGCCCCAAACTCTTCCACCCAATCATCAAGTGAAGCTTCAAAGCGACCACCCCAAAGTTTTTCATCCATCCTACTTACCTATATCCTTACTTATTTACTTGTTTTCCTTGCTCTCTTTAAGAACCTTAGCCTGAACCTCGCTGTTAACCTTTGTTGGTAGACCCCAAAGTTTGATGAAACCAACAGCAGCATCCTGATCAAAGGTATCAGAACTTGTATAGGTTGCTAGATTTTCATCATAAAGGGAATTAGGTGATTTTCTTCCAACAACTACGGCCATTCCTTTAAATAAACGAACCCGGGCTACTCCATTAACAGGTTTTTGGGTTTCCTTAATATAAGAAATCAAACTATCAGTTGCTGGGTTAAACCAAAGTCCATTATAAATTAGATTTGAAAATTCATTTTCAATAATAGGTTTAAAATGTGACATTTCCCTAACTGTTGTTAAATCTTCTAACTCCTTGTGGGCACTTAATAAGGTCACCGCAGCAGGACACTCATAAATTTCACGAGACTTTATACCAACCAGTCTATTTTCCACATGATCAATCCGGCCAATTCCGTGGTTACCAGCAAGGCCATTCAACTTCTCAATTAAATCAGCAAGTTTTAATTTTTCTCCATTTAAGGCAATAGGAACTCCTTTTTCAAAGGTAATTTCAATATATTCTGGCTGGTCAGGTGTGTCACTTATAGCCTTGGTTATACCGTAAGCATCCTCAGGGGCTTCAGCCCAAGGATTTTCTAAGATACCACACTCATTAGCCCGTCCCCAAAGGTTTTGATCCACTGAATAAGGACTATCTAGAACTGCAGGAACTGGGATTCCGTGATTCTTAGCATACTCAATTTCCTCCTCCCGGCTCCACTTCCATTCACGCACAGGGGCTATGACCTTAAGACTAGGATCTAGGGCGTTTATTGCAACCTCAAACCTAACCTGATCATTTCCCTTACCAGTACAACCATGGGCAATGGTTGTTGCTCCGTGTTCATGGGCCACTTCAACCAATTTTTTAGAAATTAATGGGCGCGATAGGGCTGATACCAAGGGATATTTTTGCTCATAGTAGGCATGACCTTGCAGGGCATAGAGGACACAGTTTTCCGCAAATTCATCTTTAACATCAATCACTTTTGAAATGATAGCTCCAGTTTTCAGGGCCTTATCATGGATAAAATCCAAATCCTTACCCTCACCTAAATCAAGACAGACAGCTATAACATCATAGTCCTCAGCAAGCCACTTGATGGCAACAGAAGTATCAAGTCCCCCTGAATAAGCTAAGATAATTTTTTCTTTCTCTGACATTTCCTTCTCCTTTTATTGAATAATAATTCATTTTACTGAATAATAATACATTATTGTAAACTAGTCAAGTGTTTTGTCAGATATTATTTACTTTCGAGATAATATTTTATTTTTTATTTATATTTGTTGGTAGAATCCAAAATTTATTAAATATAAAAAGCACCCATCAATCAAAGGGTGCTAGAAGTGCTAGTTAACCGAGTCAATATCGCTATAAATAATTCCCATCAAAAGAGCAAAAATTATTGTCAGAGGACCCTTGATAAAATGTCCCCCTAATAAACCACATACTCCTAGGTAAAACAACTGCAAGCAGCAGATTAGTAATATTACCTGCTTAATTCTTCCTTTTTTCATAGGGCAATAACCATTAGATCTTTTCCCATTATACAAGCCATCCAAATAAACATAAAATCCTCCCAAATAATGTGATTATTGTATCATGGTTTTTTCCTAGAAAACAAGGCTCTTCCTGCTCATATTCCTAGTGGATTTTTTAAAGGGAAACTAATTGGCTAGCAGATTCTGATAACAAAAGGGCAGACAAATTAGACGTAAACAATCCCTGAGGGACTCAGACCCAAAGGCCCTCAAAGTTATAAGTTGATCCTGCGATGAGTTTAAATTTGAATAAGTTCAGGGCTTATGTTACGTTTAGGTTGTCGCCGAACCATCTTATTATAAGGAGAATTTATGAAAAAGAAAATTTTAACTCTGGCCTGTCTACTTGGACTTACAGGTCTTGCAGGCTTCCAATTTTTAGGAAACACCAAGACAGCAAGTGCCAACGAACTACAGACAGTAAGCTCCCAGCAAGTAAATCTTGTGACGACTGACCTTCTGGCTAAGTCAGACCACGATGAGGAAGAGCATGAAAAAGGAATGGGTTACCACTGGAAGTGTTGGACTTGCGGTTATTATAGCAATAAGCACATTCTTGCATCCACAGCTGTCAGTGCAGCTAACGATCACGCCAATAGATATGAGCACAGGACTTCTGTTATTCCAAACTAAATTATAAAAGGGCTATCAAGGAGCAGGTTTGCTCCTTTTTTTGTGTCTGATGAAGTTTCTAGGCTTTAGAAGATATGTTAGGAAAATTTAACCACCCTTTTAGCATAGCCCATAAAGCTACTTGCTAGAAATCCCTTAAGCTTAGCCAAATTTACTAAAATTTCAAAATTAATCTTGTCAAAGTAGGTTACTAATGTTATACTAGTAGGGTATTAGCGGAGATGGCGGAATTGGCAGACGCGCAAGACTAAGGATCTTGTGACCGTTTTAGGTCGTGAGGGTTCAAGTCCCTTTCTCCGCATTGAGTATAGGAGAGTCCTAACGGGCTCTTTTTTTTGTCAACTGGGGCTTATGGGGTGACTAAGGTATTTATATTTTTAGGTATTCACGTATTACTTCCGTGTCGTTCTCTCTGATATATACAAAAAAAGCAACCACTTCGGTCGCCTTTTAACTGTCCCTAACCAAGAATATTTCATATTGTAGCAAAGTCATACCCTCACACAGACCGCTAAGATGCAAATCATCTAATTTCGTTTTTATGAAAAATAGATCTTATGTAACTAATAATCAGTATAAGCAAGTACATAAAATTAAAGATAAACAAGATAAGCACAGCATTTAGACTAAGACTAGAAACTATAATCATAATAAGTAGATTCAGTAAAAGTAACGGATAATATAATATCAAAAATGATCTTGTTTTTTCATCAAAAATAGATTTTACTATCAAATTTGATTCAATCCATGAAGTCAGGCAGAGGGTGCCCAATATATCACAGGCCGAAAAAAATAAAAATACCAAATATTTATTCTGGACAGACCTTGGATAACCATCCCCACTGAAATGAGAAACAATATTCTCCGGTAAAAAAGGCAGGGATAGGAGGAATAGAATAATTGTACTTGCTACTAGTAAAAATAAGTTTTTATGCTTCATTTTACTCACTTTTTTCATTCCCTTTACCATTTCCATAATTTCTCCCTTGCTTAAAGATTATGCTAAAAACATGATTGTTATTCATTACACATATTATACAATCTTGAAGATTTTGTCCATGAATAATTTTTGTATAATCCAGTAAAATTTTAACTTAACAGCCTATCTTATCAGAGCTACCAAACCTCAAGTTTATCTCACTTTTTTCTACTTATGCTATAATAATATAATAGACTAACCACCAGAAATTTAATTGAAAGAGGATTATGAAAAAACTACTGACCCCTAGAAATATGATTGTTGCGACAAGCCTGATACTTTCAGCCTTTATCTTATATAGAATAGTTCTTGAGTACCTACCAGATTTAAAACTCCTTCTTAATCCGTCAGCTAATAAGGATTTATTTGTGGAGCAGTTTAGATCCCACGGTAATAATGTCATCTTTTTTCTAATCCTTCTTATAACCATCATCAATGCTACACCAGGCCTCTCATCAGCCTTCATCTGCATCCTCTCAGGGCTAACCTTTGGACCCCTTTTAGGGACCCTTGTTAATATCACCGGTAATTTACTCGGTAACCTACTTTCAATTGTCGTTATGGGTAAATTTACTACCTTGGCAGAGAAGGCTAGATCAAAAAAATGGGTCAAAAAAATTGAACACTCAAAAAATCCAAGTTTTGAACTTGTGATAGCCTATATTATTCCAATAATCCCTGTCTTTTTGGTCAACTATACCTTGAGTATCTTCAAGTTTTCCCTTTCCAAAAAAATACTGATTATCTTTTTAGGGACTCTTCCCATCTCAATTATTTATGCCTACGGAGGAAATTCAATCCTTGAAGGTCACCTCAAGGGAATTATCATTCTTGTAAGCTTTATCCTAGTAATCTTCCTTCTAACTTATTATTTAAAAAAACATGAAGACAGTAAAGGAGATAGTAAAGATAATAGTTAAAATTAAAAAATTTACCAGGCTACAAAAGCTTATTATTACCATTTCAAGCATAAGTGCCCTCCTACTGATGCTTTTGGCGGTTAAGATTTACTTGCCAGATCTTATCCTTCTCTTTTCTAAAGGAGACAATCAGCTTGAATTAAGTACCAGGCTAAGGTCACACGGGATTGTTGGAGCCATTCCCCTAGCAATCCTACTGGCTACCCCCTTTGTTCCCTACTCATCTCTTCTAATCTTCACAGGCATTTGCTACGGGACCTTTATATCAAGCATCTTTGGCATCATAGGGGTTGTAGTACGAAATTTATTTTTTATCTATATCTTTGACAAGGTCAATCATATCACCCCTCAGGCGGAGTCTTTAAGGATTATTAAATATATTAAAGCCAGTAAAAATCCTATTTTTGAACTTAGCCTGGCCTATATGATGCCCTTTATTCCCAAGGTTGCCCTCAACTATGCCCTCTCCCTTATTAAGCTTCCCTTCAAGCAGGTGATGCTTATCGTTCTTCTGGGGTCGGCTCCTAAGGCGATTTTCCTGGCCTTCAATGGCCAAGAACTCCTCCAGGGAAATTTCAGAATTCTTATAATCATTTCCCTTATCCTAATAATTATTCTGGTCCTTTTATATATCTTTAAATACCGGAAACTTATGAGCGCAGGTAAGAATAAAAATTAATTATTCAAGTAATTGAATTTTGTAAATCAAAGGACTATGATAGGTGTGAACTTTAAATATCTAGGAGATTTCCATGAAAATATATTTTCAACTACTAATAATTTTTGGGCTATCCTACATTGGTGATAGCCTTTCAAATTTTTTTAACCTCCCCGTCCCAGGAAGTATTATCGGGATGATTGTCCTCCTCCTTCTTTTACAATTCAAAATTCTTGATCTTGATAAAATTGAAGAAGTTGGTGATTTTTTAATTAATAATATGACCATCCTCTTTCTACCAGCAGGAGTCGGAATTATGGCCAAATGGGCAATGATTTCTGACTACTGGTGGCAAATAAGTTTAATCATCCTTGTAACCATGATTATCAATATCTTTGTTTTGGGTAGAGTGGTCCAATTTATTAAGACCAAATATGAAGGGGACTATATCGATACTAGAAAGGGGGATGAAAACAATTGAAACAATTAATTGAATTAACCCAGTCACCACTCTTTGGTGTGACCTTGACCATCCTCGTCTTTATTTTGACATCTAGGATAAACCAAAGCTTCCCCAGGGCCTGGACCAATCCCCTCCTTCTTTCGACCCTTACAATTATTGGCTTTTTATTGATTTTTAAGATTCCCTACGAAAATTATTATAAGGGCGGGGAAATCTTAAATGACCTAATTGGACCATCTACTGTAGCACTAGGAATTCCCCTTTATAAGACCTTTCACCTTATGAAGCATCATATTAGATCAATTACCATAAGTATCGGGCTTGCTGCCTTGGTAAACACCTCAATCACAGCCCTTTTGGTAAAATTTCTAGGCCTACCAAAACTTGCCCAGCTATCTCTTTTCCCCAAATCAGTAACTACAGCCATGGCCATGGGGATTACTGACAAAATACACGGGGTTGTTACCATAACAATTGTAGTCGTCGTAGCAACTGGTATTCTAACAAGTGCTCTAGGGATTCCCCTTCTAAAACTATTTAAGATAAATGATCCAGTTGCTCAAGGAATCGCCCTTGGAGGAACAGGACATGCCGTAGGAACAGGATCTGCCATCATGCTTGGAAAAACTCAGGCTGCCATGGCTGCACTTTCTATTGGTATGACAGGTATCATGTATGTTATCTTTGTTCCCCTTGCAGCCCATATTATTTTAGGCTATTAGTTAATTTCATAAAAATAAAAAAAATCCCTTCCTATGAAAGGGATTTTTATTTTACTAAGGTCTAAGGTAGAAGGCCAAAGATTAGGGCAGCAAGACTTGCTCCAACAATTGGGCCAAAGATTGGCACCCATGAATAGGCCCAATCAGAATCTCCTTTGGTCCTAATTGGTAAAACCTGGTGAGCTAGGCGTGGACCCAAATCACGGGCTGGATTTAAGGCATATCCTGTGGGACCACCTAAAGACAAGCCAAGAGCTAAGATTAAGCCACCAACAGCAAAGGTATTAACTCCACCTGCAAAATCCTGCCGGCCAAATGATAGGATTCCAAATAGTAGGACGAAGGTTCCAATGGCTTCTGTTACAAAGTTTGCTGTGTAATTTCTTACAGCTGGACCTGTAGCAAAACTTCCTAAAATTGCATCTTGGTCCTTGGTTTGATCCCAATGAGGCAGGTAGGCAAGCCAAACTAGGATGACTCCCAGAAAGGCTCCTGCTAGTTGGGCCAGGATAAAGGGAAGGACCTGTGATACCGGAGTCGCCCCGTTTATGGCCATAGCTATGGTTACAGCTGGATTAAGATGAGCTGGGCCCAAGTAGCCCGACATGAAGGCAGCCATGGTAACAGCCATACTCCAACCAAAGGCAATAGCAAGCCAACCTGCTCCTTCTGCCTTAGATTTTTTTAGGTTTACAGCAGCACAAACTCCGTCCCCTAAAAGAACCAGAAAGAAGGTTCCAACAAATTCTCCTAAAACTTCTGTCATCCTAGCTACCTCCCTCTTTCAAATAAGCAAGATCAGATTCAGCAATCACTTCCTTAAGATTTTTTAGGGCAGCTTCCTTTTGACCATCAGACCAAGAAAGATAGTCAGCCATGACATCAATAACAGGATTTATCAGGCCATCAAGGCTATCCCTTTCAAAAAGGATATGATTTGTTCTTCTCATTAGGTAGTCACTAGGCCATAAAATCATCTCTTCTTTTAAGGCATAAAGTAGACGAGCTGACTCAGCCAAACTAAGGCCTGGATAAGCTTCCATCTTACTAGCTAAATCAAATATTTTAAGGGAGTTCATTCCGTAAAAATCAGCTATATATCTTGCGTCCTCTTCAGAAAGACCTACAAGAAGACCCGCCTTCATATTTTCTTCAACAGTCTCTTCAACCTTGGTATTATCAAACTCTCCGCCTGATACAGGATAAGTCTTAGAATCTATTTCTTTGAAGTTTTCACCGTATTTTTCTTTAAGTAGTCTGCGAATTAAATCAAGTGCTCCCTGAGCCATTTTACGGTAGTCAGTAATCTTCCCACCAGCTAGAGTAATCAAACCATCATCTTCAACTTCTAAGAAGGATCCACGAGAAACCTGTGACGGAGAGAGTTCCTTCTCAGCCCTACTGGTCTCAAGATTATTAAGTACCTCTTCAACGTCCTCTTTAGAAGCCTTATCTTCCTTGTAATCAAGAACGATATCAATGACTTTTTCAAAGCTTTGATCTGATACACTTCCATTGTCCCCGCCATTATAGTCAGAACCAGAATTCCCACCTAAAAGAGGACGAAGGCCTGCCCAACTTGATTCAATATCAGAAAGCTTGATATCTGCTTGAGGATATCTGTAGTTAATTACCTCTAAAAGATAATCAACATCTTCTTGAGTAACCCTAGGGTCTAGATAATCTCCCTTGTAGTCGGTGTCAGTTGTTCCAAAGTAGGTTTTATCTTCTCTTGGAATAGCAAAGACCATCCGTCCATCATGTTTTCCAGTATCAAAATAGGTGGGCTGCGGAACTGGAAGTTTTTTGGCATCGACAACCAAATGAATTCCCTTGGTTGGTCGCATCATAGGTTTTACAGGGCGAGTAAAGTTTAGACTTCTTACCTTATCAACCCAGGGACCACCAGTATTAATAACAAGTTTAGCCCTAATTTCAATTACCTGGTCACTCTCCAAATCACGCGCCTTAACGCCGTTTATCTTTTGATTGTCATCATAGGTAAAACCAACAACCTTCATCCGGCTAATAGCATAAGCCCCGTCTTCAACAGCCTTTTTAATATTTTCAATTACAAGGCGTGCATCATTATTTCTAAAATCAAGATAGACACCTGCACCCTGCAAGCCGTCTTTTTTAATATAAGGCTCACGCTCTAGAACTTCTTCAGGAGTCAAAGTATAGTTTTCATACTTTGTACCGGTAACATTTGCCAGTCTATCATAAAGATCCATTGCAACCTTAACTGAAAACATATCAAAGGTTGTTGGTCCCTCATCGTCATAGATGGGTAAAAGCATGGGATCAGGTTTGGGAATGTGAGGAGCTATTCTTTGAACAACTGCCCTTTCTCCTACCGTATCTGCAACAACTTCCACATCAAAATTCTTAAGGTAGCGAATTCCACCATGAACAAGCTTGGTTGATCTTGAAGATGTCCCTTCAGCAAAATCCTGCATTTCAATAATTCCAGTTTTCATCCCAGCTGCCGCTGCCTGAAGGGCAACGCCTGCCCCTGTAATTCCCCCACCAATGATTAATAGGTCAATTTCTTCGCCCTGTATTTTTTTAATTGTCTCTTTTCTAGAATGCTTTGAAAACTCCATTATTCTTCCCCTTTTTCAATATCTGTAAATAATCTAGTTGCTTTGACTGCCCGTTTCCAACCACCATATAAATTCTCTCTTCGTCCCTCATCCATCTGAGCCTCAAACATGTCTCCAAGAGCATAGAATTCACGGATTTCGTCAATATCCTTCCAGTAGCCAACGGCAAGACCGGCTAAAAATGCGGCACCAAGTGCTGTGGTTTCAAGATTACCAGCCTTCTGAACTGGTACATCTAAGATATCTGATTGAAACTGCATTAGATAACCATTATTGGCAGCCCCACCGTCAACTTTTAAAACCGGAATACTGATACCTGTGTCAGCTTCCATGGTCTCAATTACATCCCGCACCTGATAGGCAATTGATTGGAGGGTCGCCTTAACAATATCATTATCAGTGGTTCCCCGAGTTAGCCCAAACATTGATCCCCTGGCTTCCTGATCCCAGTAAGGGGCACCAAGTCCCACAAAGGCTGGTACAACATAGACCTCATCATCATTAGTTGACTTCTTAGCAGCTGCTTCTGAATCACTTGATTTTTCAATCATATGGAGGCCATCTCTCAACCACTGGATAGATGATCCTGCCACAAAGATACTTCCCTCTAAGGCATAATAGACCTTACCATTAATCCCGTAACCAATGGTTGTCAGAAGTTTATTGGCTGAATACTGCGGACTTTCTCCCGTATTCATGACAATGAAAGAACCAGTTCCGTAAGTATTTTTTACCATCCCTGGCTCAAAGGCCATCTGACCAAAGAGAGCTGCTTGCTGGTCTCCTGCCATACCTGAAATTGGAACCTCACTTCCAAAGAAGTGATAACCTTGAGTTTTTCCGTAGACCTCTGAGTTTGATGCTACCCTTGGAAGCATAATCTCAGGTATATTTAAAAGGTCTAAAATTTCTTGATCCCATTTTAAATCATTAATATTAAAGAGCATGGTCCTGCTGGCATTGGAATAGTCAGTTACATGAACATCCCCGTCAGTAAGCTTCCAGACCAGCCAACTATCAATGGTTCCAAATAAAAGTTCTCCCTTTTCAGCCCGCTCCTGAGCACCTTCTACATTGTCCAAAATCCAGCGAATTTTTGTCGCTGAAAAGTAAGCATCAATTACAAGGCCTGTTTTTTTATGGAAAAAATCTTCATACCCATCTTTTTTAAGTTGGTTGGCAATTCCTGCCGACTGCCTTGATTGCCATACAATGGCATTGTAAATTGGCCTTCCTGTTTCCTTTTCCCAGATAACTGTTGTTTCCCTTTGGTTAGTAATTCCAATTCCTGCAATCTGATTGGGTTTAATGCCTGATTCAATAAATGACCCTGCAATTACTGACTGAACTGAATTCCAAATCTCATTGGCATTATGTTCAACCCATCCCTCTTGGGGGAAGTACTGGGTAAATTCCTTTTGGGAACTACTCACATGGTTACCCTTTTTATCATAAATGATTGCTCTTGAACTTGTTGTGCCCTGATCAATAGCCATAATATATTTATCTTCCAAAATCATTTCCTCCTTTTGTAAACGCTTTCTATAAATATATAATATAGCTTTCTAAGATTTTTTACCATCAAGATATGGACTGGCCTTATCAATTTTTGACAGTTTTTCTATAAAAGTCATATTTTACAGGCATCTTCTACTATTCTTATTAAGCTTTATTTCTTCAACTATCCTTTCAATTTGCTTTAAATCATAATAACTTTCATACTCAGAAAGCCTATAAAGCCTGCACCTGGCCTTAACCTTAAGGAGTTGCCGGCAGGTTATTACCAAATCATAATCTTCTGCAGGATCATAACTTACAATACTGATTCCTTCCTGGCTGGATCCTAAATTCTTATAAAGGTACTGGCTGTAATTTAAACCAAAAATCGGTAAGCTCCTTTGGTCAACCCCAATCCGTATGAGTTCACTTACATGAAAGTCAATGAAAGACAAGATATTGATGTAGCTCACTAGTAGGTAGTTTTTTACTCCCATAGAAGCCTCCCTATCCTTATAGGGTTCAAACTCCTTAAGAGCAATCTCCTGTAAATTACTGGCTAAATGAAATAAATCCCCGTTGATTAGCTCCCCCTGCCTTTTTAATAGATTATCCCAGTCATACCTTTCTAGAGATCCGTCAAAAAAGTAAAGCCTGTTACTACTTTTGGCCAGATAAAAACCTACCTGCTTTTCAAGATCAAGGGAAATTCTCTTACTGGGATAATTCTTTAAAATATATTCCCTAATATAGACATCAAGCATGGCCGTGGGTAATCTCTTACTCCTTAAAAGCTCATAGCTATACTGCCTGCTTTCATTTAAAATCCCCAAGGAGTTAACAAAGGCATAAAGGGCCAGACTTTCAAAGTCCAAATTCTTGTAATTAAAATTTTTAACATAGGACTCGGTAAATGCCTTAATATCCTGGTAGAGTTTATCCATCTGAAAAATCTGATAGCGCCTTTTTACTCTAAGTTCCCTAGCACCTACCTGACGTGACCTTAGCCGGCTAATTTCCAGCCAAATCAAAAGCCTGTCTTCAAGATCTAAACTTGTTTCCTCAACCAAGAGACTGGTCAAAAAACTTCTGGCAACCTGCCTTGATCTAGCCCCTGGGAAGTACTTTTCAGAAAAAGAGGTCGAATTTTGATACATGTACTCAAGAACCAGAAAGTAAAAATAGCGAATCTGAAGTTCCTCCCCTTGGAGGATTCCATTTTTAATAGATAAACCAAATTCCTCCAAAAGATGGTTAACTCTTTTTATCCGCCTAAAAACAGAGGACTCACTAATGGAAAACTTCTGACTTAAGTAAAGGATGGAGATTTTTCGCCTCAAAAGAAGTTTTCTTAGAAGGTTAAACTCCAAACTATCCTTCAAGTAATAGGCTATGACACGGTCCAAATTTAAACCACTTGGTAAATAAAGCCTTAAAATTCCTTCGTCAGAAGTAATTTTAATCTGCTCACCTGCTGAAATCTTAAGCTCTGAAAGCTCCCTCATGTAAAGTTTAAGAGTATTGATAGAAAGCTTAAGATGATGGCTTAATTGACTCAGGCTAACATTTTCATTTAAAATCAGGTAACGCAAAAGCTCAATTTTAGCCTTCTCCCTTTTGTCTAGTAATTCTTCTGCCCTCATGTAATCTCCCTCACACTTAAGATTTTCTATCTCAAGCATATAAGTATTTGGAAATACTGTCAAAAATTTCACCAGTCTATAAAATAAAAAAACAGGATTTTAGTCCTGTTTTTTTGCATCTTTAATGGCATATATTTTATGGGCAAAGTCATCGCTCAAAAGTAGCCTGCTAGCCTTTGATTCAATCATAATTCGATCATCTTCCTTGACCAGATCAATTTCCTGATTAAGCTTCAAATGATTTTCTTCAACAAATTCCAAAAGAGAATTTGAATCATCAAATCTTTTTATAAGAAGACGGTCACCATTATCAAAGTCAGCCAGAGATTCTGTATATTCTTCGTAGATAACTCGGTCCTTATTGATTAAACTTCCGTGGGGGCAGGTTGTTGGATGACCTAAAAAGTCATAGAGACGATGAAAGAAGTCTGGATCCTTGACATGTTCCAGCTCCTCAGCAAGATTGTGGACCTCTCTTAGAGAATAACCCAGTTTATCATACAAAAATCTTTCAAAAATACGGTGATTCCTAATGATTCTTGCCGTATCTTCTGCCCCTTTTTCCGTGAGGATGGCACCCTTATAAGGTGTATAGCTTATGTAATCTTTTTCCGCTAACTTTAAAAGCATCTCAGATACTGACGGAGGAGAAACCTTTAATTTTTGTGAAAGTACCTTGTTGGATACATGACTATGAAGTCCTCCATTTTGATACATAACCTTTAGGTAATCTTCCTGATTAGCGTTATTTACATGTTTCTTCATCTATCTACCCATCCTCTCTTCCCTCAATTTTACCATTATTTTTGATATTTGCTGAGAAAAATAGATATTTTAAGTAAATTTCAAAGACTTATTTTAAGCCCTCATAGATCTTATTAATATTCCACTCCATCATTTCATAGTAGCTGTCTCCCTTTTGGCCTTCCTTGGCTAGAGAATCTGTAAATAGCTTGGAAGCAATCTTGCGACCTGTGTTTCTTGCAACAGCCTCCATGGTTTTAGGTGAAACACTTGTTTCAACAAAAAGGGCTGGAACATTACGGTCCTTAACAATATCATCAATCCTTACCATCTGCTCAGGTGTACCTTGATTATCGGTGTTAATTTCCCAAATATATTCAGCATCCATCCCGTAGCGTTTAGCAAAGTATTTAAAGGCACCTTCACTGGTTACAAGAACTCGTCTTTCTTCAGGAATTTCAAGTAATTTTTTAGCCCCTTCTTCATCCAATTTTTGCAATTTAGCTATGTAGCTTGCGGCATTTTTTTCATATACATCCTTGTTTTTAGCATCATACGAAACCAGCTGATCCTTGATATTTTCAACGTATTTTATTCCATTTTGAATATTAAGCCAGGCATGAGGATCTTCTGTCTTTTCACTTGAATCTTCAGTCAAATAAAGTGGAGTTACTCCCATTGTCAGCTCATAGGCGCGGTCTTCCTTCCTTGAATTAACAAGCATCTTTTCAAACCAACCCTTGGCAGTCTCCAGGTTAAAGCCGTTATAAAAAACTAGATCAGCCTTATCCATCTTCTTACTATCCTCAGGTGTTGGCTCATATGAATGAGGGTCAACTCCAACAGGAACAATATTATTTACCTCAACCTTATCTCCTCCAACATTTTTAACCATGTCACCTATGATGGAATAAGAAGCCACAACATTTATCTTGTCACTACTTGTATCCTTATCTTTGGAACAAGCAGATAAACCAATAAGGGAAATCAGGGCTAATCCCAGGTAACTTAATTTTTTAAACATTATTTTTTACTCCTTTTTGCATTCAATAAATTAGCTAAACCAGTTGAACTGATAAAATTATTTTTCGGTGAAAATAGAAACGAAATCATAAAAACAAGGGATCCAATCAAAACAATTGTTGCACTTGTTGGCAGATTATAGTGGAAACTTATAAAGACTCCTACCAGTCCATAAAGAACTCCTAGCAAGGCTGAGACAAAGATCATCTTAGACAAGTGTTTTGTCCATAAATAGGCCGTTGATGAAGGGATGACAAGCATGGCAACGACAAGAACAATCCCAACTTCTGAAAGTGACGACACAGTAAAAATCGTTAGAAGAAACATGAGAAGATAGTGGTAAAAGTCATTTTTTAGACCGTAGGCCTTAGAAATAACCGGATCAAAACTTGTAATTAGAAGCTCCTTGTAGAATAAGGAAATGATAAGAATTACTAGAAACATGAGAACTATCGATTGGAGAATTTCATTGGGAGTAACTGCTAAAATATTTCCAAAAAGCACGTGGTTCAAATCAACCCCACTTTTTAAATTACTTATCAGAACAATTCCCAAGGCAAAAAATGATGAAAGAACAACCCCAATAGCCGTATCAGCCTTAATCTTACTTTTCTTACTAATGAATTCAATTAACATTGCTGCTAGAATTCCAAAGATACTTGCTCCTATTAAGGCATTGATTCCTAGCATATAAGAAACAGCCACACCAGGCAAAACTGCGTGCGAGAGGGCGTCTCCCATTAAGGAAAGCTGCCTTAAGACAATAAAGCTTCCTAAAATTCCAGACACTATGCCCAAGCTAACAGATGTAATCAGGGCATTGGTCATACTTACTGGTAGATTTAGAAAATCGGCCAACCAAAATAAAATATCCACTAGTCTTTTACTCCTTTCAAGTCAAGATTTAAAAGAACTTGCCCGTAGGCTTGTCCAATCATATCCCTGGTGAAAATTTCAGATACCGGGCCAGCTCCCACCAGCTCCTGATTGATAATGATTAGATTATCAAAATAATCTTCCACCTTGTTAAGATCATGGTGGACTGTTAGAATCGTTTTCCCTTTAGCCTTTAAGTCACTTATGATATCAATGATTATTTTCTCACTTACCATATCAATCCCTACAAAGGGCTCGTCCAAGAAGTAATAATCAGCCTCTTGAGCCAAGGCTCTTGCGATGAAAACCCTTTGAAGCTGACCTCCTGAAAGACTAGATAGGGGAGCATCCTTGTAGTCTACTAGACCCACTTCTTCTAAAGATTTAAGGGCTAACCCCTTCTCCCAAACGCCAGGTCTTTTAAAAAGTGGTAGCTTGGGATAGGTTCCTGTTAGAATTACCTCAAAAACTGTAATTGGAAATGACAAATCAATCTCACTTCTTTGGGGAACATAGGCAATATTTCTCTTCAAGGATAAAATGTCCCGGTCATTGAAGTAACTACTTCCCCCAGTTTTTTTTACCAGTCCCAAAAGAGCCTTTAGAAAAGTCGATTTCCCGGCTCCATTAGGGCCAATTATCCCAATCGATGTTCCCAAGGCATCAATTTCAAAGTTGATGTCCTTTAAGGCCTCCTTACCTCCGTAAGCGACCCCTAATCCCTTTACTTTAAACATAAAAACCTCTCTTATTTTTTGATTTTAAATATTTTATAATAATTACTTTGTTAATTTAGTTTAACCTAAATTTTATTTTTAGGCAAGCCTTAAATATTAAATAATAAAAAAGTAATGAGCCTAAGCTCATCACTTCTTCTTAAATATGAATTGGGAGACCGTCTGCAAGTTCACTTGTATCCATGATTGCTTCACCCAAGGTTGGATGAGGGTGGATGGTCATTGAAATATCCTCACTAGTTAGGCCATTTTCAATAGCTAAAGAGAACTCACTAATTAAGTCACTTGCCCCAGGACCTGCAATTTGAGCTCCAATGATGACATGTTCCTTCTTGTCACTTACAATTCGTACAAAACCATTTGTTTCATTCATGGTAATGGCGCGTCCATTAGCTGCAAAGGGGAATTTTGAAACTAAAACATCAAGTCCCTTTTCCTTGGCACTCTCAGGAGTTTCACCCATGGTCGCAAGTTCAGGATCACAATAGGCAACAGCTGGAATAGCTACTGCACAGTTTGTAAAGTCTTCTCCTGCAACAACTGCTGCTGCAACTTTTGCTTCATAACTTGCCTTATGAGCAAGCATTGGTCCTTCAACAATATCACCGATGGCATAGATATGAGGAACACTTGACTGCTGGCGGTTATTGACAATGATTTGACCACGATCAGTAAGTTTCACATCTGTATTATTGAGACCCACCTCATCAGTATTAGGGCGACGACCAACAGAAACTAGACAGTAGTCAGCTTCAATTGTTTCTTCTTTCCCGTCAACCTCATAGGTAACCTTAACAGAATTTTCATCCTGCTCTGATTTTTTAGCCATGGCATTGGTTATGACCTTAATGCCTTTTTTAGTAAACTGCTTAAGGGCTACATCAATCATCTCTTGGTCAAAACCATTTAAAATATGTGGTAATCCTTCAAGAATTATAACCTCAGAACCTAGATTGGCATAGGCACCTGCAAGTTCTGAACCGATAACCCCTCCACCAATAATAATAAGTCTTTTTGGAACCTCTGGAAGAGATAGGGCACCTGTTGAATTCACCACTCGACCTTCAAATTTGAAGTTTGGAATTTCAATCGGACGGCTTCCAGTAGCCACAATACATGACTTGAATTCAAGTAGATGAGAATCGTCACCTGAGATAACATTTAGGACTTGATTATCGTTAAAGCGTGCTTCCCCTCTAAGGATTTCTACCTTATTCTTTTTAAGAAGCATCTCAACTCCACTAGTTAGAGTTTTAACGACTTTTTCATCCTTCCACTTCTGAGTTTCCTGCCAATCAAGGGTTGCACCCTTTGAATGAACTCCCATAATTTTTTTCTCATCGTGGATTTGATCATAGTAGGCATGACCTGCATTAATTAAAGCCTTTGACGGGATACAACCTACATTTAGGCAGACCCCACCAATGCTATCACGCTCAACTACAACGACTTTTTGTCCTAATTCAGCTGCACGGATGGCCGCAACATAACCTCCAGGGCCACTTCCAATAACAACTAAATCAACACTTTTTGCTTGAGAACCTACAACCATTTATTAAACCTCCATCAGCATGTAGTTAGGATCAGCAAGTAATTTTTTCAAATAATTTATAGCTGATTGGGCTAACATTCCATCAATTAACCTGTGGTCAAATGAAAGAGATAATTTCATCATATTACCAACAACAATTTCACCCTCTTCATTGACAATTGGTTCCTTAGCAATTGTTCCAAGACCTAGAATAGCTGATTCATTAACGTTGATAACTGGAGTAAACCAGTTTCCACGGGCTGAACCAATATTTGAAATGGTAATTGTTGATCCACTTGATACGTCAGGTGTTAACTTACCGTCACGGGCTCTAGTTGCAAGGTCTGCAATTTCACTGGCAATACTTAAGATTGACTTGCTGTCTGCATTTTTAACAACTGGAACAAAAAGACCACTTGGAGTATCAACTGCAATTCCAACATTAATAGCATCTGGATACACAATTTCAGATTTAGCCATATCCACATGAGCATTTAAGTCTGGGAATTTCTTAGCCATAGCTGCTAGAGCTTTGGTTACATAAGCAAGATAGGTTAATTTTACCCCGTCTTTTGCAGCTACTTCCTTGAAGTTTGACCTGTGTTCCATAAGTTTTGTAACTTCAACCTCTTCAAAGAGAGTAACATGAGGAACTTCTTGTTTTTGACTAACCATGTTCCTAGCAATAGCTTTTCTGATAGGGGTCATTGGAACTCTACCCTCTTTCGAAGGAGCCTGCGGAACTTGTGCTTGACCAGTAGGACTAGCAGGAGCTTGCGGGTTAACAGCTTCTGGAGAAACCTGAGCTTGAGGCGCCTCTGGAGCTACTTGACCATTATCCTTAAAGTTTCTAACATCATTTAGGGTAACTTGACCGTGGCGACCAGTCGCAGGAACCTTGGTTAAATCAATACCATTAATTCGAGCAAGTCTTCTAACCGAAGGCATGGCCCTAATTTTTCCATCAATTACAGGAGCTCCAATTTTTTGAACAGGAGCTGCTTCTACTTGGGGTTGTGCTGGGGCCTGTGGTGCTTCAACCGGTGCTTCTTCTACTTGAGGAGCTTGTGCTTGTGCAGGGCTTTCTGCGCCAGCTGCAGCACCACTTCCGTCCCCGTCAAATTCCACCAGAGGAGCTCCAACTTCAACAACAGTTCCAGGCTCAACAAATAGTTTTGTTACCTTTCCACTGTAAGGTGAGAGGATTTCCTGAAGTAACTTGTCATTTTGTACTTCTGCAAGAGTATCATCTTCTTTGACCTGATCACCAACTTTTACAGACCATGACGCAATCTCACCTTCGTGCATTCCCTCACCGACATCGGGCATTCTAAAAATCTCAGTCATATTCCACAATCTCCTTAACTTTTGCTACAACATCATCCACCTGTGGTAACCAGTCGTTTTCTGCCATTGAGAATGGGTAAACACTGTCTGGTGCTGAAACACGACCAATTGGTGCCTTAAGACTTAGGATGAAACGCTCACTAATTTCAGCCATAATGTTACTTGCAATTCCTGCCTGCCTTTGAGCCTCTTGGGCTACAACAACACGACCTGTTTTTTCAACACTCTTACCGATTGTTTCAACATCAATCGGTGAAACAGTTCTAAGGTCGATAACCTCAACAGAAATTCCTTCTTTTTCAAGATTTTCAGCGGCCTTGAGGCAGTTACCAACCATTCCACCATAGGTAACAACAGTTATGTCACTTCCTTCACGAGCAACAGCTGCCTTATCTAAAGGTGTTGTGTAATATCCTTCTGGTACTTCCGCCTTAATTGAACGGTAAAGTTTTAAGTTTTCAAGGAAGATGACTGGGTCATTTGACTCAATAGAAGCAAGTAAAAGTCCCTTAGCATCAGCTGGATTACTTGGCATAACCACTCTTAAACCAGGAGTTTGAGCCATTAGACCTTCCAGGTTGTCTGCGTGCATTTCAGGGGTATGAGTACCACCTCCATAAGGAGAGCGGACAACAATTGGGAATTGTTTGGTTGAGCTGAAACGGAACCTATTTCTAGCCATTTGAGCTGCAATTGAATCCATTACCTCAAAGATAAATCCAAAGAATTGAATTTCCATAACAGGACGGAAATCTTCTGTTGCAAGACCAATCGCCATCCCACCAATGGCACTTTCTGCTAGAGGAGTATTGAAGACACGGTCTTTTCCGTACTTGGCATTAAGTCCTTCAGTAGCCCTAAAAACTCCACCATTTTCACCAACGTCTTCACCAAAAACAAGGACATTTTCGTCCCTTTCTAAGGCAAGATCAAGTGCTTCTGTGATAGCTGCAATATAAGTTTTTACTGCCATTTATTTTCCCTCCCCTTCAAACTTCTTAATTTGCTCTTCCATGATATATCCAGGGTTTTCAAGAGTGTTTTTAATGAAATCTGATACCTTTTGTTTAGGCACATTATCAGCTTGTTTGACTGCATCATCAATCTCGCTGTTGATCTCTGCAATGTATTTTTCTTCGATATCAGAAGACCATAATCCTTTAGCTTCAAGGAAGATACGCATTCTAATTAATGGATCCTTCTTGTACCATTCTTCAATGTCTTCCTTAGTTCTATAACGAAGAGGGTCATCCCCACTCATTGAGTGTGGTTCCAAGCGGTCACAAAGGGTTTCAATTAAGACTGGTCCATTACCTGATACTGCCCATTCACGCGCCTTTTTAGCTGCAATATAGCAGGCCAAAGCATCCATACCGTCAACAACGATACTTGGAATACCTGCTCCCCAACCTTTAGAGGCTAAATGAGGTGCTGCACTTTGAAGATTACGCGGGGTTGAAATAGCAAATCCATTATTTTGGATAAAGAAGACAGCATTAGCCTTGTAAGCTCCTGCAGTATTCATTCCTTCATAAGTATCTCCTTGAGAAGAACCACCGTCCCCTGTGTAAGTATAGGCTACTGATTTCTTCCCTCTCATCTTCATTCCAAGGGCAATTCCTGCTGCCTGAACAAACTGAGCTCCAATGATGATTTGCGGGAACCAAGTTTTTACATCACCCATCTCATTTCCGATTTGATGACCACGACTCCATAAAAAGGCCTTGTAGATTGGAAATCCCTTGTGGATCATCTGCGGGATATCACGGTAACCTGGCATCAAGAAGTCATCGTCATTAAAGGCGTAGCTTGTCGCAGATTGACTTGCTTCTTGACCACGAGTTGGGGCCACAAATCCTAAACGTCCTTGTTTGGCAAGTTTTGTGCTTCGTTCATTAAGGACATACTGCTTAATCATGCGCTGCATGATATTTACCAAATCCTCATCACTAATACCAGCATCATCAAAAAGAGCTTGATCAACTAGCTTTCCGTCATTATTTAAAACTTCTAAGGTTGGAAATTCGGTATCTTGAGCTTCCAACTGTTTTTTAAAATCTAAAATTTCTAGACCTTTTACCATAAACTAAACCTCCTATTTATTTTCAAATAAACTTGCAACTTCCTCAGGACTAATGCTTCCAAAGTACTTGTTTGATTCGTATTTTTTAAGCAAATCAAGAATTCTTTCTTCATCAAAAGGAAGACCTACAAATTTAGGAATTATATTTTCAACATCCTCGACATCAAGGAAATCTCCTTCAAAGGTTATTGATTTAATAATACCTTTTTCAACCTGAGCCTTAAGATCGATCACACCTCCTGCAAATTTTTCATGGGCATGGTAATTGAATTCCGGACTTTCACCGTAGTTCCAATCCCAGCTCGAGAATTTTTCACGGGCAGCTTTTTCAACCTCAGCAAGTTGATCTTCGTTTAAAACAATCTCCTGATCCTTATCCTGATCTGATAACTCATATCTTATAGCCTCATGGAACTCTTCAAAGGATAAATCCGGTACCACATCGTGAATATTACCTACCCTGCTACGAACACTTTTCACGGCCTTTGAAATAAATTTTTCATCACTTACATTAAGGGCCCTGACAAGGGTTTCAACGTCACTATTAAAGAGAAGGGTACCGTGGTGCATCAGGTAACCATTAGCATAACGCTGGGCATTACCACTTATCTTTTTACCGTCAACCATTAAATCATTACGACCGCTAGCTACAGCTGGGATCCCTAATTTGTTTAAGGCCCTAATCATAGGTTCAACAAACTTCTTCCAGTCAACCTTATCAGGGTGATCAAGTGGAATAATGAAGGTAAAATTAAGATTTCCTAGATCATGGTAGACGGCTCCGCCCCCACTGACCCTTCGAACAACTTCAATTCCATGTTCTTTTATAAAAGGAGCATTGATTTCCTCAAAGGTATTTTGGTGCTTTCCAACAATTACAGCACTTTTATTCTGCCATAGGGCAAAAACCGGCTCACTAGGTTTCAATTTAGTAAGTAGCCACTCATCCATTGCAATGTTGAATGGGGCAGTTTTATTATTATTTATGATGTATCTCAAGGGCTTCTCCTTCTCTTTAAGCACTATTACATGGCAATCGCTTACAATTTTCATTGTAAGTTATTTTGTGATTTTTTACAAATTATTAGATTTTCCCTTTAAAATAAAGGGTCTAGATGGGTCTCAAATGGAAGATTTTAGCTTCTTGCAAACAAATATCTTGTAGTTAAATGATTTTTCTGTTATGTTTATAAATACGCTATAAACAGAGATAAGCGAGGTAGAAGATGGCTATAATTGGTATTGCAGGAACAACCTTTAATGAAATGGAAGAAGTCCCTTTTCATGGTAACAAGGTAATTTATACAAGAAAAGGATTTGTTGATGTCATCCAAAATCTAGGGCATATCCCAATCATTATTCCCCAGGATCAACCTGATAAGGCAAGGGACTACATGAAACTTGTTGATAGATTACTATTAACCGGGGGAGAGGATGTAAGTCCAAGATTTTACGGGGAAGAGCCTCTGGTTAAACTTGGAAAAATTTATCCGGAACGTGATATGTTTGAATTTGCCTTAATTGATGAGGCTGTTAAACAGGGGAAACCTATTTTAGGAATCTGCCGAGGTCTACAAGTTCTTAATGTTAAATTTGGTGGTAGTCTTTACCAGGATATCTCCTATTCAGACAGCCAAATCAAGCACCTACAGATTCCTACCAAACAAATTTTTTCAACTCATTCGGTAAAAATTAAAGAAGGTAGCGTACTTGACTTTCTAAGTGACGATTACTGGGTTAATTCCTTCCACCACCAGGCTGTTAAAAAACTTGCTCCTGACTTTGAAGAAATTGCACATGCTAGTGACAATCTAGTTGAAGCCATTTACAACAAGGAAAAGAGAATCCTTGGCATCCAGTGGCACCCTGAAGCTACTTGGGATTTATCAGCTGGAGATAAGGAAATTTTCTCCTACTTTCTTAATAAACTTTAAAAAGCAGCATGCAAGAGCATGCTGCTTTTTTCTTTGAAATAAATTAACTATTTAAGATTACCTTCAAGGTGTTTGATTGCTTTTTCTTTTCCAAGAAGGTAGATTGTGTCAGGAAGTTCTGGTCCGTGCATCTCACCAGATACGGCGATACGGATTGGCATGAAGAGATTCTTACCTTTGATTCCAGTTTCCTTTTGGACTTCCTTGATTAGCGGGAAGATATTTTCCTTCTTGTAGTCCTCGTCAGGAAGGGCTGCAAGCTTGTTCTTGAAGGCTTCAATAACAACTGGGCTTGTTTCAAGTTCAAGGATTTCACGGGCTTCGTCAGATAGTTCTGGGAAGTCTCCGTAGAAAAGATCTGTAAGTTCGATGATTTCTTCCCCGTACTTAAGTTGTGGTTGATATAGTTCAACTAGGTATGGAGATTTCTCATCAAGACGGCCTGCTGCTTCAAGGAATGGTTTAGCTAGTTCAAAGGCTACTTGAGCTGGAGCATCCTTGATGTATTGGTTGTCCATCCACTCAAGTTTCTTCTGGTCGAAGGCAGCTGGTGACTTGCTTAAACGTTTTTCATCAAATAGGTTAACTAGCTCCTCTTGTGAGAAGATTTCTTGTTCTCCACCTGGGTTCCATCCAAGAAGGGCGATGAAGTTGAAGATAGCTTCGCTCATGAAGCCTTTCTTGCGGTAGTCTTCGATGAACTGAAGGGTATTGGTATCACGCTTAGAAAGCTTCTTACCAGTTTCGCTGTTGATGATAAGAGTCATGTGACCAAACTGAGGAGCATCCCATCCAAGAGCTTCATAAATCATTAGCTGTTTAGGTGTATTGGCGATGTGGTCGTCCCCGCGGATAACATGTGAGATATCCATTAGGTAGTCGTCAACTACTACAGCAAAGTTGTAGGTTGGGTAACCATCACGTTTTTGGATAACCCAGTCTCCACCAATGTTTTTACCTTCAAACTCGATTTCACCTTTAACGATGTCATCCCACCTGTAGATTGAGTTTTCAGGAACCTTGATACGAACTGTTGGCACAATTCCAGCTGCTTCACGCTCTGCCATATAGGCTGCAATTTCATCTTCAGTCATGCCAGCGTATTCTGAAATATAAACTGGTGGTAAACCTTTAGCTTCTTGAGCTTCACGGTCAGCTGCGATTTCTTCTTCGGTCTTGTAAGACTTGTAAGCGCGGCCGTTTGCAAGAAGCTCGTCCACATATTTTTGGTAGATGTCTAGACGCTCTGATTGACGGTATGGTCCATATTTTTCATTTGGATTTTCTGGACTTTCATCCCAGTCAATTCCAAGCCAAGCAAGGTTTTCAAGCTGGCTACGCTCTCCGTCTTCAACATGGCGTTTGCGGTCAGTATCCTCAATACGGATAACAAAGTCTCCACCATAATGGCGGGCAAAAAGGTAGTTAAATAGGGCTGTACGAGCATTACCAATGTGCAGCAGTCCTGTTGGTGATGGTGCATAGCGCACACGAATTTTATCTGACATATTTCCTCCAATTATAGCAGTCTAAAAGGCTAGCCTAAACTAACCTCTAAAGGTGTCGCAACCTTTTGCTGACAATAGTATAACATAAATGTTTTTACAAACAAGTTAAGATTTTACAATTAAAACAACAGCCTCTACTGCCATTCCCTCTTCCCGACCAACAAAACCTAATTTTTCAGTTGTTGTGGCCTTGATATTGATATTCTCCCTATCTGTATGAAGAATACTTGCAATATTTTCCTTCATAGCAGCCAGATGAGGTTTCATCTTTGGAGCTTCCGCAAGGATTGTAGCATCAATATTTCCAATGGCAAAACCCTCTTCAGCCATCCGCTCATAAGTGTCAGCTAGAATCTTGGTTGAAGCAATGCCTGCAATTTCTGGATTGGTATCAGGAAAGGCATGGCCAATATCACCAAGGCCTAGAGCCCCAATAATGGCATCTGTTATGGCATGTAGAAGGACATCTGCATCACTGTGACCGAGGAGTCCCCGGTCATGTTCTAATTCTACTCCACCAATAATAAGTTTTCTATTTTCAACAAGTTCATGGACGTCATAACCCTGTCCAATTTTAAATTTCACTAATCTGCTCCCTCCTTCTTAAGATAAGTTCAGCCATAAAAAGATCATCAGGAGTTGTAATTTTTATATTGCTATAAGATCCTTCGACAATTCTAACCCCGTAATCTGAAAATTTTTCAAGAAGGCTAGCATCATCTGTTCCCAGAAAACCTACTTCATGGGCCTTAATATGGACCCTCCTAATTTCTTTACTTTCAAAAAATTGAGGAGTTTGCGCGGCGTAAAGTCTTTCCCTGGCTGGCGTTTCTTCAATGAAGCCTGTAGCCTCTGACACCATCTTAATTGTGTCCTTAACTGGGACTGCAAGAATTGAATTGGGACAAGCCTTTAGGGTTGAAAGTCCTGCTTCGTCTACAAAGGGACGCGCACCGTCATGAATCATAACATGACTTGAACTAACAAGATCTAAGGCATTGCGCACACTATCCTGACGCTCCTTGCCTCCTTCAACAAAGTAAACCTCATCTCCCAGGTAACTTTCAAACATCTCTCTTTCAGATGCCTTTCCAACTAAAAAGATTCGGTGGCAGTCTTCATCTGCCTTAAAAAGATCCAGAGAATATTCAAAGATGAATTTCCCTTCTAACTTAAGAAAAATTTTATTTCCCCTAGAGTTCATCCTGCGTCCTGAACCGGCCGCAAGTATTATTGCATCGTATTTCATATTCCCTTACTTTATCTACTAATATATTTAATTTATTTACTTTTCTACATTTCAACTAGTTTAGACTTCAACTAATTTAGCAAAAATCATTCGACCAGCATTAGTCTGGATGGAACTTGTAACCTCTGCCCTTACCATTTCATCAAGCTTATCGTCTGTATCTTCAACAACAATCATAGTTCCATCAGGCATGTAACCAATCCCCTGGTGGCGTTCTGTTCCTTTTTTAATAATGATAACATCCAACTCTTCCCCAGTTACTACCTGTGGTTTTACGGCATTAGCTAACTCATTAATATTAAGAACCTGAATCCCTTGAATTTCAGCTACCTTATTAAGATTATAATCATTGGTAATAAGGCTTGCCCCAATTTCTACTGCCAGCCTTAAAAGTTTAGTATCAACCTCATGAATATCCTCATAATCCTTGTCACTTGTTTCAACATGAACATTCTTAAGGCTTTGAATGGCATTTACAAGATCAAGACCTCGTCGTCCTTTGGCTCTTTTTAGCTTATCATTACTGTCTGCAATCAACTGAAGTTCAAAAATTACAAAATTTGGGATTAAAATAGTACCACTAATAAAACCTGTTTTTAAAACATCAATAATCCGGCCATCAATAATTGAACTTGTGTCAAGAAGCTTACTATCATGATAGCTATCAAACTTTTGATCAAGCCTAGTTAATTCTTCATCAACTTCCTCATCCTTCTTCCTGGTAAACATGGATGAAATCTCACCACCCCTACTGGAAAAAATTCTAAATCCGACATAGGCAAAACCGATCATTAAAACAAGGGGCCCGATACTACTGACATAAGGAATATCTAAGGCCCAAAAGCCTACACTGGCAATGGTTCCTGCTATAAGCCCTAGAAGACTCCCAATTGAATTTAGGGCGAATTTCTGAAGATTTAATTTGTTGATATACTCGTCAAGTCTTGAAAGACTTTTTAAAACTGGTCTGCTTACTATAAATGATAATAATAAAAATATAATTGCTCCAATAATGCTATTAACCAGACTGCTATCTTCAAGCCTTGGTTGATTTAGGGTCGACCATAATTGGGGCAGAAGTGCGTCACCTACGCTAGCTCCAACAATTACTATTAAAATCTGAACTATTAATTTTCTCATAGACACCTCCTTGTATCATCTAACTTACCTCTATTATCGCTATTTTACCATAATACCACTTAAATCTAAGATTTAAAGTAGTTTGTAGTTTTATTTTTATAAAAAAAAGCTTAAAGATAAATAAAAATACATAAATGAAGGTGCCTAAATAATTACTAAACTAGTCAAAAACTGCCCTTAAAACCTCATTAACTGTGGTTAAGCCGATAGCCTCAATCCCCTGTGGAATAACCAAACCTTGGAGGCTATTTTTAGGTAAATAAACCTTCTTGAATCCTAGTTTTGCTGCCTCATTAATTCGACTTTCAATCCGGTTGACCCGCCTTATTTCTCCAGTCAGACCTATTTCCCCAATGAAACAAACGTCAGCTGGTGTTGGAAGTTCCTTATAGCTTGAAGCAATGGCCACGGCCACAGCCAAATCAATGGCCGGCTCATCTAACTTAACTCCTCCGGCTGACTTTAAAAAGGCATCCTGATTTTGAAGGAGAAGACCAGATCTCTTTTCAAGAACAGCCATGATTAAACTAACCCTATTGAAATCAAGACCCGTTGTGGTCCTCTTGGCATTTCCAAAAACTGTTGGTGTCACAAGGGCCTGAATTTCAACCAAAATTGGTCTTGTTCCCTCCATGGATACCACGATGGCACTTCCTGTAGCTCCTTCAAGCCGCTCTTCTAAAAAGACTTCTGAAGGATTGGTAACCTCAACCAAACCAACTGACTGCATCTCAAAAATCCCGATTTCATTGGTTGATCCGAAACGATTTTTAACAGCCCTTAGTATCCTAAAGGTATGCTGGCGCTCCCCCTCAAAATAAAGAACAGTATCAACCATATGTTCAAGCATCCGGGGTCCAGCAAGACTACCCTCCTTGGTAACATGGCCAACAATAAAAATCGCAATATTGTTAGTTTTTCCAAGTTGCATAAGCTCTGCTGTAACCTCTTTAATTTGAGAAACAGATCCTTGAACGCTAGTAATCTCAGGACTCATCACCGTTTGAATGGAATCAATAATCACAAAATCAGGTTGCAACCTTTCAATCTCTGCCCGGATATTTGCCATATTGGTCTCTGCATATAGGTAAAAATCACTATTAACATCTCCTAGGCGCTCTGCCCTAAGCTTTATCTGCTGGGCACTTTCTTCACCGGAAACATAGAGGACCCGGCCCCTATTAGCAAGTTGAGTTGAGACCTGTAAAAGAAGGGTCGATTTTCCAATTCCTGGATCTCCTCCAATAAGCACAAGACTGCCTGGAACAACCCCACCACCTAAGACCCTGTTAAATTCATCAAGGTCTGTCTCAACCCTTAAAGTATGTTGACTTTCAACCTCTTCAAGCTTCATGGGGCGACTCTTCTCGCCACTAAGACTTACCCGAGCATTCTTGACAGGCTCTGCTTCAACCTCCTCAACAAAACTACCCCAAGCCCCGCAGTTAGGGCAGCGGCCCAAGTACTTGGGAGAGTGGTAACCACAATTTTGACAAATGAATGTTGATTTTGCTTTTTTGGCCAAAGTGACCTCCTAATCTTTTAAACTTTATTTTCCTGTGCTACCAAAACCGCCAGTGCGCTCGCCTGAAGCTAAGTCTCCGTCAGCGACTAAATAAGGCATGAACACTCCCTGAGCAATCCGGTCACCCTTTTCAATAATGACATCTTTATCGGTAATATTTTTCATTTGGACAAAAATCTCACCTTCATTATTTGCATTATTATAATAGTCTTTATCAATAACTCCAACCGAGTTAATAAGAACAAGCCCTTTTTTACGGGGATTGCTGCTTCGATCAAAAAGGTAGAGCACTTCCTCATCTTGCATGTAGGCCTTGAGTCCAGTTGGCACCAGGCCAATTTCAGAAGCCTTTATAATAAATTTATCAGAAGCTTCTATATCATATCCAGCAGCATGCTTGGTTGAACGTTTGGGTAAATTAACTCCTTTATGCTCATAAGCACTCACTACTTCAAATCCACGAATTTTCATTATATCTCCAATACTATATACGTTTTCGTAGTTAATTATAACAAAAAATACCTACAAATTTGTAGGTATGATTTTTAATATAAATCAAGGGCTTCTTTTTCTGGAGCAAGTTTAAGATAGAAGTTTTGTAGGCTTGTCCTGTAGTAAGGAAGAACATAGAAAATCGCAAGACCTAGGGTTAAACCGACTAGAATAAACCAAAGAATGAAGCTTAGGCTAAAGAGGAAGAGCTTAAAGCGGTGTCCTGCCATAAGATTTTTACTTTTAGTAATGCTTTCTCTGGCTGAAATCTTTATTCCTTGATCAATATAGTCCTTGTAGATATTTGCTGCCTGAGCATAAGAAAGGTTCTTTGCTGCAACAAAAATCCAACCAAGAATAGCGATTGCTACAGGGATTATATAGAAGAATGTGTTGAGGTTATAGTAAGAAAAAAGCATGAATAACCCAGCTACAACAGCAACAACTAAGAGAGTTAAGAGGAAAATGTAAATACTTACTAAAATATTTATTATAACTAGCGGGAAAAAGTACTTCTTCTGTAAAATCTCTGATTGTTGGTCAAGTGGACGACCACTTGGACGACCCAGACGTAAATTATCAAGGGTCACATAGTTGGCACTATTTGAAGTTATAAAGATAGCAATAGAGATTAAAAAAGATAAAATGCTTGGAACACTAATATAAAAACTATCATCATTAACATCAACCTGTGCTCCTAAACTGGTTGACATGATTGAAAGGACAATTGTAACTGACCATAAAATAATACTATATTTAAGATTTCCATTAACAAAATCCTTGGCCTCTCTTTTGATTGATTTAAATTTCATAAAAACTCCTTAATATTTTTTTATTATAAAACTTTTATTTATTATAATGGTTTTATAGGTAATATACAAACCAAATCCACTAACTGATTCAAAGCAAAAATAGCATAGGTCATAACCTATGCTATTTTTCACAAGGTTAGTTCAAGGAAAATGCCCTTATTCCAAGACTAACTGTGAAACCTATCCTTTTCTTTCCCAAAAAATCTCCATACAGGCTCACACTACTCAAATTATCAGTTATAATCTTTTCTTTTTCAGCTTTATAAATCCAGTATATCTTAATACCTGTAGAAAACTCCTTGGCCTAGCTTTACTTAAAAAGTATAGGCAATTTGGATAAAGCGTATCCACCAGTATGATACCATAAAATTTTTTTAAAATAAACGCTTACCTTCCCTCGCTACCTATATTTACACCTAAAAATTAAATTTTAAAAATGGATAAGTAACTAGACCAATAAGTAAAATCACAAAGATAACCAAGAATAAAAACCTAGTCGCCTTACTTGTTTTGGTCTGATAGTTAGGAAGATTTACTGAAAATACTAGAAGTAGACCACCTAAGGCCCCGCCCAAATGACCTAATAAACTAATACTTGGATCAAAAAGATTAAAAGCCAAATTAAAGAGAATTAAGGCCAGATAACCCTTGGAAAATTCCTTGAGGGCCTCGATTTTACTGATATAACCTAAACCTACAACAGCTGCAAAAATCCCAAAAAGAGAGGTTGAAGCACCAGCTGATAAGGAAAAGGTATCAAAGCAAAAGACAAAGGCATTCCCAAAAACTCCCGAAAGAAGGTAGAGAATAAGATAATTAAAGGATCCAAAAACTTCCTCAAGATCTTTACCAATAAAATAGATGATAAAGGTATTGGATGCAAAGTGCATAAAACCAATATGGACAAAAATTGGTGTAATTAAACGCCACAAATGACCAGGATGCTCTAAGATATCTGGCCCCCAAAGGGCACCTGAAGCCAGTAAATTCCTAGGACTTGTCATATTCGACCCATACTTCAAATACATTAAAATAAAGACCAAACTTGTAAGAGCAGTCAAAAGATAGGTCACCCTATGTTTTTTATTATAAGTAAAATTCACTTGTCCTCCTCACTTTCAATTTCTTGGTAAAATATAATTTGGTCAACCCTTTGGTCATAAACCTCTTCTTCGACCTTGGACCTTTGAAAGTCAAAGGCAAGACTTATGGTAGAGCCATCAAATTTACTAAGATAACGGTCATAAAAACCACCTCCGTAGCCAATCCGGTAGCCTCTTTCATCAAAGGCAAGGCCAGGAACTAAAAGCAGGTCAGGAATCTCTTCACTACCAAGACTTGGTTCTAAGATTCCAAATTTTGACCTAATCAAACTGGCTGGATCATAGGGAAAAAAGGACATTTTGCCAGGCCCCATAACCTTGGGAATGAAAACCTCTTTTCCCCTGAGAAGAAGTTGGTCAATCAGAAAGCCAGTATCAAACTCAAAGGGCATGCTCATAAAAAGGCCAATTTTTTGAGCCCTGTAAACATTTTCATCTTCTAAAAATTTTTTACTTAAAAGGGCCTCTTTGCGCCTTTTTTCAAGGGTTTTTTGCCCTTTTAATTGCTCAAGCATTGCTTGGCGAGTTATTTCTTTTCTTTTCATATTATCTATGATATACTAAATTTGTATTTTAGTTAAGAATTAAATCAGTGCTTGTTCCATTCTGTAAAAGGATTCAAATGTTACACACTTTTAAGGCTAATAAAAAGATACAAATAAATTTTAGGAGTGTGTAATATTATGGCACAAGGTACTGTTAAATGGTTTAACCCAGAAAAAGGATTTGGTTTCATTACTGCTGAAGATGGTAAAGATGTATTCGTACATTTCTCTGCTATCCAAACTGATGGATTCAAAACTCTTGAAGAAGGTCAAGCAGTTGAGTTTGACGTTGAAGACGGTCAACGTGGACCTCAAGCGGTTAACGTAACAAAAGCTTAATTCGATATTAATTCAATTAAGTAAAAAAGAATCAGCATCTGCTGGTTCTTTTTTTGTTGGCCTTTAAAATTAAATTTATTTGCGATTACACTTGTAAACGTTTAGGACTTCTGTTATAATTTGACCTTAGCCAAGATGCTTATATATTATGAAAACCACCATAAATAGGAGAGTTAAATGAAAAAAGAAGAAAAAGCAGGAATTTCAAAAGTTAGATACAAGGCCATCCTTTGGGGAAGCATTCTCCTAACCTGCACCTTACAAGTCCTAGCTGCCTGTAGCCAACCAAAGGCTTCAGGAGATAAGGACAAATTAGTAATTACTGCAAGTTTTTATCCAGTTTACGCCTTTACCAAGGAAATCGTTGGGGACGCTGGTGAGGTCAAGCTACTTGTTCCAGCAGGAAGCGAGCCCCATGACTATGAACCATCTGCCAGAGACCTTGCAGACATTAGCAAGTCAGATGCCTTCATCTACCATAATGACAATATGGAAACTTGGGTTAAAAAGGCCCAAGATAACTGGAAGAAGAGTGACCTTAAGCTTATAAATGCTACTAAGGATATCCTACTACTACCAGATGATGGTAGTAGTCATGATCACGACCATTCAGGTAGCGATCACAAACATGAATATGATCCCCATACCTGGACCTCACCTTATATGGCCATTAAAGAGGTTGAAAATATCGAGCAACAACTAGTTACCCTCTATCCTGACCAGGCAGATAAATTTAAGGAAAATGCCAGCAAGTATCTAAAAAAATTAAAGGCCCTTGATAGTGAGTTTACTGAGAAATTAGGTCAGGCTCAGCAAAAGAACTTTGTCACCCAGCACTCAGCCTTTCGCTACCTAGCCCTCGACTACGGCCTAAATCAAATCCCAATTTCTGGACTAAATCCTGATAAGGAACCTTCAGCTGCCCGCCTTGCGGAGCTTAAAAAATATGTTTCAGAAAATGATATTAAATATATCTACTTCGAAGATAACACCAGCGATAAATTTGCCAAAACCTTAGCCAAGGAAGCAAAAGTTCAAGTTGCTTCACTTAATCCTCTTGAAAGCCTAACAGACAAGGACTTAAAGGAAGGAAAAGACTATATTTCTGTCATGAAGGAAAACCTTGCTTCCCTAATGAAGACAACAAGCCTTAAAGGTACAGATATAAAGGCAGAAAACTCTTCTGAAACTACAAAAACCGTAGCAGATGGCTATTTTTCAGATGGTGATGTCAAGGACCGCAGCCTAAGTGACTACAAGGGAGACTGGCAATCTGTTTATCCCCTCCTTCAAGCAAGGGACCTTGATCAAGTTTTTGACTACAAGGCAAAAATTAAAAAAGACATGACCGCTCAAGCCTACAAGGAATACTACCAAAAGGGTTACGCAAGTGATGTCAATCAAATTAAAATCACAGATGACAGCATGACCTTCCTACAAAATGGTGTCAGCTCAAGCTATAAATACAAGTATGTTGGTTACAAAATTTTGACCTACAAAAAAGGAAACAAGGGAGTCCGCTACCTCTTTGAAACAGATGATCCTAATGCCGGCCAATTTAAGTATGTTCAGTTTAGCGACCATAATATCGGACCTGTAAAAAGTAGTCATTTCCATATCTTTTACGGAGGTGAAAGCCAGGATAAACTTTTAGAAGAAATGGACAACTGGCCAACTTATTACCCGCAAGACATGTCTTCTTTTGAAATTGCTGAAGAAATGTTAGCCCATTAAAAAAGACTGCCATATGGCAGTCTTTTTACTTAGCAGTTCTAACTTTTAAGTAGTCACTGATTTCCTTAACAGCAAAGGCCAGAGCATCCTCGTCTGGTGTCATCTTAGGATGATGGAGGGCATAAGGACTATCAACTCCCAACCAGAACATAACTCCAGGTGTCTTATGGAGCAGGTAACCGAAATCTTCTCCGGTCATACTTGGGCCAACCTCTCTAAAGTCAACTGATTCCTTGTTCTCAAAGAAATCCATTAGCTTAAGGGCCAAGTCTGGATTATTTTCCACAGGGAGGTAACCCTTTTGGTCTAAGATAACATGAGCTTCCACCCCATAAGAAAGGGCAATCCCTTCAGCCATCTCCCTGACCCTTTTTTGGGTTAAAAGATTCATTTCAGTGGTAAGAGTTCTAACTGTTCCCCTAACTGTTGCTTCCTCTGAAATTACATTGTCTGTATTTCCTGAATTGAAGGATCCAATTGTCACAACAGCTCCCTCAACGGGGTTTACATTTCTACTAACAACTGACTGTACCTGAGTTACAAAGGCTGCAGCTGCAACCAAGGAATCTCTGGTATTATGCGGAAAGGCTGCATGTCCTCCCACCCCTTTAAAGGTGATGTTCAAGCTACAAGTTCCTGCAAAAAGAGTTCCTGCATTAGTTGCAATTGTTCCAACTGGTAAATCAGGATTTACATGAAGACCATAAAATTCATCAGGTAGCCAGTCACCAAAGGCACCAGCCTCATACATAAGCATGCCCCCAGCCTCATTTTCTTCAGCTGGTTGGAAGAGAAAGAGCATGTTATTTTCAGGTTGCTCAGCAAGCATCTCCTCTAAAAGTCCAAGGGCAATGGTCATATGAAAATCATGACCACAAGCATGCATGCGACCCTCATGAGTTGACTCAAAATCAAATCCAGTCTGTTCAATTATTGGAAGACCATCAATGTCTGTTCGCCAACCAATTGTCTTTTGTGGATTTTTACCTTCAAGCATGACTAAAATTCCAGTCTGCCAGGTTTTAATCTTAACAAAATCCTTACCAGCTGCAAGCTCCTCGATTTTATCCATTAAATAAGCATGAGTTTTGAATTCACACAGACCAATTTCAGGAATCTGATGGAGGTCCCTTCTAGTTTCTATTAAATTAAGCGACTTAGCTGTTTTCTTATCCATATCATTTACCACCTATAATTATAAGGTTCTTAAAGCTTCTTCAAGGGCTGTTTTAGCTTCTGTTTGAGCATCAATTTCCTTGATGATGCGGGCTGGAACTCCGGCCACAACTACACCTTCTGGAACATCACTAGTTACAATTGCTCCTGCTGCTACAACTGAATTTGATCCTACTTGAACCCCTTCAATAATTACAGCGTTAGCTCCCACAAGAACATTGTCACCCACACGAACAGGCTCAGCACTAGCTGGTTCAATCACTCCTGCAAGGACAGCTCCAGCTCCAATATGACTATTTTTACCAACAGTTGCACGCCCTCCAAGGACAGCCCCCATATCAATCATCGTTGATTCACCAATAACAGCTCCAATATTAATTACAGCTCCCATCATGATAACAGCATTATCACCAATCTCAACCTGATCACGAATGATTGCGCCTGGTTCAATTCTTGCCTTAACCTCTTTTAAATCAAGAAGAGGCACTGCCGTATTGCGACTATCATTTTCAATCACATAGTCAGCTTCTGCTAAATGGCTTAATAGAGGTTTGATTTCCTCCCAGTCTCCAAAAAGAAGTCCGAAGCTGTTGTCACCTGCCCTAAATTCCTTAACAGTTTCAGGTACCTGACCAATTTCACCCTTGTAAGTCACCTTAACTGGTGTTTTTTTCTCAGCCTGTGCAATAAATTGAATAATTTCTTGAGCATTCATTTTTGAAGTCATCTTTTCTCTCCCATAATTATAATAAATAAATTAAATTGCTAGTAAATTTTATAAGTTATTACTTATAAATATTCCAAGTATATAATATTACAACCAAAGCTACAAATGATAAGACAAGACCAGTATCACAAAGTTTCCACTTTAATAGGCGGTACTTGCTTCTTCCCTCACCACCACGAAAGCCCCGGCTCTCCATGGCAATGGCCAAATCATCTGCCCGCTTGAAACTTGAAACAAACAAGGGTATCAAAATAGGAATAACACTTTTAATCTTCTGCATCAGATTACCTTCACCAAAATCCATCCCTCTTGATTTTTGGGCATTCATGATTCTGGTTGTATCATCCATCAGAGTCGGGATAAAACGCAGGCTAATCGATAGCATAAGACCAATGTCATAAACCGGAACCCCTATTTTTTTAAGGGGTGAAAGTCCTGTTGCTACCCCATCAGCCAGAGTTAAAGGCGCTGTTGTAAGGGTCATAACCGTACTTAAAATGACAATTAAAATAAGTCTAAGAGCCATATAAAAGGCATTAAGAAGGGCTCCGACTGTGATTTTAATAAACCAAATCTGGAATAAAAGCTCGCCCGACTGGGTAAAAAGAATCTGAAAAACTGCCGTAAATAAAATTAAACCAATCATCGGTTTTAAACCAGTATAATAGTAGGAAAGTTTAATTTTTGATAACAGAATAGCTAATAAAGTATAAACTGACAAAATCAGGTAACCCACAAAGTCAGTGGCCATAAAGATTACAACCACAAAAGAGAACATAACCAGAAGCTTACTTCTTGGATCCATCCGGTGGATGATTGAATTACCTGGAATATAGCGGCCCATTATTAATTTATCCATGAAGCATATCCTCCAACATCTGCGCTAGCTCCTGCCTGGTTACAGGTAGGTGGTCAAAGGTCATTCCCTTATCCCTAAGACTTAGGGCAAAATCAGTAGCCTTGGGAACTCCCAGCTGGTTTTCCTTCATAAAGGCAACATCTTGGAAAATCTGACTTGGTAGGCCCTCCTTGACCAAGTGCCCCTTATCCAAAATATAGACATAGTCAGCATAATCAGCCACATCATCCATCAAGTGGGTCACAAGAATGGTCGTTAAATTGTTCTTTTGGTGAAGGTCATTAAAAAGCTCCATCATCTGAATCCTTGCCTTGGGATCAAGGCCTGCTGTCGGCTCATCCAGGACTAAAACCTCAGGATTCATGGCAAGAATTCCAGCAATGGCAACCCGCCTCATCTGTCCGCCGGAAAGTTCAAAAGGTGAATGACTAAAAAGATCCTCACTAATTCCTACAAGAGCTAGTTTTTCCCGGGCTAGATCTTCTGCTTCCTTCTCTGAAACCCCAAAATTCTTAGGGCCAAAGGCAACATCCTTTAAAACAGTCTCTTCAAAAAGTTGGGCTTCAGGAAACTGGAACACCACCCCTACTTTTTTTCTAATTTTTTTAAGGTCCTTATTCTTGCTCTCCCTTGTAATCTCTGTGTCAAAGACACAAACCTTACCGCTACTTGGTTTCACAAGACCATTTAAATGTTGTAACAGGGTCGACTTACCAGATCCCGTATGTCCGACAAGGGCTGTATAAGAACCTGTTTCTATATTCATATTTATATCAAAAAGAGCCTGACTTTCAAAAGGGGTCTTTTCCTGGTAGATGTAATCTACTTTTTCAAATGTAATTGCCATAAATAATCTACAAGCTCCCTTTCATCCATATATCCATCAGGAAGGTCAAAACCCTTCTCCTTTAAATCCTTCTTAAGATTTGAAGTAAAGGGAACATCAAGACCGATTGACACCATGTCCTCTTCCCCTTCAAAAATCTCTTCAGGTCTTGCAATTTTAAGAACCTCACCGTCCTTCATCACAATGATTCGGTCAGAATTTACAGCCTCATCCAGGTCATGCGTGATGGAGATAACTGTTAAACCGTACTGATCCTTCAAACTTCTGACCACATTCATTAGTTGGTCACGCCCGTTAGGGTCAAGCATGCTTGTTGCCTCATCAAGAATTATAATTTCAGGCCTTAGGGCAATAACACCTGCGATTGCCACCCTCTGTTTTTGTCCACCAGAAAGCCTGGCAGGTTCTCTATCTTTAAAAGCTGACATACCAACCAAGTCAAGGACCTGATCAACCCTTTTTTTCATCTCGTCATAAGCTATGGCCTGATTTTCCATGCCAAAGGCAATGTCATCTTCCACAGTAGCTCCGACAAATTGATTATCTGGATTTTGGAAAACCATACCGATTTTTTGGCGAATGTCCCAGACATTTTCCTCGGTCAAAAGTTCTCCAGCAACCTTAATTTTTCCATCAAGTACCGGCATTAATCCGTCAATTAAACGTGCAGTTGTTGATTTACCTGAACCATTTCGGCCAATGATGCTTACCCACTCCCCCTTGTAAACATCAAAACTCACGTTTGACAGATTAAGCTTGTCACTATCCTCTTCGTACTTGTAACTTATATTTTCAATTTCAAGAATTTTTTCCATTCTCTGATTATATCACGCTAGGAGGATATTTGCATAGTTAGATAGTTGGGCCTAATTTAGATAAATTAGGCATAATAAAAGAAGGAATTTCATTTCCCTCTCTATTCAATATACTTCAATCAATTTTTCGGAACCATATATAAGTGATAGCAGATGCGTCCATTAATTGCATCTCCATCTTTTAGAGACTTCAATGAATCTTTAAATGTAATTTCAAGATTTTTTATATAATTTGTTATAATTCCAGTATTCTCTTCAGTAGTCATATGTTCACATTTTGCAATAATTGTATCTACACCTGTTTTCATTGATTCTTTATTAATTTCAAATCTTGTTACATGATAATCAGTCTGCTTATTTTTTTCCTGATGATCCCTAGTAACTTGATTATTATAAACACTGGCTTTTAATACCCAGTCTCTTTTACTAGAATCATTAAAAATTTCAACTTTATTATCCTGAGCAAGCTCCTCAGCATCAATTTGATGAGTCGTACTATCTGAGTGATCTATAAAACCATAGACGTCTGGCACATGATTCATTGCTATTTTTTCTTTTGGATGATTCGCTGCTAACTCTGTATCATATGGCAAAGTAGATCCACTAACATCTACTTCACTTTCATCACCATCAAGTATCTTAATAGTAACCTGAGTTTGTCCCGCACCTATAAATTCATCCGCTCTAACTTGGTTAACTCCATGGAAAACCAAGACTGTTAATACTCCTAAAATTAACAGTCGTATAATTTTCATTTTTTTGTGTACTCCATTCATATTTTTAGTTACTAATATATTAGATATCTAACCAAGATAGTAGTATACATTAAATAATTTGTGAATTAAAGTTAACATCTGCTTGTTTTCTGAAAAAATTATGTAAAAAACACAAAAAACCATATATTTTCTGAAAATACATGGAAAAAATTAAGAAAATAAAAAATTAAATCATCTACGAATAGAACTTCAATCCATAAAAATAGTTTTATGTAAAAAAGAAGGGACTTCCCCTTCTTTTAATAGTGATTATTCTGTAACCATGTAAAGTTGGTAGCTGATAGTACCTGAGACAACGTCATTTACCTGAAGAACGTGGTCAGCATCTGTAAAGGTAATTGATACGGCAGACACTGGAATAGTCATTGTACTTGTATTGTTAGTAGCACTAAGAGTTGTTCCTGATTTACCGTATACGTCCTGGGCAACAATTGCTTGGTAACCAGTTGTTGCAGCATTGACTGGTGTGGTACCTGTACCATTGTCTCCACTACTTGTAATATTAAAGGCAGTTACTGGGAAATATTTGGCCCCACTTTTGTTAATAGTAAGTTGACCGGTATTACCAGTAACCACATTACCATTCTCTGGATCTGTTACACTAGCTTTAACTTTCCAGCGACGTCCAACCTTACTATTGAATACTACTATGTCTTCAGATCCATCACCTGATGTACCACTACCGATGGTCGAAGCTGTAGCTGTATATGTTGTATCAGATACTTCAGTATTAAAAATATAAGCGGTCGGAACATGATTAAGAGTTAAACGAGTTTGACCAGGTAGAACTGGTGAAGTTGGGTCTGTTGGTGTAACTGGAGCAATTGGGTCTGGATCAGACTCATCGATAACGTTAACTGTGACCGTTGTATCATCAGTTTGAGTTTGAACTTCGTGGTCAACATCATCTGCAAAGGCAGCAGTAGAGCCAGCTCCTAACAGAACAGCTCCTGCAAGACCTAATCCTAGTAATTTTTTTGCATTCATTGTGAATACCTCCTAAAATCAATGTACTAAAATTTACAAGTAAATCCCAGTAGCTAAAGTTAATATACCTCCCACAAAAAAGCATAGCTACCCTTTTGTAGTTTCCGATAAGACACCTAGTCCAATCATCAGGTCTATGAATATCTCTTACTTGTCTAAAAAATATTCATAGACCAAACGAGAAAACCCTTGGTATCAAAGATGGTATACCTGTGCGACCAGATAATTTTGAACAAGCAAAATAAAGGTTGTTCAAAATTATCCTTAAATTTAACTAGCCTAAAAACATTTATAAAAAAATTTTATCATAAATAAGCAAGTTTTTTCTTGTTTATTTACAAGCTATTATATTGATATAATATCATTAGAATTAATAAAAAGCTAATAAAAGGTGTGTATTTATGAAATTATTTTAACAAGTTATTGTACTATTTTTAATATATTTATAAAAGTTTATATTATCTTAGTCTGTAACTTTAAATAACAAATCTATCAAAGACTTTAAAACAAATTTCTTCTTTGACACACAAAAAAAGAAGGAGAATATTCTCCTTCTTCTAATTGGGACATATTAAACTGTTGTAACCATGTAAAGTTGGTAATCAATTGTACCAGTTACTGTGTCTCCAGCCTTGATAACGTGAGTGTTATCTGTGAAGCCGATTGATACAGCTGATACTGGGATTGACATTGAACTTGTATTGTTCTCTGCATCAAGAGTAGCGCCTGACGCTGCGTTCACATCTTGGGCAACGACACCTTGGTAACCAGTTGCTGAAACTTCTTGAGCTGAACCGTTACCATTTGCACCAGTTGATGTAATCTTGAATGAAGTTACTGGGAAGTTAGTTGTAGTACCACTCTTAGTAATAGAGAGTTGTTCGTTAGCCACAGTAGCTTTAACATTCCATTTACGTCCGACCTTGCTGTTGAATACTACGATGTCTTCAGATCCATCACCTGCAGTACCACTACCAATTGTTCCTGAGTTTACTGTATATTGACCATCCGATACAGTAGTTTGGAAATCGTAAGCTGTAGGAACGTGATTAAGAGTTAGACGTGTTTGCCCTGGTAAAACTGGTGAAGTTGGGTCTGTCGGAGTAACTGGGTTGATTGGATCTGGATCAGACTCATCGTTAACTTGAACAGTAACGGGTGTTGTACCTGTTTGAGTTTGAACTTCGTGGTCAACATCAGCAGCGAAAGCTGTAGCAACTCCAGATCCTAGTAGAACAGCACTAGCAAGACCTAGTCCTAGTAATTTCTTTGCATTCATTTATGAATACCTCCTAAATATAATGTACTAAGATTTACAAGTAAATCCATGTAGCGATAGTTGTATACTCCTATAATCTAGCAAGAATGCTGTCCTATAGTCTCCGAAAATTACACCTAGTCTAATTATCCGGTCTATCAGTACCTTTGGTAAAGATACTCATAGACCAGATAAGTAAACTTCTAGTAACTGGAATGAATATACTTGAACGACTAAGTGGTAAACCACTTTTATTTGTTTTTGATTAGTTAAATAAATTATTAATAAATAATTAAGTTAACTATCTTTTATTAATATTTATTTATTAATATATTACTATGTGTTTTTTCAAAAATCAACTCATTTGCTCCAATTTTTTGTAATTTTTTTGAAAAAATTCACTATTTTTTCGTCTTAATCACAAGTTAAGGGGCATCAACTACACTCCACAAGATGGTCATCCCATTATGATCACCAATAGTCAGGTAATCATCACTTTTAAGCTGGATACCCTCATTTTCTGCCCAGGACTTAGTAGAGGTAATACTTCCATTGGCATCTGTACTTGTGCTTGCACCGCTGGTAGAATTGGTAAACAAGGGCTCACCATCTATATCAACCGGTGTAGCACTAGTATCTTCCTTCCAAACTAGACTAAAAGGTGCGCTACCACTGGTTTCAGCCGTAACCTCCCAACCAGTCTGGTTGATTCTAGTATCCTTAGTAGTAAGAGCCATGGTATTACCACTGTCTCTTACAAGAACACCTTTGGTATCAGTCATCTGTCTACCCGTCCATGAAAGACCTGAAGGAACACCAGTGAGGGTTATCATGCCGTCAACTGTTACATTCATAGTTAAGGTTTGTTTCAAAGTTTCTGTGCCATCTAACGACTGCTTGAAGGCTTTAAGGTAAAAGACTTTATTAACAGACTTAACTGGAAGATACGAAGATGGAATCGTAAAACTCAAACTATTGTAAGTAGACAATCCATCTGTAATAACATCAGCCAAATCTGACCCTATTTGATTACCAGCACTATCCGTCAATCTAAACATCAAATTATTGAACCTTCCGGGATCATTCCAGTAGAAGGTTCCCGTATAGTCTGCTGCATTATCGGTAGCCGTTGACAGAGAAATCGCTTTTGTAGAAATATCACTTCCGTCACTCGCCCAAGAAAGAGTAACCGGCGTTTGCCTAGTAAAGGACATAAAGGTAGAATTTTTGAGACTTGTTACCTGCGCTGTTGTAAAATTGGCATCTCCAGTTCTAGTAATAGTTCCGACATTTGAAGAATTAAGATTCTGAGACCAGGTACCAGGTTGTGTCTGAGGTAGAAAATAAGTGTAAGCATTACTTGGAGGTGCGTTAATGTAAGAATCATATCCCAGGGTATTGGCCCCAAAAGTATTAAAATTTATATTAGCAGCCCCAGTAATTGGATTATTTTTACCAGAAGTCGCTCCCCCTTCAATCAAAAGTCTCGCTGCATCATTGATATTAAAATTAGCCGTTCCGCTTATAATCATTGAATCATTATTAGCTGATGAAAAGACAGCACTGGAATTCGTCGGCATATTCATCGTCAAATTGACAAAATAACTAGTATTTATCGAATGAAGATCAAGATTAGCCCCTTCACCTAAAGTAATGATAGGTGACATACCCGTTTGAGTGATAATCTGTCCTGTACTTTCAAGTGGTGTTGCCTGTTTGAAAGATAGAGTCCCGTTTTTCCCGATAGTTATGGTTGGCGTTCCACCCCCACTGTAGATAAAATCATGGTGGGACACCGGAACAACAAGGCTTGCATTATCCCCGATTGTTACAGTTGTTGCAGTTGCTGCTGACCAGAAGAAACCATCTGCCTCAGTATTATTGTCATAGACTGTCGTACTACTGTTATCAGTGAAAACAAAGTTACAAGCCTCAGCAAATTCTTGAGAGTAGGAACCTCCCATCATATTAAAGACATTAGTTCCTGAAAAAACTATCTTGTTAGATGAACCTGTTAGGTAAAAAGGCTGTCCACCATAGTCAGAGTTATAGGTAACATTCTCCACGATTAATGTAAGATTTGTCCTACCGTCAGTCGTGGGAGCAATACCGTAATAATTACCAGCATTACTAGGACTATGGGATCCTATCGCACTAGCAAAACCAAAGGTCACATTCTTATAGTGAATGGTGATGTTACTGGCTCTAAAATTAATACCTTGTGTCTGACTCCCTCCCCCATAAGTTATAGTATAGAGACCTTGACCATCAATCGTAATATTCTTAGTGACATTGAAGCTACCTGTTCCTAAGGCTATGTTCGCCGTTAGGATAATGGTATCGATTGCTGAATTGGCTAATGCAGAAGTCAAATCACTTGTCGATCCCACATAAGCTGTAGATGAAGCATCCATGGTTGATACTGCTGCAAATGCTTTTAGACTAGGTGTCTCAGTTGATAAGATTTCAGCAGATGAGGATGAACTCGCAGAGTTTGAAATAGCCTCACTCAGAATGGATAAACTTCCACTTGATTCCGATGAAACTGACGACTGTACAGAGCTTGCTGAACTCGAAGTGGTTGAACTTGAGCTACTTGAAATATCTGAACTTATATCTTCTGAATAAGCTGAATTACTCCTTAAAATTCCAGCGGACAGGCAAGACAGAAGCAAAGCTCCTTTTAAAAAAACTGTATATCTCAATTCGCCCCTCCCTCCAATTTCTATCATGTAGACTAGTAAGGGCTTACATTACATAGTACTCCTAAGAAAACTACCCCAAACCGCCCAACAATTAATATTTAATAAAACATTAACTTTATTCTTTATTAATTAAAACACTACCGAAGGATTGTAAAACTTTTATTAGTTAATTAAACCACTGTATCATTAGTTTTTAATTAGATATAAAGATTCTTTTATTATGCGGTAATAATACCACACCTTTTTCTAAAAAGCTACACTTTCGATTTATTTTTTTGTTTTTTTTTCACAAAAATAGTTAACTAGTTAACTTACTTTAAGGAGCAGCAACCAGATTCCAAGAAATAGTAAGACCATTGTGGCTGCCGATAGTCAAATAGTCATCACTTTTTAAAAGAACTCCAGAATTTTCAGCCCAGGACTTACTGTAGGTAACACTACCGTTGGCATCAGTACTTGTTCCTATACCAACTGTATCCTTAGTAAAAACTGAGACATCTTCTAAATTAACAGGCACGTCTCCTGCAGCATCCTTCCAAACCAAACTAAAGGGCGCAGTTCCAGCAACATGTGCAGTAAGCATCCAAGGGGTTGGATTTATCCTTGTATCCTTAACTTCAAAAGACATAGTATTACCACCATCTCTAGCAAGAATACCCTTGGTTTGAGCGATAGTCCTATTAGTCCAGGATAGATTTGACGGCATATTTTTAAGGGATACCCTTCCGTCAACTGTTATATTGAGAGGTAGAGTTTTCATGAGTGTTTGACTACCATCTAAATTTTTCTTAAAGGCCTTGATATAAAAGCTTTTATTAACACTTTTAACTGGGAGGTAAGAAGAAGGAATAGTAAATTGGATGCCAGTATAATCATTATGCCCAGGTGTTGAGGCTATATTGGCCAAATCTGATCCAATTTGACTTACTCCATCACTGTCATATAGTTTAAAAATAAGATTGTTAAAACGTCCCGGGTCATTCCAGTAAACAGTATCCGTATAATCAGCCGCATTATCTGTAGATGTGGTAAGAGGCACTGCTTTTGCTGATGTATCACTTCCATCACTGGTCCACGAAAGGCTGACCGGGGTTTGTCTTGTAAAAGACATGAAGGTTGTATTTTGCAAACTAATCAGCTGGGAATTTGTAAAGTTCGGATCTCCTGTCCTTGAAAAAGTTACATTACTACCATTGTCAGATGAATTACCAGACCAAGTTCCAGGCTGGGTTTGAGTAAGGAAATTAGCATAAGAGTTACTTGGGGGAACGTTAATGTAGGAATCATATCCTAAAGTATTAGTCCCAAATGAATTAAAATTAATATTTGATTTACCTGTAATAGGATTACCGCTTGTTCCCTCAATCAAAAGTCTTGCTGCATCACTGATATTAAAGTTCCCTGTCCCTGAAATTTTCATGGAATCTCCAGATGCTGCAGCAAAAACAGCACTAGAATTCTTAGGCATATTTACTGTTATATCAGTAAAGGTACTGGTATAACGAGAGTGAAGATCTAAGTTAGCCCCTTCTCCTAGAGTAATTGATGGCGAAAGGGTTTGGTAAATAATTTTCCCACTTCCCCTTGTATCGCTTGTATTTTGGTTAAAGGATATGGTTCCATTATTACCAATCTTTATTACGGGAACACCGCCTCCGGCATAGATAAAGTCATGCCTTGATGTTGTGACGATAAAATTTGCATTGTCTCCCACAGTGATACTTGGAGCTGCATTATCTGACCAGATAAAACCACTGGCCCCTTGGTTCTTATCTGTTACAGTCGTTGTACTGTTGTCTTCAAAAACAAAATTTGAAGCCTCCGCAAATTCCTGAGAATTACCGTCACTTTCTCCTAACATGTTGAAAACATTGTTACCCTTGAAGATAATTTTGTCGTTCTTTCCTTTCAGATAAAAAGGTTGAGCACCCCGGTCTGAATTATAGGTAACATTTTCAATAATCAAGGTCCTACTTGAATTATTCCCTGATAGGTTCCTACCTGGGCTAAAGCCGTAGTAGTTACCAGCATTGGTTGATAAATTTTTGCCAAGGTCACTAGCCCTTCCAAAAAATATATTTTTAAAATGGATGGTTATATTATCTTGGTTAAAGTAAATCCCCCGCGTGTCACTCATAGTGCCGCCATAGGTAATTGTGTGATTATTACCTTCAATGGTAATATTCCGGTTAACTGCAAACTGACCATTACCAAGTGCTAAATCAGCAGTCAAGTAAATGGTATCCACCGAAGAGTCATTTAAGGCATTGGTTAAATCGTTTGTGTTTGCTACAGAAGCAGTAGTTTGTGTTCCCACATCCATGGTGCTAACTGACAATCTAGGGCTTATATCACTGGGCTCAGAAGAAGCGGAATCATCTGAGCCATCAGACTTTACAGACTCAGATGAGGAAATTTTACTAGAACTTCCCTTTACCTCACTTGATTGTGACGAACTAGGGGCCACCTGATTTATTTTAGAACTTTCATTACTAGTAGAAGACGGTGAAATATCATCAGCATGAACAGTTCCTAAATTACTTAAAAATGTTATCAATAAAGACAAATAGGACAGTAAGATAGTGTGTTTTTTGTAAAGACCCCACCTGGTCTTCTTTGATTCTCTTTCCATAAAATCCATACTTTCAAATATAATAATTAAATTAAGATCTAATTTTTCAAAAATATGTAAGCAAATAGAATTTAAATTCATGAGTTTTCGAAAACGTTTTATTCATTTACATGAAAACGATTATATACCGAATTTACAGGGTAAGTCAATAAAAAATAATTGTGAACTTCTTTTATAGTATTCAATTTTTTTTGTGCAATTTCTAAAAAAGGGCCTAAATATTTAACAAGTATTTTTTTATAAAGTTATTTTTTCACAAATAAAAAAGAGGACCTAAGTCCTCGGTAAATTTATAAGTGCATTTACGGGGTTACTGCTAAAATCCAAACAATGGATAGATTGTTATAATCCCCAATATTCATATAGTTACTACTGTCTAGCAAGATGCCAACATCTTTGGTCCAGGTTTTAGTATAAAGGTTATTACCATCACGGCTTACATCCCCATTTGTAAATACAATATGAGTGTCTAAAGGTTCTAGGGAACTTCCAGAATTTGCCTTCCAAACAAGAGAAAAATCTTCCGTTCCCTCAACAAAAGTTCTTAAAACCCAATTTTGCGGGATTGTGCGAGTATCTTTGACACTTATGGTCATATCATTACCTAGATCTCTTTCAAGAACTCCTTTAGTTTCAGTAATTGTCCGGTTGGTCCAGGAAAGATTACTTGGGGTAGATATAAGGGTTACAGTCGGATTAGTAACCGTTATAGCTATCGTCAAAGGCGGACTTGAAGTTTCTTCTATTAGGGCACCACCTGCGGTAGCCTTATAGACCCTAATGGTGAAGGTATAGGTATGTCCAGCTGCTAGATTGGCTTCAAGAATATAATAGGTAAAGGAATTATAACCCGTACCGCCATTAGTTTTAGCACCTGTAAAATCTGACCCTACTTGGTTATTAGATGAGTCAAAAATCCTAAAGACCAAATTCCTATCAGTCCCAGGATCTGTCCAATAAAAGTTGTCCTCAAAATTACCTTGAGATATGGTCTCAGAATTGCTGGAAACAACACTTCCATCAGCCCAGGATAAGGTGGTTGGCGTTTTTCTTTCAAGGATCAACTTAGTGGCTGCAACTAAGGCTGATTTTTCACCTAAAGAAAAATCACTAGTGGCCCTAGTATAGGCTCCACTTGCAACAGTCCAACCATAAGTATTAGTTTGAGTTAAAAGTGGATTAGATGATGCATTAGTAAAAACATCATAACCTGTCTCCCATTTGAATAGGTTGAAAAATTAAATTTAGCATTATTACCAACCACACTATTTGTTGTTCCTTGAAGAGTAAGTCTAGAGGCATTATCAATATTAAAGGTAGCCATCGTACTGGCATTCAGAGCATCTCCCACAGCAGAATTAATGACTACTTCAGAATCTCTTGCCTGATTTATTGTTAAATTAGCAAACTGATTGACTGACTGAGTTTGTATATCAAACTTAGATCCAATTCCTAATCCAACAGTCAGATTTTTATCGGTCTGTGAAATAAACTTTCCAGTACTTTTAGCGGTAGTCTTGATATAATTTAAACTTCCCCCATCTCCTATACTTATTGTTGGATTAGCACCTGAGGTATAAAGGAAATCATGATTGGAGGTTACATTAAAACTTGCCCCTGCTCCAATCTGCATATTAAGAGACCCATTAGCAGCATAGATAAATCCTGTTTGATCTGTATTACTATCAGTAACAGTTGTCGTACTTCCTGCCTCAAATATAAAGTTAGCACATTCTGCGAATTCCTCAGAATCAGTTCCACCCTTCATAATAAAAGTGTTGGTTCCTTTAAATGTTATTGTTTCATTTGCTCCATTAAGGAAAAGAGGTTCTGCCCCATAATCTGAATAGTAACCAACATTTTCAAGGACTAATTTTTTTCCGCTCGTTAAAATTCCTGGAGGAGCTATCCCGTAATAATTACTAGCATTAGTCTTATTATTTGATCCAAGAGCTGACTCAAAACCAAAATTTACATTCTTGTAAGTAATGGTTATATTGCTTGCACCATAGTATATTCCTCTAGTAGTGGAATTATTAGTCCCAAGTGGATTACCATAAGTAATAGTATACCTTCCACCCATCCCATCATTTTTGTCGCCGTTTATAGTAATATCTCTTGTAACAGCAAAGCCTAAAATCCCTAAGTCAAGATCACTTGTTAGGTTAATGGTATCAACTGTTGGCAAGGTAAGAGCCAGGGTAAGATCTACTATGTTTCCAACCGAATAGCTAATTCTTGCATCTGCCATGGTTGATGCTTCTACATTACTTACTCCTACGACTTCTCCTAGGATTTCTTGATCATTTGAACTATCACCTACCATAATAGTCGAAGAATCTGCACCTGAAACGCTAATACTTGATGATGGCAAATCTAATTCCTCACTACTTGAATTTTGACTGAGAACGTCATAGCTTGATGAATTCTTCCATGCGGAATTAGTTGACTCCTGCCCATAAGCCATAATAGTCACAGGCAGGTAAAAAATTAAAAATAAAAATGTAAAAAATAATTGCCTTAAAAACTTATGTTTCAAATTAATAATCCTATCAATATACTTTCTAATATATGCTAATACATATTAAATAATAAAAAGCAGGAAGCAGTTACTAAAAACTGTCCTGCTTCTTTTATTATGATTATGGCGTAATGGCTAAGGTCCAAGTTATGGTAATATTACTGTGACTTCCAATAGTTAAGTAATCAGAACTATTAACCAAGACACCCGTATTTTCATCCCAAGTCTTACTGTAAATGTCATCACCGTCCCGGCTGACATCATAGTTGGTAAATACTGTCTGATAATGTAAATCGACAGGGTCTGTAGATGAATCTGCCTTCCAAACCAAAGAATAATCATCTGTTCCTGATACAAGAGCCTTTACAACCCAGTGGTGAGCATTTTCATTTTTATCCAAAACCTCAAGGGTCATGGGATTATTAGTGTCTCTTGTTAAAATACCCTTAGTTTCTGAAATAGTTCGATTGCTCCAAGTAAGAGCTGTTGGGGCAGTGGTTAGGGTAACAACAAAGTCAGATGTTGTTAAATTAAGTAATAAACGCTCACTTGTTGTCGTTTCCTCATACTGGTAACCATTTGCCGTTTCCTTGTAGGCTCTAATCTCAAAATTATAATTAGCACCAAATTCTTCAAAATACATAGGTGCAATCGTATAAGTTTTAGATTCAAAAGCTGAATCTCCATCTGTCGTAACCGAAAAGTCTGATCCAACCTGGGTCTCAGTACCTGCAATAAAAATTTTAAAGATTAAGTTTCTGTTAGAACCATTATCCTGCCAGTACAAGTGGTCGGCAAAATAAGTTCCAACGGATGCAGTCCCTGGCTCTTGCAAATGCCCTGCTTCATTTTCAAAGGATATGACAGCCTTGGTTTTTCTTTCAAAAACAATTTTTTGGGCATTATTAAGTTGGTTCCTAACAGTCGTGGTAAAGTCCGAATTGGGCCTTGAAAATGAACTTCCCGCAACACTCCAGTAATCATTATTAGTCTGAGTTACTATAGGTTGGGATACACCATTTATAGATACATCGTATCCTAATGTTCCATTATTAAAACTCCCAAAATTAAATGTTGCATTAGTCCCTGCCACACTTGTGGTTGTTCCCTGGAGAGTTAGCTTAGAAGCTTCATTAATATTGAAGGTAGCCATAGTAGATGCATTTAAGGCATCATCTGATTTTGAAACAATTGCAGCCTCTGAATTTACTGCCTGACTTAAAGTAAAGTTTGTAAATACTGATTTTATAGGTGTTTGTATATAGAGAGTCGATCCAACTCCTGCGTCAATATTTAAATTTTTACCAGTTTGATATATAAGTTTTCCTGAACTAACAGTATTAGCCTGTGTTATTGATAAGGTCCCTCCAGCTCCAATGGAGACATTATGAAGTGTATTTAAATCTGAATAAATAAAATCATGCGTAGTTGAAATATTGACGGTCGCACCTGCTCCCACTTGAAAATTTAAAGGATTATTCTGAGGCCAAATAAAACCTAAATTGTTTGTATTACCATCAGTAATGGTGGTTGTGCTACCAGCATCAAAAATAAAATTCGATCCTTCAGCAAATTCCTGTGAATATGATCCACCACCCATGACAAAGGTATTAGTTCCTTTAAAGGTTATAGTCTCTGATGCCCCTGGAAGGTAGAAGGGTTGGGCTCCATATCCTGAATAATAGCCAACATTTTCAACAATCAAAGTCTTATTTGACATACCATTAGGAGGAGCAATCCCGTAGTTGTTACTAGCATTTGTTGTGCTATGACTGGTTACAGGGGTACCCGGGAAACCGAAATTAACATTCCTATAGTGAATGGTTATCCCATTTGCTCCGTAACAAATCCCAATACCAGAATTACTATCACCTGCATAGGTGATAGTATAGCGTCCACCAGAACCATTATCCCCATCAATAATAACACTATGATTTACCGGATTGGACGTAGTTCCAAGATCTATATTGGCACCAAGATAGATGGTATCATATGATGTATTAGCTAGGGCAGATTGTAATTGAGTTTGAGTGGTTACTGTAATACTGGCCCTTGTTGACATCATGGTCGATGATTGAGCATTTGGCTCTCCTGCCTCCTCACTTACTTCCACTTCATTAACCTCATCTGATGCAGAATCACTTACCTCATTAGAATTCAGACTTTCAGAATTTATAGAACTTGAATTAGAAATAAAAGATGAACTAGATGGAAGTAGACTACTACCTATTGAAGATAGGTCTGCGGAACTATCCGAAGAATCTGTAACTGAACCTGAGTTACTTGAAGACACACCTGAACTTCCCAGGGCAAAACCATTAATGGTCAAGGACAAACTTAAAATTATAACAGCTAGTAGGAAAAATTTTCCCTTAAAAAAATTACTTTTCAAACCCATTTACCCCCGTTCATTAAATTCTCAATCTTAGCCCCTAAAATATTTTTTTATGCAACAAATATAATATATTAAAGAAAAATATTCACTAAGATAGAAAAAATAATAACTAATTATTAATAATAAAAATTAAAATATATCACATCATAAACCCCGTTATTATAATGAAATCGCTTAAATCTAGATTAAATTAAAAAATAAGGAATATAATATATCAAATTATATAATTATAAGTTAATTTATTTAATAATTATTGATTTTGTATTCACTAATATATGTACAATGTTAACATATAAAAAATTAAAAATCTAATTTAAAGTTATGCTTTAAAGCTGGAATATCTTGTTATTGCCTGAGCCTTTTGATTAATTTTGAAACAAAAAAAATAGATAGCTGGGCTATCTATTTTACGTCCTTAAAGACTTGAGTATTTTTGGCAAAGTAGTCATATCCTGAGTAAATGGTAAAGAAGAGACAGATATATAAGGTAATATTTCCTAGGGTCTTCATTCCTAAAAGCAGGAAGATAATGGCAAGCATCTGGGTTGTTGTTTTTATTTTTCCAGGCATGGCCGCAGCTAAAACCGCTCCCCCGTTTTCAACCAGTAGTAAGCGAAGACCTGTTACAGCTAGTTCACGACAGATAATAATCGCTACCACCCAGGCTGGTGCAAAACCAAGAGCTACTAGCATGATAAAGGCTGACATAACAAGCATCTTATCAGCTAAAGGATCAGCAAATTTTCCGAAGTTAGTGACTAAGTTATCTCGTCTGGCAATATACCCATCAAGCCAGTCTGTAACACTTGCAAAGGTAAAAATTATTGCAGCTAAAAGATGGGTTAGGGAAATACCAAAGACTACGACAGATCCTGGTAGGGATAAAATAAGGATGAATACTGGAATTAAGATAATTCGCAGTAGGGTTAATTTATTGGGTAGATTCATCTCCATAAAGGGAGCTCACTTTCTTAATTTTGGTAGGTAATTTTTAGGGTTATTGTTCCAGTTGTAGCCGTAAGGGCTGACAAATCAAGCGTTTGTCCATTAATCTTAATGGTTACTCCTTGGACAACTCCTAAAGTTATAAGACTATTTGCTGCCTTATCAACTAACTTGGTCTGAGTAGATTTATTGTCAGGGCTTAGTACAAGACCGCTGGCTAAATCTGAATTGGTCACAGAAATCCATGAGGTAACCCCGTCAGCTACTGATAACTCAATAGTAAGAGGACTTGTTGCCCCTGTTATTTCAGCTGAAAGGCTAGCGCCTGACCCTGAAACCTTAATTTTTTCAGTCTTTTCAACTTCTTTATCTTTACTAGTTGACTGACTTTCTGAACTAGAAGATGTTACTTCCTTACTTTCAGAGGACTGGGCACTTGCCTGGCTTGATTGACTTGTCTGGCTACTTGTTTGACTGATTTTTTCATCAGTAGAAATTAAAGTTTTGGGACGATTTAGGAAAACGACCAAAAAGACACCTACAAGGATTAAAAGGGCTGCTCCTGAGAGTAAAATCAAAGGTAAACGCGCCTTTACTCCCTCAAGAAAACCTCTTCTTTCCCTTTCTTGCTCACGTTCTCCGAGCTCAAAATCAGCTAGGCTGGCCTTAAAGTCATCTGTATATGAATCTAAGGATTCTTCCTCCCCGATTTTTTGACCACTTTCATAGTAGTTAATTAGTGGACCGTAATCAATTCCTAAACGGTCTGAATACTGCTTAATATAAGCACGAACATAAAAGCTTCCAGGAATAACGCTGTAATCATCGGCTTCAAGAGCCAGGATATATTTTTTCTTAATCCTTGTCGTCTCTACAGCTTCATCAATGGTCCAACCTTTTTCCTGGCGCTTGTAGGCAAGGAATTCTCCTGCAGTTTTAGCTTTCATACTACCTCCTTTCATAATCTTTTTTTCTTAATCAGTTGTTACAAGTATACAATTATTTTCATAATTTTTAAAGGTCAAAATATCTAGTCCACAGGACTTGCCTTGATACAAAAGACACTTTTTTCCATTGAGGAAATGAATTTTCTCCCATTCTCCCTTACAAGGTCCAAGTTAATTTTTTCCAAAATAGCCGGATAATCAAAGAAGTTCAAATCCTCATAAATATTAGAAGCAAACTGGCTAGCAATAAACTCAAGGGAGTTCATACTTTTAAAATAATTACCCAAATAATCTTTTTTAATCAGCTTAAGATGCTCTTCTGTAAAATCTGGATCAAGTTCAAAATTATTTAGGGCCGCAGTAAATTCCTCCTCTAAGAACTTGGGATCTTCGCTGTCACAAGTGATACTTGCCATATGAAAGCGCTCATGAAGTTCAAAGTTATAGTCAAAGGAGTCATCAATTAGACCCTCATTATATAACCTTTCATATCTCTTACTGGTTGAGCCAAAAAGCATGGTAAATAGGAAGAAATTAGACATTCTATAGCTTAGAAGTTCAGCACCCTCACTAGGTAGAGAGTCTTTCCCCCTAAATCCTAGGGCAAATTTACTATTTACAAGATCCATCTCAATCTCCCTATAAGCTATAGAATCTGCTGCTTGAAATTTATCCCGCTTAATCTTTTGAGTCTTAGGAAAATTCTTTGTGTCCTGGTTCTTTCTAACAAAATCAGCCATCTGGTTAATTTCAAAGGGACCTGTAATAAAAAGATTCATATTCCCCGGCTGGTAGAAACTCTCATAGTTCTCATAAAGGTCTGTTACTGTGATTTCACTTATACTTTTAGGACTACCAGCAATATCTGCAGCCAGAGGAGACTCCGGATACAAGCTTTGCAGCAGGCCAAAGTAAAGACGCCAGTCAGGGTCATCTTGATACATTTGAATCTCTTGACCAATAATCCCCTGTTCACTCGTAACCCCTTCTTCTGTGAAATAAGGTTCTTGAACAAAGTCCAAAAGGACTTCTAGGCTAGCATAGACCTCTTCACTTGTTGAAAAAAGGTAGCTGGTCCGCTCAAAGCTTGTAAAGGCATTACTGGCAGCTCCAAGTTTTGAAAAATCTTGGAAAACATCCCCTGATTCCTTTTCAAATAATTTGTGCTCCAAAAAATGGGCAATCCCTTCCGGGTAAGTTTTTGAAGCTTCCTGATTATAGGGAACAAATGATGTATCAAGGGATCCAAATTTGCTTGTAAAAAGGGCATAGGTTTTATTGTAAAGAGGTTGAGGTAAATAATAAACCCTTAGGCCATTTTCTAGGTCTTCCTGGTATAAGCCTTCTTCTACTGCCTGGTAGTTAATCTTCTTGAGCATCTAAATCATCTCCCTTCAAGAAATAAATGGTTTGCAGGCTTACAAGTTCTGCAACTTTCATAACGTCTTCTCTAGTAACCGACCACAGATCCTTAAGCCAGATTTCCTGATTCTTATAAAGACCTGGAAATTCACCTCGAATAAAGGCCTGTTCTATCAAGTTTCCAGCAGAATCTTGAGCCAACTTGTATGAGGTTTCAAGCATTTTTTTAGTCTGCTCAAGGTCATCCTGGCTAAAATCACCAAGCCTCATGGCTTCAACCTCTTGATCCACAAGGAAAATGACCCTATCCTTTTTAGAAGCCTCAATCCCTGCCTTAATCCTTAAAAATCCCCTGTATGAATCAATAGAGCTTGACGCATAGTAGGCAAGACCTTCTTTTTCCCTCACATTCATAAATAATTTGGAATGGGCAAAAGCTCCCAAAAGACCATTATAGACAAGAAGGGCCATGTAAAGGCTATCCCCAAAATAAACAGGAAGGTTATAAGCAAACTCAATAATTGACTGATTAGCTGGCTTATCTTCCTCGTAAACTTCTACTTGATTAAGCTCTTGTTTATAAAAATAAGTCTGAGCTTCACTCCTTACGTCTACATAATCCAAACGGTCTGTAAAGCCAAATTTTTTGAAAGATTCCTTGAGAAAATCCTCAGTCTGATCATCAAAATTTCCTAAGACAAAAATATCGACCAAGTCTTCTTTAAGCATCTTTTGATAATAGTTATAAGTAGTAAATCGGTCTTCTTCTCTGACAAGCTCTGCTGTAGCACTGCTAGGAAGTTTCATGTTCTCATCTGTAAAATAAAGACTAGTTAGCCTTTGGCTGGCATAGTATGACCTGTCCTCAACACTTGCTTCTAAGTATTTTATTAGATTTTTTTGCTCTCGGGCATAGGTTTCCCGGTCAAAGGACATTAAACCGCCACTTTCACTTACAAGAGGATTAAAGATAACATCTTTTAAGAAATTAAGGGCTTCTTCCAAAAGATTATTGTCATTAACCAGGGCCGGGTTAACAAGGGATAAATTAATGGTTAAAAGGTGCTTTTTACCTTTTTTGGCTACCCTTGTCGAAAAAGTAGCACCGTACATGTCTGAAAGCTTTAAATCAAGATCTCGGTTACTTGTAAGATTTTTATTGCTGGTCTCCCAAAGGTTTGAAATTAAAATCCTGTTGGCTAAAATTTGAGCCTTAAAATCAGCCTTAAAACGAATGGCTATATTTATGGTTTTAAATTTCTTTTCCTTGATTATATTGAGATTGACACCTTTATTTACCTGCATAATTTGCTCCTTAAAATGATGTTCTCATTATAACAGATTTATTAAAAAAAACTGCTAATATTTTATTTGGGCTAGTTTAAAAGATTGGCCTACTAATTAAGATTATCTGCTAATTTGTGGTAGAATAAAGGCATGAATTATATACTATTTGATGAATTTATCACCCTCGGCAAACTGCTCAAGGAGATTGATATGATAAGTAGCGGAGGAGCCGCTAAGGCCTTTCTTGCTGAAAACACTATTCTTATGAACGGTGAGTTTGAAAACCGCCGTGGACGTAAACTGCGCGTGAATGACGTCTTAGAATTTCCTGACTATGACCTAACAATTGAGATTTCTGCTCCAACTGAGGAGGAAAAGGCTGAATTCCTAGAAGAAAAGGAAGAAAAAGAGCGAGTTAAAGAAATCGTTGCAAAACTTAATAAAGAAAATAAAAAGACTGTCAAAAAGCCTACCAAACCCCGCTTTCCTGGAGTAAAATAAATGAAGTTAGAAAATATCTCTCTTAGAAATTTCAGGAATTATGATGATTTAAACCTTGATTTTCATCCCAACTTGAATATCTTCCTCGGACAAAATGCCCAAGGTAAGACCAATATCTTAGAGAGTATTTACTACCTAGCCCTCACTAAAAGTCATAGGACTTCAAGTGATAAGGACCTTCTCAAGTGGGATTCTAAATCTATGAAGGTAGCTGGAACCCTTGAAAAGCATCAATCTAGGATTCCTCTTGAAATCATAGGGGGGAAGGATGGACGAAAGACCAAGGTCAATCATCTGGTCCAACAAAAGGTTGCTGACTATATCGGTCAAATGAAGGTTATCATGTTTGCCCCAGAGGATTTATCTGTCATTAAAGGAAGTCCTAGCATGAGACGGCGTTTTATCGATATGGAAATCAGCCAACTCAGATCCATCTACCTCTATGATTCCATCTACTATGGTAAAATCCTTAAGGAGCGCAATGCCTACTTGAAATTTGATAGCAAGAAGATTGACGATACTTATTTAAGCGTCTTAGATGACCAGCTTATTGATTATGGTAGTAAGATTATTGAGCATAGGATAAGCTTCATTAGGCATTTAGAAGATTTGGCTAATAAACTTCATTTTAAGCTTAGTCATGGTCTAGAAGATTTGACCATTAGCTATAAGTCAAATGTTTCTTTAAGCGAAGATGCCCCTACCCTTTCAGGGATTAAAGAAGATTTTAAAAATCAATTATTGAAAAATCGCAGCAAGGAGCTTATCCGCCACCAAACCTTGGTAGGACCTCACCGGGATGATTTAGAATTTTTCATTAATGGAATTAATGTTTCAGACTTTGGATCTCAGGGACAGCAAAGGACAACTGCCCTTTCAGTTAGGCTGGCTGAAATTGATTTAATTTTTGAGGAAAGTGGTGAATATCCTATTCTCCTTCTTGATGACGTCATGAGTGAACTGGATAACATCAGGCAACTTGACCTGCTTGAGACCATTATTGGAAAAACTCAAACCTTTATTACAACAACAACCCTGGACCATTTAAAAAATTTACCAGCTAATATGGAAATTTTTCAGGTTGAAGGCGGAAATATATCTACTGATGACATAAAAAAAAGAGGCTAAGGCCTCTTTTTTTATCGAATCTCCCTATAATCAGGAACTTCCTTATTATTGAAGTAGAAGTTACTAATGCGCTCTACTGCACCTGGTTCTACTGTTTCAAGGGCTTCTGAGATGTCCTCACGAGCTCTGTCATATTCCCACTCATTGTCAAAAATATCTACTGCACGGTTGAAGGCTTTAGCAACTTCACCGTCAGTTGTTTTATAACGATTTGAGTATTGAATTAGTTGTTCTGAAAGATTGGCATCATCTGTTAGACGATCAGTCGCATCCTCTAAGATATCCATATCTTCATTACTAATATCTAAAAGGTTTGAAATAGTGTCAATGTTAACTCGAACCTTATTAAGTTCCTTGAAAAGTGACTCTACACGAGATGTCGCCATGTAGAATAAATCTAAGTAGGCTTCTGGAAGACCTGGAAGATTCAATTTTTCAACATAACGTTTAATGGCTCTAAGTTCAATGTCAAAGGCATCCGCTTGCTCTTGAGCTTGCTTTTCAATAACCTTAAGCTTAGAAAGTGAGTCATTAATTGTAACCTGATTGTCCTCAATCTCATTTAAGATATCAAGGATTTCATTTAAACGATTGTTAAGAGTCGAATTAGCTTCCATACCCTTTTCAACATCTTCTAGTAAAGTGCTAGCATCTTGGCTGGCTTGATCAATTTGTACTTGATAAGCACGAACTTGAGCCATTTCATTAGCAGTTAAAACATAACTTTGCGAAATGTGATCAATCTCAAGAAGAAGATTTTTATTGTTCTCACGGGCATGGGCAATAAAGCTTTCTACCATGCCAATATTTTTTTCAAGTTGCTTACTTGCTGTATATTCGTATTCAAAGACCTTGTAAAGTGATGCTAACTGGTCTTTAATGACTTTAAGTTCAGCTTCAGCATGGTTAAGGTCAAAACGTTCAGCAAGTTCTGTTGTTTCCTTAACTCGCTTAGAGATTGTCTCAATCTCCTCATTGAAGTTGATTTCCTCAGGTAGCTTGTAACCAAGCTCTTCAAATCTCTTGTTACCATCCTTAAGTTCAGAAATATCTGCAGGGATTTCTTCATTAAGGGCCTTAATGATCTCAGGAATCTTCTTAGTAATTTTACCAAGAGCAATGGTGTGCTCTTCAGCAAGTTCTAGAACCTCAGCAGCTTCGATTGGATCTCCAGTTGAGTTAAGGGTAACAAAATTTGAAAAATCTTCTTCAATATTGTTTAACTGTTTTTCGATTTCATCAATAGTTGTCCCATAGATTTCTGGATTTTCAGAAATCTCATTACGAAGTTCCTCATAAAGATCAAGAGAGGCTTGGATTTTTGAACTATTTTTTTCCTCTTGAACGGTTAGGTCTTTAATGGCCTGACGAATTGATGTAACATCATTTTTCATCAGCTCAAGTTGTTTTTCGCAAGCATCAATTTCAGTTTTAACATTTAAGAAATTAAAGCCACGGTTTAATTCTTCTGCTTCAAACAGGTGTTTTTCAAGATCAGCAAATGAATTAGCAGACAAATCAACCCATTTTTGATTCCACTCCCTGTAAACACTTTGACTTTGCCCAATTAGGTGCATTTTTTTAACAGCATCAATCTCGCTTTGAGTTGGAAGATCAAAAAGTTCCTCCTTTTCTTCTTCAAGTTTATGAATACGCTTTTCATTACCTTTACGAGTAACCATGATAAAAATATATCCCGCTAAGGCCGCAACGATTATGATGATTAATCCCCAAATAATTGTTGTTGACATATATAACTCCCCTAGTCTAATAGTCTAAATTGCTTTGTAAATTATACCACAATTTAGATAATTATGATAGTTTAAAAAAAAAAAACACCTCAAAAGAGATGTTTTTTTAATTATTTGCTTGCTGCTTTTGTTTGAGCTGCAACTTCTGCTGCAAAGTCGTTTACAGCTTTCTCAATTCCTTCACCAACTTCGAAACGTACGAATGCAACAACTTTTGCATTTACTGAATCTAAGTAAGCTTCAACTGTTTTGCTGTCGTCCATGATGTAAACTTGAGCAAGAAGTGTGTAAGCTTGGTCAACTTTAGTGTTGTCAAGCATGAAGCGGTCCATTTTACCTGGAATGATTTTATCCCAGATTTTTTCTGGTTTACCTTCAGCTTTAAGTTCAGCTTCGATGTTTTCTTTTGCTTCAGCAAGTACTTCGTCAGTGATTTGAGCACGTGAACCGAATTTAAGAGCTGGAAGTGCTGGTTTGTTAACCATAGCACGTGATTCGTTATCTTGCTCGATAGCGTGGTTCATTTGTGCAAGTTCATCAGTGATGAATTGTGCATCAAGTTCTTTGTATGAAAGTACTTGTGGTTTCATAGCAGCGATGTGCATTGAAACTTGTTTAGCTAAAGCGTCATCTCCACCGTCGATAACAGCGATAACCCCGATACGTCCACCATTGTGTTGGTAAGCACCAAAGTGTTGCTCGTCAGTTTTTTCTAAAAGAGCGAAACGACGGAATGAGATTTTTTCTCCGATTGTAGCTGTAGCGTTAACATAAGCTTCTTCAAGAGTTTCTCCGTTAGCCATTTTAAGAGCCATAGCTGCTTCGTTGTCAGCAGGACGTCCTTCAGCGATAACTTTAGCTGTTTCGTTTACAAGAGTAACGAATTGGTCGTTTTTAGCTACGAAGTCAGTTTCAGAGTTGATTTCAACTACTGCTGCAACGTTACCGTCAACGTAAACACCAGTAAGTCCTTCAGCTGCTACACGGTCAGCTTTTTTAGCTGCCTTAGCCATACCTTTTTCACGAAGAAGCTCAACAGCTTTTTCCATGTTTCCATCAGTTTCAACTAATGCTTTTTTAGCGTCCATAACACCAGCACCAGAGATTTCGCGTAGTTCTTTAACTTGAGCTGCAGTAACTGCCATTTTTCAGTCTCCTTGTTTGATTTTTTATTAAGAAAAGGCGAGGCCAAAGCCCCGCCTTAGCGTTTGTAACTTTAAAAAGTTATCCGATTCTTACTTGTTGTCACCTTCAACAACTTCAACGATTTCTTCGATTGAATCATCAGAAGAAGTTTCAGTTGCTGCAAGTTTAGCTTCAACAGATTCAGCTGCATCTTCACCTTGACGGCCTTCGATGATAGCGTCAGCCATTTTACCAGTGATAAGTTTAACGGCACGGATAGCATCATCATTTGCAGGGATGATTACATCGATTGGATCTGGGTTAGCGTTAGTGTCAACCATAGCAACGATTGGGATATTAAGTTTAGTTGCTTCTTGAACAGCGATTTGTTCTTTATGTGGATCAACAATGTAGATAACGTCTGGGATGCGAGGCATATCAGCGATACCACCTAGGAATTTTTCAAGACGTTCACGTTGTTTGTTAAGTAGAACAACTTCTTTCTTAGGTAAAACTTCGAAAGTTCCATCTTCTTCCATACGGTTGATTTCTTTAAGACGTGCGATACGTTTTTGGATAGTTCCCCAGTTAGTTAGGGTTCCACCAAGCCAACGGTGGTTAATGTAGTATTGACCAGCACGAAGTGCTTCTTCTTTAACAGCTTCAGCTGCTTGTTTTTTAGTACCAACAAATAGTACAACAGCTCCATCAGCAGCTGCATTACGCATGTAGTTATATGCGCTATCTGCCATTTTCACAGTTTTTTGTAGGTCGATAACGTGGATTCCGTTACGTTCTGTGAAGATGTAAGGTTTCATTTTAGGGTTCCAACGGCGTGTTTGGTGACCGAAGTGAACACCTGCTTCTAGTAGTTGTTTCATTGAAATGACTGCCATTTTGCAAGTCTCCTTTATATTTTGTTTTTTCCCTCTCCCAATCATCAACTTGCCTAAAAGACCCTAGGGCACATAGAAGACAATCCGATTGAAATGTGAAATTATAGCTGTAATAACAGCCTTTTTATTATATATTAAATATCTTCATTTGACAATAACTATAGATATAAAAATTACATATAAAATCAAAAGAAATATTCCTTCTTTTTTAGAAATTACGTGAATTTTTGAGTTGTAGATAGAAAGAGCGAACAAGAAGAGGACGAATAAAAGCATAGGAAATATAGCTGTTAGGTAGATACTAGGTATACCTATACCACCGCTAGACATGGCGACTCCTGTCCCTAGAACAAGCAATAAATTTAAAATATTAGCGCCCAGTATGTTACCAATTGCAATTGCCCCCTGTCCTTTTCTTGTAGCTTGTATAGCTGTTGTAAGTTCTGGTAGGCTAGTTCCAAGGGCTACTACTATAACACCAATAACTGTTTGCGGAATATTTATTCGTTCAGCAAATACTTGTATACTGGCCACTAATAGACTCGCTGAAGCTGCCACTAAGAGAGCAAATAATATTATGCTCACTATCAATTTTGCATTTCCATCAGACTTAACATTTGTTTTTTTAGATAAAAGCAAATTTGTTTCCCTCTTTTTTAGAGGACTATTTCTAAATTGCTCAACGATATAATAAATCATAAAAATCAGCATTACAAAGCCAACCCATTGGTCTATATATCCCTTAAAATAACTTGCTACAATTGGAATGAGGGATGCCGCTAGAAAAAAGTTATAACTCTTGCTGGTCTGAATGGTAACTGGTAAGGGGGCAATGAGTGCTGATACTCCTACAATCAAAGTAATATTAGACATGACAGAACCCACAGCATTTCCTAAGGCCAAATCTGATGATCCATTCAAAATAGCTATGACGGCAGTTGATACTTCTGGAAGGGTGGTTCCAAGTGATACAATTGTTGCCCCAATGACAACCTTGGGAATAGCTAAATTCTCTGCTAAAACAACCGAATTTTCCACCATCAAATCAGAAAATTTTGATAGGGCGTAAAGTGATATAAGGAAAATAAAAACTAAAATTATTACTGGTAAGTTTAACATCAATCCGTACATAAAAGACCTCCTCTGTCTTATAAATAAAAAAAGCGAGATACCAAAAGCTATCTCCCTCCCAAGAAGATAAACTTGAAGCATCTCGCTCAACCTTAAAAACTATTTTATTGTTGAATTAACTATATCATATAATTAATTTTTCATCAAATTTGGTGCTTGACTAAACAAGTGGTAATGGGTTACAATATTACAGTAGTTCGGCGGCATAGCCAAGTGGTAAGGCACGGCTCTGCAAAAGCTTGATCGTCGGTTCAAATCCGTCTGCCGCCTTAATAAATAACAGAAAAAAGAAGACTTGAGGTCTTCTTTTTTGTTCATCTGAAATTTACTTCATCATAGATTAATCAAATGTAGAAGATTAACTACAAAAATCGCTAGGGCAACCACTAAAATAATTACAAGTAAAAGACGATAAAGCCCCATTCCCTTCTGATCAGATGCCATTTTGCTTCCAGCAAGATCATCATGCCAAAAACGGTAGGTAACATAAATTACTAGGACAACTAGCAGTAAGCTTAAAAGCAATGAACTTAATAATAACCAAGTAGCCATAATTTCTTTCCTCCTAATAGATTTTAATTATAAAAATAAGTTCATTTATAGTCAAAAAAAGCAGCCCTTTATTATAAGCTAGGGCTGCCTTTTTTCTATCCCTTGTAGTCGTAAGCTACTTGGATAATATTTTTAAGTTCTGAGATTAGAGGTTCTTTAGGGTTGGCAGTTGTACATTGGTCTTCATAAGCTTTTTCAGCCAGGTGATCAACGTCCCTATCCATTTGTCCTTTAGTAACCCCTTGGGCACTCCAGTTCATAGAAATTCCAACTGAAACTCCTAGATCATAAACTGCCTTGGCAAGAGATTCTACCAATTCTTCTGTCGTATTTCCTGGAAGTCCTAGGAAGCGTGCGATATCAGCATAGTCAGTATCAGCACGGAAGAAGTCATATTTAGGGAACATGGCATGTTTTTGAGGATCTTTTGCATTGTAGCGAATAACATGCGGTAAAAGAATGGCATTAGTACGTCCGTGAGGAATGCTCCAAGCTCCACCAACCTTGTGGGCGATTGAATGGGTAATACCTAGGAAGGCATTGGCAAAGGCCATACCAGCAATTGTTGATGCATTATGCATCTTCTCACGGGCTTCCTCGTCCCCATTTTTAACTGAATCTTCAAGATAGTCAAAGACAAGTTTAATGGCTTGAAGAGATAATCCACGAGTGTAGTCACTTGCCATAACTGATACATAAGACTCAATAGCATGAGTTAAAACGTCCATTCCAGTATCAGCTGTAACACCTGCTGGGACTGACATTACAAGTTGGGGATCAATAATTGCAATATCAGGAGTCAAAGCATAGTCTGCTAGAGGGTATTTAGTGTGGTCATCGCTATCAGTAATTACGGCAAATGGTGTAACCTCTGAACCTGTACCTGATGTTGTTGGGATACAGATAAGCTCAGCCTTTTGAGCATAAGGAATCTTATAGGCACGTTTTCTGATATCAAGGAATTTTTGTTTAGCACCAAAGAAGCTTACGTCTGGGTGTTCAAAAAACATCCACATAGCTTTGGCAGCATCCATAGCAGAACCACCACCAAGAGCTACAACAACATCTGGGTTAAAGTCCATAAAGACTTCTAATCCCTTGTAAACAGTATTAGTTGATGGGTTCGGCTCAACATCTGAGAAGATAGCAACTCGTGGGTTATTTGGATTTTTTTCAAGTTGGGTACGAACTAAGTCAGCATAACCAAATTTAACCATTCCTGGGTCACAGACAAGCATTACTCGCTCAGCCTTAATCTGTTGTAGGTAGGTAATTGAATTTTTTTCAAAGTAAACCTTTGGTGGTAATTTGAACCACTGCATATTATTTCTTCTTTTAGCTAAAGTTTTTACATTAATCAAATCAAGGGCTCCAACATTATGTGAGATTGAATTGTGTCCATATGATCCACAACCAAGGGTAAGAGATGGAATCATTTCATTATAAATATTTCCAATTCCACCTTCTGCTGATGGTGTATTTACAAGGACACGGCAGGCTTTCATACGAAGACCAAAACGGATTTGTAAATCTTCATCTTCTGTATGAATTACAGCTGTATGTCCAAGACCTCCTAAATTAAGCATGGCTTCAGCCTTATCAAAACCATCTTCTACACCATCTGATTTAATAAGTGCTAAAACTGGTGAAAGTTTTTCACGAGATAAAGGATAGTCTTCTCCCACACCGGCAATCTCTGCAAGAAGAAGTTTAGTTCCTTTTGGTACTTTAATTCCTGCAAGTTTTGCAATGTTTTCAGCCGAGTGACCAACAATCTTTGGATTTACAGCATGGCCATCAGGCTGCATAACAACAGCTTCAAGTTTTTTAAGCTCACTTGGGTTTGAAACAATATAGCAATTGTGTTTTACAAATTCTCTCTTAACTTGCTCGTAGATTGACTTATCAACGATTGCTGCCTGTTCACTGGCACAAATCATTCCGTTATCAAAGGTTTTAGATAGGATAATATCATTTACAGCACGTTTTACATGAGCATCACTTGCTAGGTAGCTTGGTACATTACCAGGACCAACTCCAAGGGCTGGTTTTCCAGTAGAGTAAGCAGCTTTTACCATAGCAGAACCACCTGTCGCAAGAACTGTAGCAACACCTGGGTGGTTCATAAGAAGGTTGGTAGCCTCAATACTTGGTTTTTCAATCCATGACACACAGTTTTCAGGAGCTCCTGCCTTAATTGCTGCATCTCGAACAATGCGAGCTGCCTCAGCTGATGATTTTTGCGCTGATGGGTGGAAGGCAAAAACGATTGGATTACGAGTTTTAAGGGCAATCATAGCCTTAAAGATAGTAGTTGATGTAGGGTTTGTTGTAGGAGTTACCCCGCAAATAACACCAACTGGTTCTGCAATATGAATTAGTCCAGCCTGATCATCACGGTCAATGACACCGACTGTTTTATTGTCCTTGATAGCATTCCAAATGTATTCTGAAGCATACATATTTTTAATGGCTTTGTCTTCATAGATTCCACGTCCTGTTTCCTCTACGGCCATCTTAGCAAGAGGCATGTGCTCATTTAAAGCCGCCATACTCATCTCATGAACAATATGGTCAACTTGCTCTTGGTTAAGTTTTTCAAGTTCTTTAAGGGCATAGTTGGCCTTACCAACCAACTCATTAATCATAAGCTCAGTTTCTGAAACTTCAACAGTTTCTACAGTCTTTACTACCATCTTTTCTCCTTTATAAGTCATTTGCAACTTTGTTAATTATTTATCAAAGTTATTATATCACAGACGTAAGAAATGTAAACCATTTTTTGATAATTTTTTCACTATTTTTAGGGTTAAAAAACCTTATTTAGCTCTAAAATACTTATATTTAAAGGTTTTTTAGTTAAAATTTGTTAATTTATATTTTAAAAAATGTTATAAAACTAACAAATATCATTAAAAAAAGAATCTCCAAGAGATTCTTACTTAAGTTGATCAATTATTTTTCTGCTTCCGCTTCTTACAAGCTCATAAGTTTCATCAAAGTCACCGGTAAAATAAGGATCTGGAACACTTTTTCCTTCGATAAAATGATGAATTTTTCCCTTGTATTCCTGAGGAGACATGACTAAAAGGTCCCGGTAATTATTTTCATCCATGGCATAAATATAGTCGAAATTTTTAAAATCTACATCAGATATTTTCCTACTTGTCTTTGTACTATCATAGATAATCCCGTGCTCTTTAAAAATATCAAGGGTTCCCCCGTGAATTTTATTTCCGTGCTCCCAGTTACCAGTCGCAAAACTTTCAACCTGATAATCATCTGAAAGCCCTGCTTTTTTAAGTTCATCCTTGAAGACAAACTCTGCCATTGGACTTCTGCAAATATTACCCAAGCAAACAAAGGCTACTTTTTTCATAAATTACCATACTCCATTTCTATCTTTCTTTCTATCTTCTTAATAATCTTACTTTTTCCAGTCCCCAGTAAATCAAAAGAACCATAAGCGACAAGAGGCCACAGACCAAGTAGTCAGCTCCTCCAAAACTAGCTATGTTTTTATCAATGAATAAAACATCAATAACAACAGCTATAATGGCTGAAATAGCGAGGGCTAAAATTAGAATTTTATTATAGTAATTAAGGGGACGACTAACTACCCCAACCATTAGCAAACCATTTAACATGGCGATAATCAAGCAAATGAGACTCACCTTGCTGTAACCACTAACAAAAATATTTGCCAGAATACTTGATACCACAAGGGTCGAACTTCCGATACATGCATTGACTAAAACATCCCTCATAAAATTATCAGCTACCTTGGCCTTACTTTCCTCAAAGGTCAAGAAGAAGGAAGGTACACCAACCGTAATGGTCGACAGTAAGGTAAGTTGAATGGGTGTAAAGGGAAATCTTAGGGCAAATAAGATGGAGATGACTGAAAAGGCAATGGAAAAGAAGGTTTTAATCAAAAAGAGGGACTCAACCTTTTGAATATTATTGATAACTCGTCTACCTTCCATCAATATGTCATAAAAGACACCAAAATCATCAGTTAAAAAGATAATATTTGAAACACTCTTGGCAGCACTGGTAGCCCCGTTCATGGCAAAACTTACATCTGCTTTTTTAAGGGCTAAAACGTCATTTACCCCGTCCCCGCTCATGGCAACTGTCTTTCCTTCTTCCTGGAGGATTTCAACCATTCTTTCCTTCTGACTAGGAGTGACCCGGCCAAAAATATCATATTTTAAAACAACCTCACGAAAGTCATCATCTGCAACTTGACTCATATCAATAGCACGCGCATCCTTTGAAAAACCTGCTTCACGGGCTACCCCAAGAACAGCTAGATGATTATCCCCACTTATTATCTTAATATCCACATCCTGACTAGAAAAATACTCGAAGGTTTTCTTGGTGTTATCCTTGATTTCATCTGACAATATCAGACTTCCAATCATTGATAAATTATAAGGACTTTCTACATAGTCCTTGCTCCAGGCAAGGGTCAAAATCCTATAACCCTCAAGTTTTGCCTCCTGAAATTTTTCTGGAAGCTCTTCCTTAAGATCCAAAAATTCAGCTGCCCCAAAGAAATAGGTCCCCTGGCCTTCAACTTGAATATAGGAATACTTATTTTTACTTGAAAAAGCACCAATGTTTCTAACGTCCCAGGTTCTTTTTAATTTTAGAGCCTGCTTAAGGGCCCTACTTGTAGCATTTTCATCATCAAAATAAGAAAGATAGTTTTCAAGAATATCCTTAGTTTTTGAATCAATATCAACAAGTTTCATCCTCCCTGTCGTAATTGTCCCTGTCTTATCAAAACACAGAACATCTACCCGAGCTAGGGTTTCCACACAAAATAACTCCTCAACCAGAACCTTTTTACGAGACAGTTTAAGGGCAGATACTGCAAGGGATACACTCACCAAAAGAATAAGTCCCTCAGGAATCATTCCCACAAGAGCTCCCGAGGTAGCTAGAACAATCTCATCATAGCTAAAACCCTTATAATAACCTCTTAGTGACATAAGAATCGCTAGAGGAATTAAAAGGAGGGAAATAATTTTTAAAATCTCATTTAAGTTATCCCTTAATTTTGAAGGGTATTTTTTAAAAACCTTGGTCTTTTGGGCAAACTTATTAATATAGCTTGCATCTCCTACGGCCTCAACCTTGACCAAGCAGTGACCACTTAAAACATTACTACCACTTAAGAGCTCTTCTCCAATCCCCTTTAAAATACTGTCACTCTCACCTGTTAATAGGGATTCATCAACTTCTATTTGGCCTGAAATAATCCTCCCGTCAACGGGTATCTGATCTCCTATGTTTAAATGGAGGTAGTCGCCGTGAACAATCTCTTCTGAATAGATTTTAACTGTTTTCTTATCCCGGTTAACCTCATATTCACTTCGGCTTAAAAGTTCAAGTCTTTCCAAGGCCAGCTTAGAGCGAATCTCCTGAACACTTCCTATAACTGAGTTAACTACAATAACAAAGACAAAGGTCAGATTTTCAAAGCGTCCTGTTGTAGCAACTATAATTGCTAGGACAAGAACCATCCCATTAATAAAGGTGAAGGTATTTGAAAGAATAATTTCCCAGACTGACTTAGTTATCTTGTCAGTACTTACATTCTTTTCAGCATGTTCAACCTCTTGACTTGTTAAATATTCCAAAAGCCTTTTCCTCTTATATCCTTTAAATAATTACTAATCTTCCTCGAAAAAAGGAAGACCTAGGTGATCATAGGCGAGTTTTGTAACCTTCCTGCCCTGTCTTGTTCTTACAATGAAACCTTTTTGAATCAAATATGGCTCATACATATCCTCAATGGTCTCACGCTCTTCAGCAATATTTACTGCTATAGTCGAAAGACCAACAGGCCCTCCGTCATATAATTCTATCATTGTTTTTAGGATCTTTTGATCGATATAATCAAGACCTGCCCGGTCAATATCAAGCATGCTTAAAGCCTGGTCTGTCACTTGCTCATCGACTAGACCAGTCCCCTTAATCTGAGCATAGTCCCTAACTCTTTTTAAGAGGCGGTTGGCTATCCGGGGAGTACCACGACTTCTAAGGGCCAACTCAAGGGCTCCCTGATCACTTATTTCAACATCAAATAAGCCTGCCGTCCTTTTTACAATCTCTTCCAGGTCATGAACCTCATAATATTCCATATGGGCTGAAATACCAAAACGGGCCCGCAAGGGATTTGAAAGCATACCAGCACGTGTGGTAGCACCCACCAGGGTAAAGGGAGGAAGTTCCAAGTGAACACTTCTACTTCCGTCTCCATTACCTAGCATAATATCAATATAAAAATCTTCCATGGCCGAATAGAGAATCTCCTCAACATTCATGGGCATCCGGTGGATTTCATCAATAAAGAGAACATCCCCTGGTTCAAGCTCATTTAAAAGGGCGACCAAATCCCCTGGTTTTTCAATGGCAGGCCCTGATGTTTGCTTGATATTAACACCTAGTTCCTGGGCAATAATAAAAGCCATAGTTGTTTTCCCAAGACCTGGGGGACCAAATAAGAGAACATGATCAAGACTTTCCTCACGCATGAGAGCTGCCTCAATAAAGATTTCTAATTGTTCCTTAACCTTGTCCTGGCCAATATATTGGGCAAGCCTTTGGGGTCTTAAGGAAAGTTCACTTGAAAGTTCCTGACCCTGAGCCTTACCATCTAAAAATTCATTTGTCATTGTCATCACTCTCCTACTAGGCTTTATTATAGCATAAGAAATAAGGGTAGGAATCAGCCAAACTATGTAAAATATGTGACATAAATCCTTTCTTCTACCAGCATTTACTGGCCAAATAAAAAGATTCAGAGCCTTAGACTTTGAATCTTTTTAATTATTTTTTCTTTTGAAAAAACATTTTCAATTGATCATGGAAACTGGTTCCAAGATTTCTCTTAATAATCCCCATACGTGTTACAAGGCAAATTAAAAAGACATCTAGGATTAACCAAAAAACACCCCAACCACCTAAATTACTTAAAAAAGTAAGCATGATTACCACCAAAACCCTAATTTTATATTAAAAACCTACATCTTTTCTAAAAAAATAGCAAGTAATCTTTTATATTATAAGCTTATAGACTAACTAGCGCATCATAAACTTAAGGGCAGATTTAATATAACCTTCAGTTGTATCAGAACTTCCCTCCAGATTCTTCCTAACCTTCTTGAGTTCACTGGCCTTATAACCCAAGGCTTCCAAGGCTTCAAGAGCTTCTTCGAGAGCTGTATTTTGATTCTCTACCCGCGCTTCAGCAAATAAATTACCACTTGGATTAAGTTCAAATTTTCCTTCAAGATCTAAAACCATCTGCATGGCCGTCTTCTTCCCAACCCCAGGAAACTTCATCAAATATTTAGTATCACTGGCATGGATAGCTTCAACCAAACCCTCATTATCAGAACTTGCAAGAATAGCCAGGGCTGATTTAGGACCAATCCCTGAAACACTGATTAATTTTAAGAAAAGAGCCTTTTCGTCCTCACTCATAAAAGCATAAAGGGTGTGGGCATCATCTCTTATTACCTGATGAACATAGACCTTAAGCTCAGTATTCATCAAATGAGAAAAACTATAGGGATTAGCCACCTGGAGGAGGTAACCAATTCCTGAAACATCAACAACAATATAAGTGGGAGTAATCTTTACTAGAACTCCTTTGAGGTATTCATACATATATCTACTTTCTATTAAAACTCTAAATCCCAACCACCCTTGTGATTTTCTTGGATTCTTCTAAACATTTTTTCCATGTCAGCCTTAGTAAAATGGACTAAAACAGGTCGACCATGTGGGCAATTATAGGGATTTTTACACCGAGATAAATCCACTAAAAGCTGTCTTGCACTAAAATCGTCAAGATAATGATTGGCCTTGATAGACTGCTTACAACTCATCATAATGGCAAGATCAGCCCGGTAATCCTTAACGCTCACCTGACCAAGATTTAAAAGCATGTCAACCATCTGATAGACTGCTCCTTCAACCTCATCTTCCTTCATCCAGGTTGGATGCTCCCGTAAAATAAACTGCTGGTCACCGTATTCCATCAGATTTAAACCAACCTCCCTTAAAAGAGGTAATTTTTCCTTAATTAAAAGAAAATCATTCTTAGGAAAATCAAAAAGATAAGGAATTAAAAGCTGTTGCTTAAGGTCTTCGACCTGACCTATTTTTTCCCTAAAATATTCATACTTAATCCTTTCCTGGGCAGCATGCTGATCGACAATATAAAGACCATCACGCCCCTGGGCAAAAAGATAGGTGCCGTGCATCTTTCCGAAAAATTCAAGTTCCGGGAAGGTCGACTTTTCTTCGCCTTCAAGTTTTTTTGCAAGACCACTTAAATTTTTTACATTTTTTTTATCAAGCTGGTGGAAATCAGGATGCTCTGAATCTTCTGAGACAGGTCCATTCTCTCTCTTAGCCTGTTTGGCCCCCAGAGGTTGACTAACTCTTTCTTCTTGAAATTCCCCTTCTGGAACACTAGATCCTTCAAAAGAAGGACCAGCATTCCTGTCGATTTCAACAGTTGTTTCCTTTAATCCTTCCTCAGCAACAAAGAAATCCTTTTTTTCCTGGTCATAAAAAAGATTGGTGCTTTTTAAGGGCAGGCTCGTTTGAATACCCTTGGTCTCCCTTGTTTTGGAAGATTTTTGCAAATTGTCTAAGGCATCTGGAATCAAAGTTTCCTTGTTTAAGCTCTCAGCAATCAGCCTTGATATGAGATCCATAAGCTCTTTTTCCTTAGAAAGACGGACTTCCTGCTTACTTGGATGGACATTGACATCAATCAAAAAGGGATCCAGTCTAATATCAAGCACAGCCAGCGGAAAACGCCCCACCATAAGCTTACTACCGTAGCCATTAATAATAGCCCGGTTAATCAAGAAATTCTTAATATAGCGGCCATTGATTAAAACCGTAATGTAATTTCTATTGGCACGGGTAAGTTCAGGAAGGGAAATATAACCCCTAATATCAAAATCAAGGTCACTTCCTGAAATTTCAACCATTTTTTTAGCGGTTGCTAGACCGTAAACCCCAGCAAGGGCTGCACGCAAGTCCCCATTTCCTGCCGTCCTCATCAGGCTTCTTCCATCACTTATAAGGGTAAAGGAGATTTCCGGGTGAGCAAGACTCTGGCGATTAAGTACATCACTTATATGAGAAAGCTCTGCCTGCATACTTTTCACATATTTTAGTCTAGCAGGGGTATTGAAAAACAAATTTTCAACCCTGATTTTAGTCCCCTGCCTTTTAGCCAAGAGCTTAACTTCTTTAATATGACCACCTTCAGCAAAAAGCCTGCTCCCTGCCGCTTCATCAGCAACGCTTGTTTCAATCGTCATGAGGCTAACACTTGCAATACTTGGCATGGCCTCTCCCCTGAAACCAAGACTTTTAATTCGAAAGAGGTCATCAATCGTTTTAATTTTACTGGTAGCGTGACGCTTAAGGGCAAGTTCAATATCATCACTACTAATACCCTCTCCGTTGTCTGTTACAACAATCGATTTCAAACCACTTTCTTCAATGCTTACGGTAATTTGGGTACTTCCAGCATCAATTGCGTTTTCAACAAGCTCTTTTACAACACTTGCAGGACGCTCAACTACCTCACCAGCCGCAATTTTATCAGCCAAGTAGGGATCTAATTCTATAATTTTTGCCATCTTTTTCTCCCTCTTCTAATCTATGATAATTATAACAAAAAAGTGGCTGACCACTTTTTCATCTAATATTTTAAAATGTAGATTTTTCTAAGAAAACTAAAGTAGACCCTTTAACTCCCAAAGAAAGTTCATCGAATCCATTAGAGTCATGCTTGTTAAGTCGAGATTGCGGATTTTTTCAAGAATCTCCCCGTCAATTTGGGGATCAGTGAAAAGATCCAGCTGCTGAACCCTTTCCTCAACCTTATTTTCTACTATATTATTTTCTGTTATCTGTTCTACTTGTAGCTTATACTGTGAGTCATTCTCTTTTGATTTCTCTTCTAAAGAAGCCAAAATACTCTCAGATCTTTCCAGTAAATCTTCCGGAAGTCCGGCAATCCTTGCCACATGAATTCCGTAGGACTTATCAGCTGGACCATCTTCAATCTTATGGAGGAAGGTAACTGTCCCATTTTCTTCAAGAGTTGAGACATGAACATTTTTTAAGGCTGTAAGGGTCTTTGAAAGTTCTGTTAACTCGTGATAGTGAGTGGCAAAAAGGGTCTTTGCATGGATATTACGGGCAATGTATTCAATGATTCCTTGGGCTAAAGCCATACCATCATAAGTCGCAGTCCCCCTCCCCAGTTCATCAAATAAGATCAAACTCCTACTTGTTGCCAGACGGATGGCATTATTAGCCTCCATCATCTCAACCATAAAGGTTGACTGACCTGAGGTCAGATCATCACTTGCTCCAATTCTTGTAAAAATAGCATCGAACAGAGGTAAAACCGCTCTTTGAGCTGGTAGATATGAACCCATCTGAGCCATGATTACAGAAAGAGCCAACTGGCGCATGTAGGTCGATTTACCACTCATATTAGGACCTGTAATCAGCTGAATTTCAACGTCCTCAGATAAAATAATATCATTTGGTATATATTCCTGCCTGCCAAGAACCTTCTCAACAACTGGATGCCTTCCGCCTTCAAGAATCAGGTTTCGTCCTTCCTCAAGAATTTCTGGTCTTGAATATTGGTAGTTTTCTGCTACAAGGGCAAGTGAAAGGAGGCAATCAAGTTCACCCACAGCTCTTGATAAGGCCTGAATCCTTGGAATATAGGATTCAACTAAAGCTCTCAATTCTAAAAATAATTCATACTCATAGACTGATGATTTCTCCCTGGCTTCAATCATCCTTCCCTCAATTTTGGCCAATTCCTCACTACCAAAACGCTCAGAATTTTTAAGGGTTGCCTTCCTAAAGAAGTGTTCAGGAACTTGATCTAAATTACTGTTGGTAATGTGGAAATAGTAACCATCCTTACGGTTATAGTCAATTCTTAGGCCATTAATTCCTGAATTTTGCCGCTCGCGCAACTCAAGCTCTGAAATCCATGCTGTTCCGTCCCTTAAGGTAATCCGGTAGTCATCAAGTATATCATTGTAGCCGTCCTTAATAATCCCGCCTTCGGTTATAGACTTGGGTGCATCCTCAGAGATGCTGTTCCCTAGAAGTTTTCTTAGGTCTTGGATTTCATCAAAAGACCCAACCAAAGTATCTAAAACAGGACTTGCAATACTCTCTAAAATTCCTCTAATTCTTGGTACCTGCCTGAGGGTATTTAAAAGCTGCAGCAGATCTTGACCATGGGCCTTACCAAAGGAAATCTTACTGGATAGTCTTTCAATATCATAAACTCCTTTTAGGGCCTCTAAAAGATCAGCCCTTTCAAAGAAGTTATCAAGAAAGACTTGAATCAGATCCTGCCTCCGTCTAATCTTATGGGCCTGAATGAGGGGACGCTCAATCCATGAACGCATCATCCTGGTTCCCATGGCAGTCTTCGTTTCATCCAAAAGACCAAATAGGCTCCCTTGTTTTTTACCTGTCTTAAAATTAGCTGTAAGTTCAAGGGAACGCTTGGTGGCATAATCCATTTTTAAAAAGTCGGTTAACTCATAGGTTCTAAGTTCCTGCAAGTGACTTAGACTTCTTTTCTGGGTCTCTTTAACATAAGTAAGAAGTTTTGCGGCAACACTTTTTTCAAGGGAGCTCAAGGAAGCCTGAATCAGGTCAGATTCCTCTGCAACAAAATCTGCTTCCTTTTGATAACTTACTAGAATATTAAGTTTTACCTTGATTAAATCAAGGTCTGCCTCATCTGCCTCATAACCCAAAATAATTTCCTTGGTCTGAAGGCTTGCGGCTTCATTTAAGACATCTAAAAAATCAGCAATCTTTGTTACGTAAAACTCACCTGTCGCAAGATCAATATAAGAAAAGCCATATGATTCTCCGTCATAGTCAACAGCAGTTAGATAGTTATTGGTCTTGTCACCATTTAGACTATCAACGGCTGTACCAGGAGTTACAACCTGTACTACCTCCCTTTTGACCACACCCTTAGCTGTTTTGGGATCCTCCACCTGTTCGGCAATGGCCACCTTGTAGCCCAAATCAACTAGGATATCAATGTACTGCTGGGCACTGTGGTAGGGCATTCCAGCCATGGGGATGGGATTTTTAGCATTTTTATTCCTGCTCGTTAATGTTAGTTCTAAAATTTGAGCAGCTCGGACTGCATCCTCATAAAAAAGCTCATAAAAATCACCCATCCTAAATAAAAGTAAGGCATCTGAATAATCTGCCTTAATATTTAGATACTGCTGCATTCCTGGTGATATTTTTTCCTCTGCCATTTTCTTACCTTCCTTAATTTAAGGACCTATCTATTCTTATTTCTCTTTGTCAGTTGCCTGTTTCAAACCCTCATTAATCTTTCTTTCAAGCTCCCCTGAAATATAATCCAAAAGATCACTAACATCTAAAAGTTTAGCACGATACTGCCTTATCAGCAGGTCCTTATTTAAATCTTCTTCAATTTCAGTCGCCCTTTGGAGGGTTTCTTCATAGGCCCGATTTTTTTCAATCTTTTTAAAAAGAACTGCCTCCTTCTGGAGGTCCTTCATTTCTTTTTCCTTTTGCCAGATGACCGGGTTTTCCTTAATCTTTCCTTCAAGTTCCTTAAAATCACGCACATAGTCAAGTTCAGCTAGGCTATTCTGTAATTCCTTGAGAGCTTCTTCATAAGCCTTATTATTCTTCATAAGAAATAGCCCTATTTACCTCAGCATAAAGATTTTCAGCGTCTTCAATACTTGCGCAAGTTACTAGAAGAGTATCAGCTCCTGCAAGAGTTCCTAAAATTCCTTCATGATTTGATTCATCCAAAATATTAGCTAAAATATCAGCTTCTGAAAGTCTGGTATGAATTACTACCATGAACATAACACTTGAAACCTTTAAAACATGATTGCGAAAACTTTGATCAAGCCCTTCAAAAGGACTAAGTTCCCCGTCAAGTAAAGTATAAAACGATCCAGAAGAGGATCTATTTTTAATAATTCCAAGTTCTCTAATATCGCGTGACAATGTAGCCTGAGTAGTGCTTGCCCCGTTTTCTGCCAGAAGTCTACTAAGACCTTCCTGGGTTTCAATTTTATTTTCTCTTATTAATTTCTTAATAAGTTTATGTCTATCATTCTTCTTCATGCTAATAATTATACTAAAATTTATCATTTTTATAAATATAGGACACTTATCATTATCTGACTCAACTACAGTTTAAAAAAATTATCCAATCCTATCAAATGATTTTCAAGACTTTAGTATTGTAAGGCATTAATGCACCTTTTCATCCACTTTAACAAATCCCTTACAAATGGTGAAAAGGTTAAATGAAAAACAACTTTATGTTATAATATTCAGAGCTAAACAAATAAAATAGGAGACCCTAATGGACGATAAAAAACTAGTTGCTGGAAAAATTTTTGCAGCTCTTGATGGAGCCCTTGAGCTTCAAGATATCGAGAACCTACTCGAAAAACCAAAAAACTCTGACATGGGAGACATCGCCTTCCCTGCCTTCACCCTGGCTAAGTCTCTACGGAAGGCCCCACAAATGATCGCAGCTGACCTTGCTGAATCAATCGACAAAGACGGACTTGAAAAAGTTGTCGCGATGGGACCATACCTTAACTTCTTCCTGGACAAGAACGCTGTTTCAACTAAGGTCCTTGACGAAGTTGTAGCACGTAGTGACCACTATGCCGACCAAAATATCGGTGAAGGTGCGAACGTTGCCATCGACATGTCTAGCCCAAATATCGCAAAACCTTTCTCAATTGGACACCTGCGTTCAACTGTAATCGGGGACGCTCTAGCTAACATCTACAAGAAAATTGGCTACAACCCAATCAAGATCAACCACCTGGGAGACTGGGGTAAACAGTTTGGGATGCTGATTGTTGCCTACAAGAAATACGGGAACGAAGAGGCTGTTAAGGCTCACCCAATCGACGAACTATTAAAACTTTACGTCCGCATCAATGAAGAGGCCGACACTGATCCAACAGTTGACGAGGAAGCTCGCGCCTGGTTCAGAAAGCTTGAGGATGGTGACGAGGAAGCTCTTAGCCTTTGGAAATGGTTCCGTGACGAGTCGCTTGAAGAGTTCAACCGCCTGTATGAAAAAATGGGAGTTGAGTTCGACTCATACAACGGTGAAGCCTTCTACAATGACAAGATGGATGAAATCGTAAACCTGCTTGAAGACAAAGGACTGCTTCAGGAATCTCAAGGGGCTACAATTGTTGACCTTGAAGAATACGGCCTAAATCCAGCCCTTATCAAGAAGTCTGACGGTGCTACTCTTTACATCACCCGTGACCTTGCTGCTGCCAAATTCCGTAAGGACAACTACGACTTTGCTAAATCTATCTACGTGGTAGGTGGAGAACAGGCTGCCCACTTCAAACAACTTAAGGCTGTTCTTACTGAAATGGGATTTGACTGGGCAAACGACGTTGAACACGTGCCATTTGGTCTAGTAACCCGTGAAGGTAAAAAACTTTCTACCCGTAAAGGTAACATTATCCGTCTTGAGCCTACAATGGACGAGGCTGTTGAACGTGCCCTAAAACAAATTGAGGCTAAAAATCCTAACCTTGCCAACAAGGAAAAAATTGCCCACCAGGTAGGTGTTGGTGCCGTTAAGTTCTTTGACCTTAAAAACGAACGTACAAATGGATATGACTTTAGCCTGGAAGACATGTTAAGCTTTGAGGGTGAAACTGGACCTTATGTGCAGTACACTCACGCCCGCATCCAGTCAATCCTTAGAAAAGCTAACTACGTGGCTGATTCAACAGTTGTTGCAAACTTCGACGATGCTGAATCTTGGGAAATCATCAAGCTGATTCAAGAATTTCCAGCAGTTATCCACCGTGCAGCTGACCGTAATGAGCCTTCAGTTATTGCCAAATACGCAATCAACCTGGCCCAGGCCTTCAACAAATACTACGCCCACGTACGTATCCTTGAAGAAAATGATGGACTACAAGCTCGTTTGGCTTTAGCTGACTCAACAGCAACTGTAATCAAAGAAGCCCTCCGCCTACTAGGTGTTGAAGCTCCAGAAGAAATGTAATAAAAGAAAAAGCGCTGATGCGCTTTTTTTGTTTTTTTCCTTATAAATGTTTTTTCTACCTTTCTTTAGTGCTATAATAAGCTCATAAAGGAGATAAAATGAATAAAAAAGTATTTTTTCTAGTTCTTATTTTTTGGTTATTCCTAGAGGTCTTGGAATACTTGCTTCCAAGTACCTCTCCCTGGCTTAGTGGATTATCTTTTTGGATTCCCATCTTCTATGTGGCCTACTATCTTCTTCGTTATATTTATCTGTGGCTGAAGACTCCTGTCACCAAATAAAATAAAATAAAAAAATACCTAACCGCGGCCAGGTATTTTTCTCTAATTAGAAATCTAATTAGAATTTTTTACGTTTACGAGCTGCTTCTGATTTACGTTTACGTTTTACAGAAGGTTTTTCGTAGTGCTCACGTTTGCGAGCTTCTTGAAGAGTTCCAGCTTTTGTTACAGAACGTTTGAAACGACGAAGAGCATCATCAAGAGATTCATTTTTACGAACTACAGTTTTTGACATATTTTTCACCCCATTCCCGTTTCATTGTTATGCAAAGAAGCATACCAGATAATTCTATCATAAATAGATATTCTGTCAACCCTTTAGGGAATTTATTTTATTTTTTAAATTCATTTCCCCAAATAAATCTTCTTTCTTTACATCCTTTACATATAACCGTAAATAAACTTGTAACCTTTCTTTACATGACTGAGGAAAACAAGGGCTAAAATCCTATAATTATTGAATCCATATCGTGACAACTACCTGTAAATGATTTACTTAAATCTTTACAAAAGAAAAACCAGATTGCTCTGGTTTGATCTTTTTATTAAACTTATTCAGCCACGTTGTGGTAAACTTTTTGAACGTCGTCGTCTTCTTCAAGAACTTCAACAAGTTTTTCGAAGATTTCAAGGTCTTCAGCTGAAAGTTCAACCTCAGTTTGAGGGATCATTTCAAGTTCACTTACTGAGAACTCTTCAACTCCGTTAGCTTTTAGGGCTTCCATAGCACGGTGGAAATCTTCTGGCTCAGTGTAGACGATGATTTGGTCGTCTTGAGCTTCAACGTCACGAACGTCGATGTCTTGATCAAGCAGGTATTCGAAGATTGCATCAGTGTCGTCACCCTTGAATCCAAGAACTCCAGTGTTGTCAAACATGTATGAAACGGCACCTGATGCACCCATGTTTCCGCCATTTTTACCAAAGGCAGTACGGATGTTTGCGGCGGTACGGTTTACATTGTTTGTAAGAGTGTCAACGATGATCATTGAACCATTTGGTCCAAATCCTTCATAACGTCCTTCAGTGAAGGTTTCGTCAGCCCCACCCTTAGCCTTGTCGATGGCACGGTCGATGATGTGTTTTGGCACCTGAGCCTGTTTAGCACGCTCAAGAACCAGGCGAAGCGCAGCATTTGCTTCTGGATCTGGATCACCTTGTTTGGCAGCCACGTAGATTTCTACACCAAATTTAGCGTAGACCTTACTAGTTGCTCCGTCTTTTGCTGTTTTCTTAGCGACAATATTTGCCCATTTACGTCCCATTGTGGACCTCCTCTGTTAATTTCCTACATATTTTACCATAAATTTACTAACTATTAAATTATATCTTAAGCTTTGATATAAGGGATACGGCCATAATTTTGCTCAAAAATTCCAGGATCTCCAAGCCTATAAATATCATCTGCTCTTTGGCTCAAAGGATCCCACGGATCTTTTCCGATTCGAGAAATAAATTTAACCTGATCCTTTAATTCCTTAACATGACTTCGACCTCTATTACTCATGGCTAAAATTCTAACTCCCTGAGTTTTTTTCAAGGAATCAAAGTCTGTCTTTTTAATATCAAGTAAAACATAGGTTAAAAGTCTTCTTACTCGGGCCTTGGTATAGCGTTTGGTATGAACCTTATTGACTAAATCATCAAAATCACTAGCCTTCCGGCTAGCAGCCTTAATCCTAACCTCAAGCTCTTCATTCATTTGAAAAATCGAACTAAGATTAGTTGAAATAATCTTATATTTCAAAAGTTGATAAAAGTTCTTCCAACTAACTGCTGGTTTATGCTGAAGAAGGTCATAACTTTCAGTAGGAAGAAATGATGCCACCTCTTCATTCTTTTCAAGTCCCTGCCTAATAGCAGTAGCACTAGCAAAATCACCTACAAGCTCTTGTGAGTGAAAGGCTTGACCCTGTCTTTTTATCCCGTTCATCCTTATAGATGGTTTATATTTAGCTATTCCCTTTAAGTAAGCAAGAGCCAAAACATGATTAGGGGAATCCCCGCTAAAACTTATCCCTGTAAATTCAGACCACATGGCCTGAGTCTTTTCAGGATAAGACATACTCTTTGGTAATTCAGCCAAATAAGCATCCATCTGAGGTTTTTGGTTGCGGTAAATCTCAAGAACCTGGTCATAGTCAATGTCAGATTCTGTTCCAAAAACAAGATTATCAATCCCCACCCTAGCTAGCAGTTCAAGAGAGCCGTCAGCAAAAAAGTCAGCCCCCTGAACACTTGAAAGAACAGGAAGTTCTAGGACCAGATCAGCACCACAAAGAACTGCCATTTGAGCTCTAGTCCACTTATCAATAACTGCTGGTTCCCCTCTTTGGAGCCAGTTGCCACTCATGACAACAATCTTTGTTCCCTCTGCCTGGTCTAAAAGGTACTTATGACCATTATGAAAGGGATTAAACTCAGCTACAATACCTGTAATAGTTGCCATAAATTCTATTTTTTACACACGAAAAACCAGCGTGCGCTGTCTTCTTTAGGTTGTTCATCTTCAAAGTCTGCATAAACCTCAACTGATGAAAAACCTGCATTTTCTAGCATAATTTGATAGTTGTAGATAGTATAAGTTCTCTCATCATGAATTTCATCTCTACGGATAAATTTTCCGTCTTCTTCGTCTTTTACAAAAAAGGTTAATTCATGGGTAATTGAATGCTCATGAAGTCCCGGATAGCTATCCCAGACAAAGGCAAAGTCTTCATCATTTTCATGGTAGCTGTAGCCAGGGAAGACCTGATCAATTTGATGGGTCGAATGAACATCAAAAATAAAGGTTCCTTCATCATTTAGGCTTGAATAAACTTCATCAAAAACCTTTTGAACTTCTTCCTGATTAGGCATGTAGCAAATCGAATCCGAGTAGCAGGTAACTAAATCATAGGTATCAATTTGTCCCAAGTCCCGCATATCTCCTTCAATCCAAGCAACATCAAGATCTGCATCAACTGCTCTATTATAAGCAATTGTAAGCATTTCTTCAGAAAAATCAAGGCCATAGACCTTGTATCCTTCTTCTGCAAATTTGAGGGAAAGTTTTCCAGTACCACAAGCTAATTCAAGAATTTTTTTAGTATTTTTTGAAGCATGTCTGATTGAAAAATCATACCAAGCATCATAAAGACTATCATCCATGATGCTATCATAAACACGCGCAAAATCCTCGTAAATTGCCATCTTAATCTAATCCAATCATTCCTGAAATATCAACTAAAGGTGCATCTGACCAAAGTTTTTCAAGATTGTAGAAGCTTCTTTCATCATGTGAGAAGACACTTACTACAACGTCAAGGAAGTCAATTAGCACCCAACCGCTATTTGGATTTCCTTCAATATGGTGGGCACGCATGCCAGCTTCTTCAGCCTTATCAACAATATTGTCAACGATAGCTCCGATTTGGCGAGTATTCATGGCTTCCATTACGATGAAGGCATCACTAACTCCACTGATTCCTTTCATATCCATAACTACAATATCAAGGGCTTTTTTATCATCAGCAGCCTTGACAACTGTTTCAATAAGTTTATTTGTATTCAATTTATTCTCCAATATTTTCTATATCTACATGCATGTCTTACTTATAAATATCTACTTTAAGTAAGAAATATAAGCATTGTAGGTTTCAATTGTTTGCGGGTAAACCCGTATTTTTTTATTTAAAAGATGTTCTATCGTCTTTTGAGTTTCAAAGGCTACAGCCGCATCCAAATCTTTTTTAGCTAGTTTTCGTGCCTTATCAACACCAGGAAAATCCCTATTTGGTTCAATATAATCAGCAACGTAAACAATCTTTGCAAGAGTGGTCATAGAACTTGAGCCAACAGTATGGACTCTGATTGCTTCAAGAATTTCAGGATCCTTTAGTCCCAAGTCCTCTTTAATCTTATAGATTCCAACCACTCCATGCCAGACATTGTTTCCCCAATTCAAAAGGTCAGGATCCAATTCATACTTTTGAATAAGCTCCCTAAATTCCTCTTTGGGAAGCTCCTTGGCATAGTCATGAAGAAGGCCAGCAAGGGCTGCCTGATCCTCATCAACCCCGTAGATTTTAGCAAGTTTTCTTGCTGTTTCTTCAACTGATAAAACGTGCTTAAACCGGTGGTCACTCATTTGAGCCTTGATTTTTTCAAGGAGTTCCTTTCTTGTTAAACCAAGTTCAGAATAGTATTTAGTCATATAATCCCTCCTTCAAAATATAATCAAGAACAGAATTTGGCAGGAGGTAATTAGGTTTCATGCCCTCTTTAACATATTTTCTGATGGCACTTGATGAAATATCCATTGTAGGAAGATCAACCCAGATTAGAGGATAGCTAGTTCCAACCCTATATTTTGGCCTTTGTACCCCAACAAATTGAACCATTTTTACAAGTTCATCGATTTTATAGAATTTATCTAGGTTACCAACCCTATCTCCACCTAGAATATAATAAAAATCAACATCTGGATTTTCTTCAATTAGCATTTTCACCAGATGATAGCTAGTAATTCCAGGATTTTGATGGGCATGAAGATCAATTCCTATATTATTCTGTTCAAATTCCAAAAGGGCCAACTCAAGCATTCGCACCACATGATCTGATGAAGAATACTCCGGAAAAAGTAAGACCTTTTCTAAATTTAGGAACTGGCAGACCTGGTCAGCAATCAGCAAGTGCCCATTATGAACAGGATTAAAAAATCCTTCAAAAATTCCAATTTGTCTACGATTATTTTTTTCTTCCTGATAGGGTTTAACCTTTGTAAAAGGTGTCAATAATTCAAAGGGCATCTTCCTAGCCTACTTTCCTTCTTAAAGGCTTTTAACCTTTTGAGAAATTTTACGATTTTCCTTACGTTCAGAAACCTTGTAAAGAACGACCATGCGGCCGATTACTTGAACCACATCAAATCCCATTTCTTCCATGGCTTCTGCCACAGTTTCCACAGTCTCATCAGTATTTTGTAGAAGGGTCACCTTGATAAGTTCGCGGGCGTCAAGGACGTTACGAATACTTGTTTTAACCTCATCATTTAAGCCATTTTTTCCGACTTGAACGATTGGGTTTAAGTGATGGGCTTCAGATCTTAAATATCTTTTTTGTTTTCCAGTTAATGCCATTTAAATAATACTCTTTCTTGTTAATATGTCGACTCCTTCAGGGGCCCAGCAGGCTACGACTCCAGGTTGAGCCATACGAATCCATCCTAGTCCTGAGAAGACGATATCAGTTTTTTCCTTGATTGAAAATTCAACCCGGCGGAGTTTTGGAAACTCAGCGACCTCATCTTTTTGCGGCGGAGTTAAAAGACCACCGACGTGTTTTTCATAGAAGTCACTTGCACCCTCAAGTTTTGTCCTGTGTAGTTTTAGGTCACGGGCAAAATAGGCTGTGAACCCTTGTTTTTCCCCCTGCAGATAATCAAAACGAGCAAGTCCTCCTAAAAAGAGGGTCTGTTCCGGATTAAGCTGGTAGGTTACGGGCTTAATTTCCTTACTTGGGCTGATTAGCTTGAGATCTTTTTTACCAAGGTAATGAGCCATCTGGTGGTGGTGGATGATCCCCGGTGTGTCAACCAGATTACTTTCTTCATCAAGCGGGATCTCAATTTTATCAAGGGTTGTTCCCGGGAAGCGGCTAGTTGTAATAACATCCTCTTCTCCTGTAGCAATCTTAATGATTGAGTTGATCAGGCTTGATTTACCAACATTTGTTACCCCAACCACGTAGACGTCGCGACCTTTTCGGTACTCATCAATTTTTTCCATCAAGTTTCTTACATCATCTTGGTTGAAGGCGCTAGTTAGGACCACATCAATAGGGCGAAGTCCTGCTTCGTGTGCTCGCTCCTTTAACCACTGGGTAAGTTTCCTAGTTCCAACAGCGTGCGGTAGGACATCTTTTTTATTTCCGACTAGAAGTACGTCGTTATTTTGGACAAAACGGTGGAGGGACGGAATAACAGAACCGTTAAAGTCAAAAATATCAACCACGTTTACGATTAGGGCATCAGTGTTTCCAAGCTCATTAAGCAGGCGGAGGAAGTCCTTATCAGTCATCTCAACATCTGCTACCTCATTGTAGTGGCGCAGGCGGAAACAGCGCTGACAGTAAAGCTCTCCTGTTTCAAGTCCCTTCTCAATTGCAGACTTTGGCGTATAGCCAGATTGTTTATCGTTGTCTACCTGTAAGGTTGCCCCGCAACCAATACAGTGTAAGTCTTTCAAATCTAATTTATTCATATTCTCATTATACCAAAAAGCCCCAAGCTTAACCACTTGAAAAGACTTGGGACTAGTAGAATTTACCTAATTTTAATCCTGTAATTTTAATGCTCGCATAGCACTTCTTAAAGGGAAGTAAAGTAAACATACAGCAACAATTGTAATACTTATATTAATAAGGGTGGCAGGTAATTTTGCAAGGGCTAAACTAGCAGAAACCTCAAATCCTTGACCCAGATATAGTTGGATAACTAAATTTTTTAAAAAAGTCATGCCCAGTTTAGCAAGACCAGTTACAAGCCCGATGACAAATAATTGACCAACATTCTTTGGATTTTTCTTAAAATACAAGAAGGCTAAATAAGCTGCTCCACCAACAATAAAAGCTTCTACTATGAAATATGGTGCCTCGCTGACATATCCATTTAAAACATCAAAAATAGCAAAACCAAGTCCTCCTGCTAAAGATCCTTTAAAATAGCCCAAAAGCAAGACTGCCAGAAGTAAGGTGGCATTCCCCAAATGGACAAAAGCACCCGTTGGTAGGGGAATCTTTATACTAGTAGCAATAACCACTAAACTTGCAAATATAGCTACTAAAACAGTACCCTGAATCTTTTTATTCCTCATTATTAACCCTTTATCCTCTTTTCTGCATGATTATAAGCTCCGTGCCAAACATGGCCCAGGTATTTATTAATCTCAATTCCATCTTCAATAGCAGCTGCAACAAAACTTTTAGCCAGCAAAAGAGCATCAAGCATCTTCATATCCTTTGCCATACCTGCTGTAATGGCAGCTGCCAAGGTACAACCTGCCCCGTGATTAAAGTCCGTCTGGTAAAGCTCTCCCTCAAGTTCATAGAAGTCACTACCGTCATAGTAAATATCAAGAGCCTTATCAATTCCTAATCTATGGCCACCCTTAACTAAAACTTGACTGGGACCTAAATCAGTAATTCTTTTTGCGGCCTCCCTCATATCACTTGCCGTCTTAAGATCTCCCAGTCCAGACAAAATTCCAGCTTCAATAAGATTAGGGGTCGTAATTAGAGCCCTTGGAAGCAAGTATTCTTTAAGACCTTCAAGGCTTTCTGGTTGAAGGATTTGTGCTGTCCCCTTACAGGCAATAACTGGATCAACAAGTAATTTTTCACAAGCATATTGGTCAATAAACTCACTTGCAACCCTTGCATTTTCATAACTTGCCATCATACCCGTTTTAACAGCACTAATCTTATTTCCTGCAAGTGCTGACTTCAACTGATTAGCAAGTAAGTCACTACCAAGATCTGTTACCTTATGCTTCCAAGAATTATCATAATCCATGGTCACAACTGAGGTAATACTTGAAATTCCAAATAGACCATATTCCTCAAAGGTTTTAAGATCAGCTTGGATTCCTGCACCCCCTGTTGAATCGGATCCTGCAATGGTTAAAACTTTTTTCATAAAACTCCCTAATTTTCAATTTTTACTCAATAGTTTTCAGTAATTACAGTCAATTATATGAAAATATATCCAGCCAGTCGAATATTTACCCATAAAAATCTTAAATTCTATTCTTCCACTCAAGTGGACCGTCCTGGTCAACTATTTTCTTCAGAACCCTACGTTCACGTGCCCTATTAAATTTTGTCTGCCAAGAATCACTTTCCACAAGTTGTTTAACAAGAATACTTCGCAAACCTGCCCTATGAGCTGCTCTAATATCCGTCATCAACTGATCTCCAACCATGACTGCATTTTCTGGTCTTTCATTAAGGATTTTCAAGGCTTTTTTTATACCTCTGGTAAAAGGTTTCATGGACCTACTAACAAAAGGAACGTCAAAATTTCTTACAGCATGACCTACTCTTTTATGGGTATTGTTAGAAACAACAATTACTTTTATTCCTTCTTCTTTCATCTCCTTAAGCCAAGCGCGAAGTTCTGCACTACCCTCAGGATTGTCCCAAGCAATTAGAGTATTATCTAAATCAACTAGGACACTTTTTATCTGATGTTTTTTTAAACTTTTAGCATCTAATTGGTAAACTGCTTCCAATAAAAAATCTGGTTTATAATTTTCAATATTCATATAGCTATTATACCCATATTCTTTCCATATTAAAAGGGACCTAAGTCCCTCTCTAAATCACTATCTATTATTCAAAGCCCTTTTTTAATTTATCAAAGAAACCTTCTTTTTGAGGATGAACGTTTTCGCCACCTGCCTTAGCAAATGCTTCTAGAGCTTTACGTTGTTCATCATTTATCTTCTTAGGAGTTACTAGGTTAACGATAACAGTTTGATTTCCATTACCACTTCCGTTAAGACGAGGAACACCTTTTCCTTTAAGACGGAATTTGGTTCCTGTTTGAGTTCCAGCAGGAATTTTAAGTTTTACATTTCCGTGAACTGTTGGAACCTCAAGCTCTGTTCCAAGGGTAGCTTGTACAAAACTTATTGGTAAGTCATAGAAAATTTCACTACCTTCTCTTCTGAATTTAGGACTATCTTGAACATTAAAGATTACATAAAGATCTCCGTAAGGACCTCCGTTAATACCTGCATCACCTTGACCAGCAAGTCTTATTTGTTGACCAGTTTCAACCCCAGCAGGAACCTTGACTTTAACCTTATGAACAACCTTTTCACGGCCACTTCCATGACATGTTGGACATGGATCTTTAATTTCTTTACCTGTACCATGACAAACATCACAAGTAGCTGTAGTCATAACACGGCCAATTGGAGTATCACGGGCAACCTGAATTTGACCACTTCCGTGACATTTAGGACAAACAATAGGCTCTGTTCCAGGTTTAGCACCACTTCCGTGACAGGTATGACAAATTTCTTCCCTGTTGTATTTGATTTCTTTTTCTACACCAAAGACAGCTTCTTCAAAGCTTAAATTAATCCTATACTGTAAGTCGTCACCTTGACGCGGAGCATTTGGATTAGCTTGCGCTCCTCCGCCTCCACCAAAGAAACTAGAAAAGATGTCTTCAAAACCGCCAAAGCCGCCGCCTGAAAATCCTGAGAAACCATCAAAGCCATCAAAACCGCCAGCTCCTCCGCCAAAACCACCTTGGGCTCCAGCAAAACCATATTGGTCATAGGCTGCGCGTTTTTGAGAATCACTTAAGGTTTCATAAGCTTCTTGAATCTCCTTATATTTATCTTCAGCACCTGCATCCTTATTAATGTCTGGGTGATATTTTTTTGAGAGTTTTCTATATGCTTTTTTTAATTCATCATCACTTGCTGTCTTAGAAACACCTAAGACCTCATAATAATCCCTTTTTTCTGCCATCTTTATACCTCGTTTATATTATCATCATATTTTAATTTCAACTATATCCTCATTTTACCATTTTTGACCTTTAAAATCAAAAAAATTAGCACTTAAATATCTTGAGTGCTAATTTTCTTCATTATTTGGGAATATACTTATAATTTGGATCTAATTCTGCATCCAAATCCTTAAAGGCCTTGTTTATTCTTTTGGTTACTTCTTCTACTCCTGCCTCATTAGCCCTTGGAATATCTGATACGTCAATTGGCTCACCAAAATTTAGTTTAACCTTTTTCCGCTTCAGTAAATCCTTAAAGCTTATAGGACCTTGATAGACTGCTGGAACAATTCTAACCTTAGCCATTTTAGCAATAACAAGAACACCGCCTTTTATATCATCAGAATGACGGCTTCCTGTCGGAAACATAACAAGTGACTTATCACTTTCCTTTAAGGCCTTAACGGGAATTTTAATGGCGCTTGGCCCTGGATTTGCTCGGTCTACTGGAAAGGCTCCACATTTTTTAATCCACCAGGCAAAAAGTTTATTTTTAAATAACTCCTTTTTGGCCATAAAAATAAACTGCTTAGGTCTAGTCGCATAAGCCAAATAGACCGGATCCCACAAGCTCCTGTGAGGAGCAACTAGGATATAATTTTCTGATTTATCTGGAACCCTGTTAACATTATGAAAATCGGCCTTACCATTAACCACATAAAGTATAAATGTTACCAAATTTCTTAAGAATGCATAAAACATATAATCACCATGCCTTTTATTAGTCAATCAATTGTATAATAAATTCATTATAATGGCAATAAGAACAGGTAGTTCTAGCTTCCTTTCTAATGCCTCCCTTCTAATAATTTGCTATAATACTTGCATGACTATAGAAATTTTAAAGGACGGAGAACGAGTTGATCAACTCCATTCATCCGATGTAAAAATTATCCAAAATAAAGACGTTTTTAGCTATTCAATTGACTCAGTCCTACTTAGTAGATTTCCAAGAATTCCTAAAAAAAATGCTAAGATTGTAGATATGTGTGCAGGTAACGGAGCTGTTGGACTTTTTGTCAGCAGTAAAACCAAGGTGCCCATCTATGAAATAGAACTCCAGGAAAGACTTGCTGATATGGCTCAAAGATCTGTTAACCTTAATGGGCTTGAAGAACAAGTCACTGTCATTAATGATGACCTGAAAAATTCCCTTAATTACCTAAAGCCTTCAAGCATTGACCTCCTTTTATGTAACCCACCCTACTTCAAGGTCGATCCTGAATCTAATATTAATGATAACAAGCATTACACCATGGCTCGTCATGAAATTACAACCAACCTAGATGAAATTTTAGATATTTCTCAAAAATTACTGAAAACTAATGGCCACCTTGCCATGGTCCACAGACCAGATCGATTTTTTGAAATCTGCCAAAAAATGATTGAACGAAATATTATTCCCAAACGAATTCAGTTTGTTTACCCTAAAAAAAATGCCAATGCAAATATTCTTCTCATTGATGCCATTAAAGACGGCCGAAAGGGAGGGGAGCAAATTCTACCACCTCTAATTATTCATGAAGAGGATGGCTCATATACTAAGGAAGTTTTTCAGATTTACTATGGACAAGAATAAGGCCTATTTCTATGTGCTCCTGTGTAAAGACCGGAGCTTTTACGGGGGCTATACAACTGATTTAGCTAAACGAATTAAGACCCATAATAAGGGATGCGGCGCCAAGTATACTAAAGCCAGACTTCCAGTGAAATTAATCTACTGGGAATCCTTTGATAGTAAAAACGAGGCCCTAAAACGTGAATATTGGTTTAAAAAGAAGCTAAACCGGAAGCAAAAAGAAAAATTTCTTCAAGAAAACGGAGTTAACAAAAAAGACCTCATCAGATAAGACTGACAGGTCTTTTTTATTAGTAAAGTAACTCGAAAAGTTCAATAGCTACAAGGTCGATGCTATCAAATGTTGCAAGTTCTTTTGTTTCAGAATATTTTAAAGTGAAAGTTTCAGTTTCTCTTTCATAAGTAACTTCTGCAACTACTAGTCCTTCACGTTCAAAGTTACGTGATTCCTTTTCATTCTCACCTTCAACCATTGCTGTAAGGCGGCTAATGATTGCTACTAAATGTGATTTCATATTTTCTTCCTTTTATTTAAATTAATTATCTCTTGTAATTCTACCATAATAATCAAACAATATCAGCAATCTAATCAAAAAAATACCTAAATTGTCCCTGTACAAACCAAGATTTTCAGAGGATTAAAACTAATCTTCATCAAAATCAGTCCAAATTTCATTACTATTTTCAGGCTGTTTTTTCAGAAGACCACCAGCTTTTTTCGCAAATTTTGCTACCTGTTTTGGAGTTCGAGCAACTCCCTTGATAATAGTTATTGGACTTTTTAAAACCATTTCAGATAAAGACTCATCCTTGATTTTGCCATTAAATTTATAAGAAATAGTTGTATCTAAATAAAATTCATAAACCTTTTCGCCAAAGTTCTCAGCAGAAATTTCATAAAGCTTATCTGATAGTAACTCCTGATTCATTTGCGGAGTATTTTTCACCGCATCAATTGTTACCTGAGCCAAATTTTGATCTTCATCAAAGAGACTACCAAACATTTTATTTGAAACTAGCCCCCTCAAATAAGAATTGTTACTGGCAATAATTGGAGTAGCTGATGCTAGACTTTCAATATAGGTTAATCCTTGAGTCTCACTTGTTGAAGCGCTAATTGTAAAGTCAGCTGCATGATAATAATAAGCTGTTTCATCTGAAGGAACCATTCCCATAAATGAAACATAGTCTCCAATGTTCAATTTCTCAACTAATTTCTCAAGATCTTCCCTATAAGGGCCATCTCCTACGACAATAAGCTTTACAGGAACCTCACGAATAACATCTGGCATAGCCTCAATTACCTTTTGAATATTCTTCTCATAAGATATCCTTGAAATACTCAAAAGCATGGTCTCATCTTCGGAAATTCCTAATTTTTCTCTAAATTCCTTAACCTTTTCCTCTGTTATATCAGGCCTATTAAATTTATCAAGTTCAATTCCCGTTGGGATTATCCTACGAGGAATCTTAATTCCGTAACCATCAACTGTCTCAGCAACCATAGCACTTGGACAAATAAGACCATCCATTTTATAAAGAAAAACTTTCATCATATATTTAACCATTCCTGGATGGATTAAATGACCCTTAGCTATGTAATGAACATAATCCTCATATTTTGTATGAAGGGTATGGATAACTGGAATATCTAACTGAGAAGCTACAAATTTACCTAAATATCCGACACCAAACTCCGTTTGAATATGAATAATATCAAGTTTATGCTTTTTAGCAATGCTATTAGCGTGGAAGAGTCCCCTCATAACTATTCTTCTATCTGTAAAAGAAATAAAAGGAACACTTGGTAGTCTAATTATAGTCGGATCATCACTGTCATTTGAATGGGGATCCGTTGTTGTAAAGATGTAGACCTCATGTCCCATGGTTTCCAAGGTCTCTTTAAGCGTTTTTATACTGGTTGCTACCCCACTAACCTGGGGAAAGTAAGTGTCTGTAAAAATACCTATTCTCATAATTCATTCACCTGCCTATAAGCATCAGCCAACTGGTAAGCTACCTTATCAAGGGATCTACTCTCAGCAACCTTATAGCCTTCTTCCTTTTTATCAATTTGTCCATTTACTATAGCCCTTAATTCTTCAGAAAACTCTTCAACTGATCGTCCTTTTGTCACCTGGCTATCGTCTAGCCATCCGTCAAATACAGGAATATCTCTTACCAGAACATTTTGATGACTAGCAAGTCCTTCCAAGACAACAATTCCTTCTGTCTCTTCTCTGCTGGCAAAAAAGAAAGCATCACTTGCCGTCATGGCACCTTCATAAATGTCACCCTTAATATATCCTGGGAATTCAACATTTGAGGGATGATTTTTTCTTACAATATTTCTTATTTTACGCGGAATAGTATAAGGATTTGAGTAACCAAACCAAATAAATCGTACATCAGGCATCCTTTCAGCAACCTTTACAAATTCATCAATCCCCTTGCGGTAAAAATAAAGACCAGCTGAAATTACTACCTTTTCACCATCTTTAATATTAAAATACTGCTTAAATTTTTCTTCCTTGTCCTTTTTAGGACCATATTCCTTTAAATCAATTCCATTGGAAATTGCTAGAATAGGACATTCGACTCCATAACCCTTAATCAGCGATTTTGAATATTCTGTGGGAGTTATAACCATATCAGCCTGTTTATATAAAAAGGCCAGATATTTACCAACAAAAGGAGCCATAAGATTTGATCCTATAAAAGAATTCTTAAAATCTTCTCTGGTTGAATGCCCATGATAAATAACTTTTTTACCATTTCTTTTAGCCTTTTTCATTAAAAGATAACTTTTTAGGCCGTAGCTATTAATATGAACTATATCATAGTCCTCATGTTTATTAGTGGTATAATCGATACCCGCAAGTTCCAGGGCATGCTTTTGATGTTGAATTGCTCTTCCTATTCCTGACTT